>VCAX01000009.1 GCA_013607665.1 Campylobacterota bacterium | reverse complement strand
ATCCGGCCACTTTTGGCTAAAGTCCGCGATTTTATATTCAGTTAAGAATTAGCTGTTTATTTCCAGAGATATTTTCTAAAATTCAACTACACTTTTGTAAATTTTTACAAAGGTGTTACGATGAGGAAGATAAACATGAAACAGATTCGAGAAGTAAAGTAGAGTGATTTGTTGATTTGCATGATATATTTGCCCACGGAGTGACCCCTCTGTGCACAAAAAATGTGTACAAAATGCAATATTCTCAATCAAGTGGTTTGTAAAAGTGCTTATTTTAGGGAGTTGTAGAGAAAAGTTGGTGACCCCAAGGAGACTCGAACTCCTGTAACATGGATGAAAACCATGGATCCTAACCGCTAGACGATGGGGCCATTTTTTATGTGAAAGTTCAACTTTTGTTGAGCCGAAATTATATAGATTTTACTCTTAAATAGAGCTAAAATCTATATAAAAATCTATTTATTCGTAAAAACTACGAAGTGCCCTAATAATTACTGCATTTTTAGAGATGCTCTCTGCTTTTGCGTTATCATTTACGATATCATAAAGATCTAAAGGAAGAGAGATAGAAAAAGTTTTTGTCTCAACTTTTTTCTTTTTTGCTATCATAGAAACAACATTATTTAAAAGTTCGATGATCTTTTTCGTATCAATTGGTTTTTGAATGAAACTATTAACACCAACTTCGATTGATTCTGAAATTTTTTCCATATCGTTACTTGCTGAGATTACAATTATAATTTGAGCAGGATTGATTTGACGGATTTTACGAGCAAGCTCGATACCATCCATTCCAGACATGATTATATCTACAAAATAATACCCACTTTGGTTAACATAATGTAAATTCTCTTGAAAAATTACTTTCTTCCAACTGGAACTCTTCCTATGGGGTTAGCAACCAGTTGATCTATAATGATCAAATTAGGCGACCATTTTGTTTTGATGTAGTTTTTGATATCAATGCTTTTTTTCATCTCTTTATCTTTACTGGCTCTTTGTATTTTTGTGTTTTCTTTTACAGCTTTTTTTATTGCTTCATAGCTTGCTTTATCAAAATGTATATTATTTGTATAGACTTCTTCATCGGTTCCTGTAATTAAAATAGTATCTTTGTAGCTGATGTTGAGTTCAGTACGATTTTGCGCTTTATTCTGATTTGATTTGAGGTGATGAGCAGTTAGCAACTAGAAGGGCTAATAAAAAGAAGACTATACTCTGTAGCATATTTTTTCTAGCTCCCCTACTTCTTTGTTGTTTTTCAGGTATAGGATAAGCCGAGTTTTGTACTGATAGCATTAATCTACTGCATGTTTTACAACATGCCTCTAGCGAAACAATAGCTTTGTAAGACGCTAACCATCTGTTTCTTGCTGCCATGTTGGGTTTACAAGCTCTCTATGTCGCCATAGAGACTGGTGGGCTCTTACTCCACCTTTTCACCTTTACTACACAAAATGTAGAAGTCTCGTCTCTGTTGCACTTTCTCTCGTATTGCTACGGCCATTCGTTAAATGGAACACTGTCTTACGGCAGCTCGGACTTTCCTCTTGAGAAATCTCAAGTAACTATCTCCTATACCTAATGGAATTATACTCAATTAATTCTACAGAGCAAAATTTCTCATATGAACAAATGTTAATATAGCAATAAAATACAAGAACACCTGTTCATGTGACTGTAAGTTTAAATTAACAATTGTTCATATATAATTACTTATACATTAACAATTGTTCATATGAAAAAAAGGAGTCAAATATGCCTAAAAACAGGGATATAAGTAAAGGTAGTAAAACAAAAGAGAAGATCTTGAAAGTAGCAACAACCCTCTTCTCTCAGCTTGGATATAAAGGCGCAAGCGTGCGAAAAATTGCAAAAGAAGTAGGCATACGTGAAAGTGCACTCTATAATCACTTTAAAAACAAAGAAGAGATATTTATTGAAGTAGCGCGTGGAATATTTTCATCACCCTTCTCTCTTTCTAGTGATGAAATAAAAGAGCTTGCTTTACGTGGAAAACCTTTTTTACATAAATTTACTATGCAATATAAAATGCTGACATTCGATAAGAGCAATGAGAATATGTTTCGTCTTTTAATGATAGAACTAATGCAAAATAGTGTGCTTAGAGAGCAATTTATAAGTGAATTTCATGATAAGAACATTAAAACGCTCTCTGAGGGCTTTTTTATCATGATGCAAAACTCACTAATACGTTCTGGTGATCCTATGATGGTAGCCTATGAATTTATTAGCACCCTCTTCTATATTAGATTACAGGTTACTATTTTAAAATTTGATGCAAATTCGGTCAATCATTTAACTACACAATTTGAAAAGCATGTGGATTTCTTTTGGGAGAGCATAAAAATTTAAATATTATTTAATATTAATATTTTTAAAATAAAAAAGGCAGCTTAAAAAAGCTGCCTTTGGAGTATCTACAGGTTTATTTAGAACCCATAGCGTCTAAAGCGTATGCTTTACCGAGTGCATATGCTTTTTTATTTGCTTCATGAACCTTTGGTGGAACTTTTGAAAGCATTGTTTCAATGAGAGACTCTTCTGGGAGTACACCTGTCATTGTATTTGTAATTGCAAGAGCAACAACAGATTGAGTAATTACATTACCAACCTCTTCTTTTGCAATTGTAATAATAGGAATCTCGTGGATAGTCCATTTTTTTCTATCTTCATCTGTAGGATGAACAAGGTTTGGATCTACAACAATTGTACCACCTGGTTTCACACCGTTTTTAAATTGCTGATAAGAAACATCTGCAACAGAAAGCATAAAATCAATTTCACCTTCATTTGCATATGGATAACGAATTTCATCATCATCGAGTGTGATATCAACAACTGTTGCACCACCACGAACTTGAGAAGTATATGTAGCAGTTTTTAGACCGAAACCATCATTTTTTATCTTACAAGCAGCCATGATTTCACCGGCAAGCAAAACACCTTGCCCACCGACACCAGTAAATCTTAAAGTATGTCTCATTTATAGCTCCTTATATTTTTTTCTCAAAGTCATCTTGAGAAATTTTAGCACGTTGTCCTTGTGCAGCTTTTTTGATCTCTTCGTACATATCACAGTACTCATCTTGCTCAACTTCTCTTAACACACCAGTTGGTAAGATATTTTCTTTCTCAATTGGGTCTTCAAGTGCTTCCCATTTTTTGAGCGGTAAAGTAATACTATCAATCCAGTCAAGGTTTTCCATAGCATTTGCCATTTTATTTTTACGCCCAAGGTTAATGTGACAGTTTGAAAGTACTTCAATAAAACTAAAACCTTTATGAGAAAATGCTTTTACAAGAATTTTTTCTAATTTTTTAGGATCTATCATTGATTCACGAGCAACAAAAGATGCTCCCGCTCCAATTGCAAGATTCGAAGCATTGAAAGTCGGATCAATATTACCATTTTTCTGAGAAACAGTCCACATACCACGAGGAGTAGTAGGAGATGTTTGAGAGTTAGTAAGGCCATAAATAAAGTTGTTGATTAAAATGAAATTTAAATCAATATTTCTTCTACAACCATGAATAGTATGGTTACCACCAATAGCAAGACCATCACCATCACCTGCAACTACAATTACATGTGCCTCAGGTTTTGCAAGTTTAATACCTGTGGCATATGCGACAGTACGACCATGTGTAGTATGAACAGTATTACAGTCTATGTATGAAGAGAAACGTCCGGAACATCCAATTCCAGATATAACACAAACCTTGTTCATATCCCATCCCATTTTTTCAATAGCACGGATAGTTGCTTTTAAGATGACACCATCACCACAACCCCAACACCAAAGTGTCGGCATCTTGTTTACACGTAAATATTTATCATAATTAAATGCCATTACATCATCTCCTTAACTTTTGCTACCATTTCAGCTGGCGCGATTGGGCGACCATTTGCTTTTAATAACATTGCAAAATCGTTACGTTTAATAACACGTTCGATCTCTTTTGAGTACTGACCCATATTAAGCTCAGTTACCATGATTCTATTTTCAAATTTCTTTCCAAGCTCTTCTAATCTTTTAATTGGTGACGGCCATAGCATAATTGGTCTAAAAAGTCCTGCTTTGATACCTTCTGAACGAAGCTTTTTAACAGCCTCATAAGCACCAAGTGCAATTGAACCATATGCAATGATACAAACATCAGCATCATCCAAATCAACTTCTTCATAGTCAGGAAGATCATCAAGCCCGCCATTTTCTAAGTGTACAGTATTGATTTTACCTACTAAACGCTCAATGTTAAATTCACACTGTTCAGCATCTTCAGTTGGAAAACCTTCATGACCGTGGTGAAGACCAGTAATGTGATACTTATACCCTTCAAACATTGGGTTCAATACTGCTGGCTTATTCATAGGAACATCATATGGCTTATAGTCAGCTGGATCACCATGGAATTTTTCACGATCTACAATAGAAGCTTCAATCTCTTCCATATCTGGTAAATCTGCTTTTCCGTGCATATGTCCGATTGTTTCATCTAAAAGCATAAAAACTGGAGTCATATACTTTTCTGCCAAGTTAAATGCACGTACAGTTTGCGTGTAACATTCAGTTAAAGAACCAGCACATAAAGTAATAGATGCATAGTCACCATGTGTTGGATACTGAGCTTGACCGATATCTGCCTGAGATACACGAGTTGGAAGACCAGTTGAAGGGCCACCACGCATTACATTGATGATTACCAATGGAATTTCAGCGATAAAACCAAGACCAATTTGCTCAGCTTTAAGTGAAATACCAGGACCTGATGTTGCAGTATAAGATTTTACACCAGCCATTGAAGCACCAAGTGCAGCTGAAATACCAGCAATTTCATCCTCCATTTGAATACAAACACCACCTACTTTTGGCAAAAGGTCTGAAGATTCATGCATTACTTCTGAAGATGGAGTAATTGGGTATCCACCAAAAAATCTTGCTCCAGCTTCCACTGCAGCTTTTGCAGCTAATTCATTACCTGTTGAGATTACTTCTCTCATTATTTAGCTCCTTTTTGTTTTAGCGACATATAGTTGTTAGCAACAATTGCAGCTTGACGCTCTTTTGCTTCATCAGTTAATTTTGCAAAGCTTTTTCCAGCTGCTTTTAACTCTTTTCTATCTGCTACATAAATAGCAAAATCAGGACAAGTTAGTTCACACTCGTTACAACCAATACATGAATCTGGATAATCAATAGAAATCATTGCTCCAAGAGTTGATGTTGGATCGTAAACCATTCCAAGTACACCAGAAGGACATACAGATACACAAATATCACATGCCTTACAATTGTTAGTGTTAACCCATACAGGTTGATCACCTGGGTTTTCAGTTTTAAAAGTTCCCATTTATTCTCCTATTATTTAAATACAAATTAAATTTGTATATTACTTTTCTACTCATAGAGTATCCAAGTTTTGATAATTATATTCTAAAATGTGCTTCTATCGCCTCTTAAGCGTAACAAAAAGTTACGTTAACAGGCTCACACTCAATCTAGAGTATTATTTTTTTGCTAATACCTCTGCAACAGCTTTACCAATCTCTGCCGGTGATACAACAACTTTTACACCTGCAGCTTCAAGTGCTTCCATTTTCTCTTTAGCAGTTCCAGCCGTTCCAGAGATGATAGCACCTGCATGACCCATACGTTTACCTTTAGGTGCAGTTTGTCCTGCAATGAAAGCAACAACAGGTTTTGTGATCTGTTCTTTAATAAGCTTTGCCGCTTGAATCTCAAGGTCTCCACCGATTTCACCAATCATAACGATTGCTTCTGTCTCAGGATCAGCTTCAAACATTGGCAAGATTTGTTTGTATGAAAGACCAATAATTGGATCTCCACCGATACCAACTGCTGTAGTGATACCATAACCCTCTTTTACAACCTGATTTGCACCTTCATAAGTAAGTGTACCAGACTTAGAGATAAGACCAACATTTCCTTTTTTGAAGATCATACCCGGCATGATTCCTATCTTACACTCTTCTGCAGTGATAATACCAGGACAGTTTGGCCCGATAGTTTTCATGTTATGTTTTGTAGCATACTGTTTTGCATACATCATATCTTTTACCGGTGCACCCTCTGTGATGATTACAGCAAGTTCAACTCCTGCATCAGCAGCTTCCATTACAGCATCTGCAACAAATGCAGGTGGAACGAAGATCATAGATACTGTAGCACCAGTTGTATCGACTGCATCTTTTACAGTATTAAAAACTGGTTTGCCAAGATGTTCTTCTCCACCTTTATTTGGTGTAACACCACCAACAATATTAGTACCATATGCTAAACACTGCTCAGCGTGAAAAGTACCCTCTTTACCAGTAAAACCTTGAACGATAACTTTTGTATCTTTATTTACTAAAATTGACATCTCTTATAACTCTCCTTTCGCTGCTGCAACCGCTTTTGCTGCACCATCAGCTAAGTCTGTTGCCGGTATAACATTTGCAATATTTGCATTTTTTAGAATCTCTGCTGCTTCAGGCGCATTCGTACCATCAAGACGTACAACAACAGGAACATGAACATCTACAAGTTTTGTAGCCTCTAAGATTCCGTTTGCAATACGATCACATCGAACGATTCCACCAAAAATATTTACAAAGATAGCTTTTACATTAGGGTTTTTAAGAATGATCTCAAAACCTTTTGCAACAGTCTCTGCATTTGCACTTCCACCAACATCAAGGAAGTTTGCAGGTGTTCCACTCATATAGTTGATTGTATCCATAGTACCCATTGCAAGTCCTGCACCGTTTACCATACAACCGATTTCACCATCAAGTGCGATGTATGAGAGACCATACTGCGCAGCTTCACGCTCATCTGGATCTTCTTCAGAGATATCTCTCATCGCTTCAATGTCCGGGTGGCGTCCAAGTGCAGAGTCATCAAATCCCATTTTACCATCGAGTGCAAGAAAGTCCCCTGCTCCAGTTTTAATTAAAGGATTGATCTCAATCATCTCTGCATCTTTATCCATATAAACTTTAAAGAGTTTGGATGCGAAGTCGATCATTTTCTTTTGTTCATTTTTATCTGTAATTCCAAGTCCAAAAACTAATTCACGACCATGAAAACCTTGAAAACTAATAGAAGGATCAACTGTTACTTTGATAATCTTCTCCGGTGTTTTTTCAGCTACAGTTTCAATATCCATTCCACCTTCAGTAGAAGCCATGATAATAGGCATCTCAGCAGCACGGTCAAGTACAACTGAAAGATAAAGTTCATCTTTAATGTCAGCACCCTCTTCGATGTAAACTTTTTGAACAAGTTTACCTTCTGGCCCTGTTTGATGTGTTACAAGTGTCATGCCAATGATCTCATTAGCAAGCTCTTTTACCTCTTCTAAAGACTTGCCAAGCTTTACACCACCGCCAAGACCACGTCCACCTGCGTGAATTTGAGCTTTAACAACCCAAATGTTTCCACCTAGTTGTTCAGCAGCTTTTACCGCTTCATCTGGTGTATTTGCAATAATACCTCTTGGTGTCGGTACACCATACTCAGCAAAAACCTGTTTTGCTTGATATTCATGTATATTCATCTATTCTCCTTGTTTTAAGTTGGGTTGTAATTACGCTTTATACGACTCGGAATTTAGTTCCTCGCTTGTATTGGCTTTTAAGCCTTAGGCGCAATCATCTCTTCTGGTTTTACATACTCGTCAAATTGTTCAGCAGTTAAAAGACCGAGCTCAATAGCTGTCTCTTTCAATGTTGAGTTATTTGCATGTGCCGTTTTTGCAATTTTTGCAGCGTTTTCATATCCAATATAAGGATTAAGCGCTGTTACAAGCATTAATGAATCATGTAAATAATGATCTATCTTGCTCTCTACAGGTTTAATGCCGACAGCTGCATTGTCATTAAAGGAAATAATAGAGTCACTTAAAAGTCTTACTGATTGCAAGAAATTATATGCAATTACCGGTTTAAATACATTAAGTTCAAAATTTCCTTGACTTGCTGCAATACCGATAGTTGTATCATTTCCCATAACCTGACACGCAACCATTGTTACTGCTTCACTCTGTGTTGGATTTACTTTTCCTGGCATAATTGATGAACCTGGCTCATTTGCAGGAATCTCAATTTCACCAAGACCACAACGTGGACCTGATGCCAGCCATCTTACATCATTTGCAATTTTCATCATATCTGCTGCAAGTGCCTTTAAAGCACCGTGCGCATATACAAGAGCATCATGAGAAGTGAGTGCGTGAAATTTATTTGGAGCTGTGATAAAGTCATGCCCTGTAAGTTCACTCAATTTTTTCGCAACTCTTTCACCTAGTTCAGGGTGTGCATTTAGTCCTGTTCCAACAGCTGTACCACCAAGAGCAAGCTCACGCACAGCCTCCAGCGAATCTTTTGCCATTTTTTCAGATTTGTTAAGCATCTCTACCCAACCAGAGATCTCTTGACCAAGCGTAAGAGGTGTTGCATCCTGAAGGTGTGTACGTCCAATCTTCACAATATGTGCAAATGCTTCACTTTTTTCTTGCAGCGTTGCTTTTAATTTGGCAATAGCAGGAAGAAGCTGCTCTTCAACAGCAATAACAGCAGCAACATGCAATGCAGTCGGGTATGTATCATTTGAAGATTGTGATTTGTTTACATCATCATTAGGGTGAACGAGTTTCTCTTTTTTAAAATCTCCACCTAATATCTCTGTAGCACGGTTGGCAAGCACTTCGTTATTGTTCATATTGGATTGTGTTCCTGAACCTGTTTGCCATACAACAAGCGGATAGTTCCCATCAAGTTTACCAGCAAGCATATCGTCTGCAGCCTGTGCAATAGCATCTGCTTTTGCAGCGTCAAGCTTTCCAAGATCTTTATTGACAAGTGCTACCGCTTTTTTTAGATAAGAGAATGCACGAGTAATCTCGTAGGGCATCTTCTCTTCACCGATTTTGAAGTTTTGAATACTTCTTTGTGTTTGCGCACCCCAATAAGCATCTTCTGGAACTTCTATTTCTCCCATAGTATCTTTTTCTATACGAGTTTTCATATGTTATTATTTCCCTTCAAAAAAATTATTTTTATTTAATGTATCTATCAATGTTTGTACTGATGCGCACGATTGTGCGAACATTGCACTCTCTTTTTCATCAAGCGTTACTTCAATGATCTTTTCAGTACCCTTTGCTCCAAGCATAACAGGAACACCAGAAACTACATCACTATAACCATATTCACCTTCCAGACAAACAGCACAAGGATGAATCTGTTTTGTATCTTTCAAAATCGCATCTACCATGATCGCAGTTGATTTTGCCGGAGCATAATATGCTGAACCAGTTTTTAAATAACCGACAATTTCTGCACCCCCATGACGAGTACGATCAACAATCTCATCTATCTCATCTTGCGTGAGGACATCTGAAAGTGGAACACCTGCAACCGTAGAGTATCTTGGAAGCGGAACCATATCATCACCATGTCCACCCATAACAGAAGCACGGATTTGACCTCCGCCATAACCAAGTTTCTCTTGAATAAATGCAGCCATACGTGAACTGTCTAAAATCCCTGCCATACCAATAACACGACTTCTGTCAAATCCACTCTCTTTTAGTGCAACATAGGTCATCGCATCTAAAGGATTTGAAACCATAATTACAATTGCATTTGGAGAATATTTTGCAATTCCTTCAATAACTTCTTTTGTAATCTTAGCGTTTATCATAAGCAGATCATCACGGCTCATTCCAGGAAGTCTTGGACTTCCAGCAGTTACTACAACTACATCACAATCAACTAAATCTGACATCTCCTCCGCAACACTCACAACAGTGTGGCTTCTTACAGCCGATGCAGCTTGAGACATATCAAGAGCTTTTCCTTTTGCAACATCAATTTTATTGTCACGAAGAATAATCTCATGACAAGAACCAAGCATTGCGAGTGAGTATGCTACGGTTGCACCTACATTACCGGCACCTACTATCCCTACTCTTTTTCCTTGACTCATACGCGCTCCTTCATATTAAATACTATGATGCCTATTTTAGATACACTTAAACAGTATGTGCGAACACACAACACTTAAGTATACTAAGCACCATTTTAAGGTGAGAATATATTTCACCTTTTATATAGCTTACAAAATAGTAAGCTATATAAAAAGTGAAAGGCTATGTGCCTAAAAAGGCACATAAAATTTTAAAGACTATATAGCGTCAATAATTGCATTTAATGTTGCAGATGGACGCATTGCTTTTTCAGCTTTTGCATCATCTGGGCGGAAATAACCGCCGATATCTTGTGCTTTACCTTCAGCAGCAGCAAGTTCAGCAAGAATAGCTTCCTCATTTTTAACAAGTGCTTCTGCAACTGGTGTAAATTTATCAGCCAGAGCAGTGTCTGCAGTTTGTGTACTTAATGCCTCAGCCCAGTAGCGTGCAACCCAGTAGTGTGAAGCTTTATTATCAGGTTCACCACATTTTCTTGAAGGAGCTTTATCGTTATCAAGGTACCCTTCATTGGCTTTATCAAGACCTTCTGTTAATGCACCAATTTTAGAATCTTCACTTTTTTGATAGAACATTCTTAATGACTCAGCAAGCGCTAAGAATTCTCCAAGTGAATCCCATCTCAAGTGACCACACTCCAGGAATTGATCAACGTGTTTTGGAGCAGAACCACCGGCACCAGTTTCAAAAAGACCACCACCAGCTAACAATGGAACGATTGAAAGCATTTTTGCAGATGTTCCAAGCTCTAAAATTGGGTACATATCAGTTAAGTGGTCACGAAGAACGTTACCAGCAACAGAGATAGTATCTTTTCCAGCTCTTACTCTTTCATTAGTATATCTTGTAGCAGATGCAACATCCATGATTTTAATATCAAGTCCTGTTGTATCATGATCTTTAAGGTATTTATTCACTTTTTTGATCATCTCAGCATCGTGTGCACGATTTTCATCTAACCAGAAAACTGCTGGATTACCTGTAAGTTTTGCACGTTCTACCGCTAAGCGAACCCAGTCTTTGATTGGGATGTCTTTAGCACGGCTCATTCTCCAAATATCACCTTTTTCACACTCAAAGCTCATAAGAACAGTACCATCTTCAGCAGTTACAGTTACTGTTCCAGCTTCAGCAAGTTCGAAAGTTGTTGGGTGAGAACCATACTCTTCTGCTTTTTGTGCCATAAGACCAACATTTGAAACATTACCCATAGTTGTTACATCAAATTGACCGTTTTTAACACAATCAGCTACCATCTCTTGATGGAACATTGCATAAGTAGAATCAGGAATAACAGCGACACACTCATCAGCTGCACCAGTTCTATCCCACTGTTTTCCACCTTCACGCACAACAACAGGCATTGAAGCATCAATGATTACATCATTTGAAGCATTGAAGTTTGTTGTACCTTTATCAGAATCAACCATAGCAATTCTTGGAGCGTCAGCATCAACTACTGCTTGGAAAGATGCTTTAATTTCAGCTTCTTTGGCATGACCAGCGATTTTTTTCTCTAAATCACTCATACCAAGGTTTGGATTTACACCTAATTCTGCAAAGAGATCCGCATATTTATCAAAGACTTCTTTAAAGAATATTTCAAATGCATGACCAAACATAATAGGATCAGAGATTTTCATCATTGTAGCTTTTAGGTGAATAGACCAGATAACACCTTTTTCTTTTGCTTCATCAATAGTTTTTTGAATAAACGCACGCAGTGCTTTAGCTGACATGAAAGTACCATCTAATATTTCACTCTCTAGTGCATCAATAGTTTTTAACTCTTTACCATTGAGTGCAATTGTAACTTTTTGCGCTTTATCCATAGTAACAGATTTCTCATTACCATAAAAATCCCCGTTTCCTTCCATATGCGCAACATAAGCTTTTGAGTTTTCAGCAAAAGGCTTTAATCTGTGTGGATGTTTTTGTGCATATTTTTTAACTGCGTGAGCGGCACGTCTGTCTGAGTTACCTTCACGAAGAACTGGGTTAACAGCAGAACCTAAACATACACTGTATTTTGCTTGAATTGCTTCTTCTTCTGCATTCGCCGGATTTTCAGGATAGTTTGGAATATTATAACCCTGTGATTGAAGTTCAGCAATACAATCTTTTAATTGACCAACAGAAGCTGAAATGTTTGGAAGCTTAATAATATTAGCTTCTGGTTTTAAAACCAATTCACCTAATTTTGAAAGTTCATCTTCAGCAAGACCCATTGCCGCTAAAACTCTACCTGCTAGTGAAATATCACTAGTTACTACTTCTACACCTGCTTCTTTTGTAAAAGCATTTACAATCGGTAAAAGTGAATATGTTGCCAAAGCCGGAGCTTCATCAATTTTAGACCAAATAATTTTTGACATACTGTGTCCTCGTGAATAATATTTTTTTTATGATACTTCTATGAGACTTCAAAGAAAGTTCATAAAATTTACAAAATTAATAATAACACTAAGATAGGTAATATTTGCTAAGCTTTTAAAAAGATTCACTTATATTTATGATATGTTTCATTTTGTAGCACGCCTTATGTTGTGCAAATGTGTAGAATAGTTACATGTGAAATCATGTGTCCCATTTTTAGATTTCATAAAATAGAGATAATTACTCTTAGCCGGAAAGATGGCTGCTCGCAAAGCCTCCATGCTGACATTACAGACAGGAAGTGCAGGCAGACCTTTATGGGTGTATGTATTGTAGCGTGATCTGTCATTTTTGATTCTTTTGGCTGTTACTTTTATATGAGAATATTTTCCATAGTTTAAGCTGCCATCCATTTGCAGCTTCATCCCCTTTTTCAAGCGATTGTAAATCACAGAACTTACAAGCGGCATCTCTTTGTTGTTCGCTGCCTCTTTTTGTATAAGAGAAGCAATCGTTACATAACGAAACCATTTTTTTTCATTATAAGAACCAAATATTTTAACAGACATGGCACGCATCTTCTTTAGCGACACCTTGAGCAGTAATGCTATAAGATCCTTTTCAGAGATGCCAATTGGTATTTTATAGGTATTTGGAACAAAAACTCCTTCGGCGATTGGAGACTGCTTGTCAAACTCTTTTTGTAATTTTTGTCTGCTCAAATGTAAATTGTTTGCCAGTTGATTTAAAAAAACATGCGTGGTCTCTCCTGGAATAAGTGTTACATTACGAAGTGCCGCTTTTGCAGTTGTCAGTTTATATAAAAAATCAGCTCTGCTGTTGCGGGTTGAGCCCATATTTATCCATCCGCTTTGCGGGCTTCCTATAAAACGTAAAACAAAAGCGTCAAGTTTGCTAACATCATAATTTTTCTGCTGCAATTGTGTTATAATTTGATTAATCGAACCCTGCGGAATATAAAGTACTTTTGGGGTTTCAATCGGCTGACTTAGGTAGTATATGAAAGAGATAAAAATTAT
The DNA here is from genome assembly GCA_013607665.1 of Campylobacterota bacterium. Lineage (GTDB taxonomy): Bacteria > Campylobacterota > Campylobacteria > Campylobacterales > Sulfurimonadaceae > Sulfurimonas. Next base: position 14,841 of record VCAX01000009.1, on the reverse strand, counting down.
TAGAATAATTTCAAAAACATATTTGGCAATTATGAGTTTTTTGGCTTTCATTTTTTTGTCACTTATAGTAATCTTTATCGTTCTTCAGAATGGATTATACCTTGAAAAGCTTTCTGTTTCAAATCTTACAGTAAAAAATGTATATATCAAATGGAATGAAAAGCTAAATATCTCGGCTCAAGAGATAGATATAAATACGAACCAGCATGCAAGCAGCAAAACAGAGTATCAAGACATCGCCCGTTATCTCAAGCTTATATCACGTTTTTTCCTTTTAACGGAATCCATAATTATTGAAAAACTGAAATATAATGATATAAGTATTAGCATAGACCACAATATTGACAAAAAAGGTTTTCTGCACGCAACTGCTGCAGATTTTGATTTTAAGGCACATTTTCAATTTCAAAATCAATATTTTGTCTTTACAATCGAACAGGCAAAAGCCCTCAAAAAGAAGATAAAGCTCGATGGAAAAATCATCATAAACCTACAAGATAAGAAACTTTACTCAAAACTTCATCTTTTACTCAATAACGATGCTGATCTGCTTCTCTATGCTGTAGCTGATAAAAACAGAGTTGACTATACTATTACATCGCAAAAAGATATTGAACATATACATGAACTTGTTGCTCTTTTTCATCTGCCTAAAGAGATCAAGTTTTGGACAAGTGATGCAATTGACGCAAAAAGCCTCACGCTCAAAAAATTTCATGGTTTTTTGCAGTATAATGACCTCTCAAATGCCTATAGACATCTTTATGTCACAGCCGATATCAATAAACTAAATTATACTTATAATCCAGAACTCGATGCTATACACACAAAAAAAACAGCATTGGAATTGAAAAATGGTATTTTATATATTCACCCGAAAGAAGCCTACTCTTACGGAATGTACCTTGATAAGAGTTGGTTAAAAATTGATTTCACCAAGCCGCAGGAGCTGCTAGCGCTGCATCTTCTTTTTAATGATGGCATGCTTAACAAAGATATGCTGCGTATTCTTGCATCTTACAAAATCCAATTGCCTTTTTTGCAGCATAGCGGAAAGGTTAAAACCAATTTGATTCTTGCTGTGAATCTGATGACGCTTAAAATAGATGCACACGGAACGTTTAGCACGCAAAAGGCCAATTTTGATTATCTTGGCTTAAATATCGACACCGAAGATATGTTTATTACACTTGATAATTATGATATTGGCATAAAAATGAAGGCGCAATATAAATATATTGCCGATGCAAATGTAAGCGTTGACTATAATGCACAAAATTCTACAGGTGTAATAAAATTTAAAGTGACAAAAATTGAATTGACCAAAGATCAGCGACTTGACGTTACAAAAAAGCCTTTAAGTATTACCTATGATATCTCTCCAAAAGGAGATATGATCTCAGTAGAAAAGTCCAACTGGATCGTAAAAGGTATTCACAAAAATATGCACCTTAGTGTAGATGCCATGCAAATCCCCTTTGCTTTGAAAACCATGCGACTACACATTCCAACAACCTATTTTGCAATTCAGGAAATTGCAGATGGGTTTATTACAGGAGAGATTAATCTCAAGGCTTTACAGGCAGATTTACAGCTAGATTTACTGAATTTTAAATACCAGGGTATTAAATTGGACCAATCCAATACACAGCTAGATTTACATTACAATAAACACCTTTCTATTACAGCTGCGAATGACATTTTTTTAACTGTAAATGGTTCACAATATAAACTAAAAGGTCTTGTTTTTAAAGTTCAAAAGAACAAACTGCTATTAGAGCATGCTAAACTTGAAATAGGAAAATATATCAATACGGAAATAGATGTAGATTACGATTTAAAAGCCAATACTGCAGATATCAACCTAAAGAACTTTATTTTAATCAATCCGGCAAGTAAAAAGATTCTCTACTATAAGCATGCACTTAATCTTGCTTTGACAACACCAAAAGATGCTATAAAAGTCACTTCCAAGCAATTGCGAGCAAACTTTATGCTCGATCAGGAGAGATGGGTTTTAAATCTTGATTCTTTAGGCACTATTGCTAAAAATTCAGATTTTTTAGAAAAGTTCAATATCACAAATGGAAAAGTAAGTTTTTACAAGAAGAATCATGAAAAATATACAAAGTTTAAGGGTTCTATATATTATAAATATAAACTATTGACCCAAAAAGATAAAATCATTAAAAAATATGCAATCAAAGGCTATATCACAAAAAATCAACATATTTACTTTAATGTCAACGATAAAGTAAATGTAAAAGTAGATAAAGATATAAACATTAATTTTGATAAATGCGGTCTAAACACAGATGGTCTAGTCGGTTTTATAAACTTTTTAATTGAAAAAACGAAAGATTCAACTTCTAAAGAAAAGCCCTTAAATATTTTTGTTTCGGGTACGCACTCTTATCTTTATATGGGCAATAACAGATATGTTATCTCTGATAAAATGGATCTGCAGTTTTACAACGGCATTGTAACGGCACAGCTTATGCATGCAAATGGAAAAGCAGGCTTTAAACTGCAAAATAATATTTTTCACTTATATGGGAGTGGTTTTAATGATAAATTTATGGAAAAGCTCTTATCCCTCTCTAAATTCAATGGTGGTAGCTTGGACTTCTCTATGAAAAGTACTTTTTCAGATTATACCGGTATTTTTTATATTAAAAACACTACGATACAGGATTATGTACTGCTAAATAATATTCTTGCTTTTATCAACACTGTTCCTTCATTAGCGACCTTTTCTTTGCCTGGTTATAATACAAAAGGTCTCTACGTAGATAATGCTTATATGAATTTTCATTTAAAGGATCATATTTTTGATATATCTGACATATATATTGGTTCAAAGGAGATTAAAATAATCGGAAAAGGCAAAGCAAGTATCAAATACAACAACATTGATTTGGCATTAAATCTAAAAACAGACCTGGGAAGCAATCTCTCTAAGGTTCCACTCGTTGGTTATATAATTTTTGATGGAAAGAGCATATCTACCACTTTAAAAGTAACAGGAAAACTGACAGATCCAAAAGTTGAGACAATGCTCGCAAGAGACATCGCTGTTGCACCATTGAACATTATACTCAGAACCTTAACATTGCCATACAAAATAGTAAAAGATATTACAACAGATAAAAATAGCTCTAAAAAATAAAGCTATTCGTTTCTTAAAACTGTAAGAATATCAACTTCACTGGCTTTTTTAGCAGGATAATATGCAGAAGCAAGAACAATCACAAATGCACCGCTGATAATTAAAAAGAAATCTTGAGTACTTAAATCAAGCGGAAGTGTAGACGTTGGATAGACGTCCTTTGGCAGATGCACGATATCAAACGTTCCTAAAACCCAAATACCGCCTAGACCTAAGATAACTCCAGCAAGAATACCACTAATGCCGATCACTACACCAAGATAAAGAAAGACTTTTTTTATCTCATTTTTTGTGGCACCCAAAGAAAGCAGTAGTGCTATTTCCCCTCTTCTATTCATAACGGTCATCAACAGAGAAGAGATGATATTGATAGCTGCAATGAGAATAATAAGCATCAAGACAATAAAAAGTGAAGCTTTTTCCATCTCAAGTGCCGCGAAAAAATTAACATTATCTTCCCACCATCCGCGAACTGTTGCACTCAGAGGCAATGCTTTTTTTAGCAGTGCTATATCTTCACGCGGATTTGCAGAATAGACATGAATGCCATCATACAGATTGCTTGGCATATGCAATATTCTCTGTAAAGATGCAAGAGTTGTGTAACTGTATGCTTTATCATAGGCCGAAAGACCTGAGTCAAACACCGAACGTATTTTAAAGCGCTTGATCTTTGGTGTGATAGAGAGACCACCGGGTTCTACATTTGTAAAGATATACATCAGTTTTTCATTGATACCAAGGTCAAATTCATCTTTAAGGCCCTTGCCGATGAGCAGATTAAATTTTTTGAACTTTACACCCTTAATAGCTTTTGCTAAAACCTCATTGACATTCGCTTCATCTTTGAAGTTTACACCAAAAAGGTATCCACCTTCAAGGTTTGAACCACTTTTAACCATAACGGACGATTGTACATAGGGGCTAAAACGCAAAGAGGGAAATTTTGATTCCAGATCAATCAGTAAGCTTTCATTCACTGCTCCATAAAATTTTGGAATAACAGTAAGAGGATAGTTCATGACGGTCAGTTTCTTTTTAAACTCATTGTCAAAGCCGTTCATCAAGGCCATAGCAATGAGTAAAACAGTCACACCAATAGAGATACCAAGAAAAGCGAGCAGTGCTGAGATAAAGATAAAAGGCTGATCTTTATCAAAGCGTAAGAATCTTTTTACAAGATAGGGAACTATATTTTTCTTCAAGAAGCAAATACACCTTTTTTAGGGCCGCTCTTACCACAACATTGTTTATATTTTTTACCACTTCCGCAAGGGCATGGGTCATTTCTGGCAGGCTTTTTACTTGAGCCGGCAATTCTTTCTTCAGAGTCTTCATCACTCATATTAAGCTGCATCAATGCTTCTTGTGCTCTTTTTTCATCTTCTAATTGTTTCGCAATGCGTGCAGCTTCTTCCTCTGCACTCTCCATTTTAAACTGAATGATTTGCAGTGTTCTAATCGTGTTAAATTTAATATCGTTAATTAACTCGCTAAAGAGATTGAAACTCTCTTTTTTATACTCAACGAGTGGGTCTTTTTGATTATATGCGCGAAGGCGTATACCTGTTTTCATGTTGTCCATAGCATAAAGATGTTCTCTCCATGCATCATCAAGCTCTTTTAGATAGAACTCTCTTTCAATATCATGACGCATCTTTTCATCGAGAAGACTCATTTTTTCATCATAAGCGGTTTTTAACTGCTCAACTACTTTAGCATAGAGTTCTTCATATTCAAGCCCCTCAAGTGCTTGTGTGTCAAGATCAAAGTTTACTTCTTCTTTGAGTAGCTCTGAAAGCTTTTTAAGGTTGTAATCTTCTGGTGCACCACCTTCAAAGATATCTGCGTGAGCTAAAATATTTGCAACATACTCTTCTCTAATCTCATCGATTTTAGAAGCGATGTCATAATCTTCACTAAGCAGTTGATTTCTGAATTTATAGACTATTTTTCTCTGCTCATTCGCGACATCATCATATTCAACAATCTGCTTACGCCCTTCATAGTGCATATTCTCGACTTTTTTCTGTGCTTTTTCAACAGCACGTGTAACCATTTTCGATTCAATATACTCACCATCTTCAACACCAAGTCGTTCCATAATACTTTTGATCTTATCTGAGCCGAAAATACGAAGCAGGTTATCTTCTAGTGAGAGATAGAACTGTGTTGTACCTGGGTCACCCTGTCGTCCTGAACGTCCACGCAACTGATTATCGATACGACGGTTCTCATGACGCTCTGTTCCTATAATGTAGAGCCCGCCAAGTGCTTTGACTTCATCATCAACTTTAATGTCAACACCACGCCCTGCCATATTTGTTGCAATCGTTACAGCACCTTTTGCACCTGCATGTTTAATAATCTCACCCTCTTGCGCGTGATTTTTTGCATTAAGTACTGTATGTGCTATTTTTTCGCGTTTAAGCACTTCATGTAAAAGTTCTGATTTCTCAATCGATGCAGTCCCAATGAGCACTGGCTGTCCTGTTTTTGCAAGTTCTTTCACTGTATCAATTACAGCATCAAATTTTTCCGCTTCTGTTTTATAGATAAGATCATTGAGATCTTTTCTTGCGATTGGAATATTTGTTGGGATTGAGACAACATCTAAATTATAGATCTGTGCAAATTCTGTTGCCTCTGTCTCTGCTGTACCTGTCATACCAGCGAGTTTGTCATACATTCTAAAGTAGTTTTGAAATGTAATGTCTGCAAGTGTTTGCGTCTCTTCTTTGATCTCAACACCCTCTTTGGCTTCTAGTGCCTGATGCAGTCCCTCAGAGAAACGACGCCCTTCACTGAGTCGTCCTGTAAATTCATCGACAATAACAACCTCTCCGTCATTGACAACATAATCGACATCTTTTTCAAAAAGATAGTTTGCTTTGAGTGCCTGATCAAGAGCGTGAGGAAGAGAAGAGTTTTCCGCACTATAGAGATTTTCAACACCAAAAAGCTTTTCAGCTTTTGTAATCCCCTCTTCTGTAATGAGAATCACCTTGTCTTTCTCATCAACTGTAAAATCGACATCTTTTTGCAACTGCTGTGCAATTGCATTGGCACGAACATAATCCTGCATGTTTCTATTTGTAGGTCCTGAAATAATAAGCGGTGTTCTCGCTTCATCAATCAAAATAGAATCGACTTCATCGACAATAACGAAATTATGCCCGCGTTGCACCATATTCTCTTTTGAATAGCTCATATTGTCACGCAGATAATCGAATCCAAACTCATTGTTGGTACCATAAGTAATATCTGCTGCATATGCTATTTTCTTCTCTTGAGGGTCATGAATATCTTCAAGAATTGTCCCAACACTGTAACCCAAAAAGTTATAAAGTGGTCCCATCTCATGCGCATCACGCGAAGCAAGGTAGTCATTAACCGTTACAAGGTGCACCCCTTTACCTGTCATCGCATTAAGAACAATAGGAAGCGTTGCAACGAGTGTTTTTCCTTCCCCCGTCTTCATCTCTGCAATACGGCCATCATGCAAGACCATCCCACCAATCAACTGAACATCGAAGTGTCTCATTCCAAGAACACGTTTTGATGCCTCACGCGTAATGGCAAAAGAGTCAAAGAGAACATCATCTAAACTTTTCTCACCATTTACTACACTGTTTTTAAGCTCCAAAAATGAAGCTTGAAGTGCATCATCACTTAAAGCTTCATATTTGCTCTCAAGAGCGTTTATTTTTTCTACTTTTTTTAAATATTTTTTTAATTCTCGGTCATTTGCTGTACCAAATACCTTGCCCATTAATGCCTGTAGCATTGCTCACCTTATTAATTTACTATATAGTATATTATATAGCAATAGTTGAAATTGCTCTAATTTTATCACATTAAATCTAATAGTTTGTATAAATAGATAATTTGCTATAATTTTACACCATAAGGACGGATATGAAACAAAAATTTTTATTACTCATTTTAGCTACAGCCAGTTTTGCAAATATTGAAACCATTCAATCTTTCGAAGCAGATTTTACACAGAACATTGTTGATGACAAGAACAAAACTATTGCATACTATGGGCATGTAAAAGCTATGAAGCCGCAATATGCGCTATGGACATACACAAAACCTATTGATAAACAGGTCTACATCTTACAAAACAAAGCCATTATTATAGAACCGGAACTTGAGCAGGCAATAATTAAAAAAATTGGAGATAATTTAGATTTTTTTCAACTCATAAAACATGCACAGAAATTAGATAACGAAAGATATCTTGCGCATTACAATAATACAACGTTTATTATAAGCACAAAAGGAAATAAAATTGTCTCTATTGCATATAAAGATGAATTTGAAAACAGAGTAACTATAGACTTCACACATCAAATAGTCAATAAAAAAATGGATAAAAGAGAGTTTTCTCCGAATATTCCGGATGAGTATGATCTTATAAGAGATTAAAACGCAATAATGAAGAAACTATAAGCTTAGTTAAGCTTATAGTCTTCAATGAGGTTGAAGTTAAGATATTTATAGATATCTGCTTCTTTACCTTGGATTTTACTTGTAAGTTCAAGATACTCTTCTTTTGTTGAAAGTCTTCCAAGAAGTGAACAAACTGCTGCAAGTTCTGCAGAACCAAGATAAACCTGTGCACCTTTTCCAAGGCGGTTATCAAAGTTACGTGTAGAAGTTGAGAATACAATCGCATTGTCAGCAACACGTGCCTGATTACCCATACATAAAGAACATCCAGGAATCTCAGTACGAGCACCTGCTGCACCAAAGAGTGCATAATAACCCTCTTCAGTAAGTTGTTTCTCATCCATTTTTGTCGGAGGACAAACCCATAGACGAGTCGGTACTGCACCCTCACCTTTAAGTACTTCGCCAAGTGCACGGTAGTGCCCGATATTTGTCATACAAGAACCAACGAATACTTCATCGATTTTTGTAGGTCTATCAGATGCAAGTACTTCTGAAAGTGTTGCAACATCATCTGGATCATTTGGACATGCTAAAATAGGCTCTGTGATTTCATTGAGATCAATCTCAATAACCGCTGCATATTCTGCATCAGCATCTGGCTCCATAAGTTCAGGATTTTTGATCCACTCTTCCATTTTTGTAATACGACGTGCTAAAGTTCTGTGATCTTCATAACCCGCTTCAATCATTGACTCTAAAAGAGTAATGTTTGATTTAAGGTACTCAATCACTGGTTCTTTATTCAACTTAACTGTACACGCAGCAGCAGAACGCTCAGCAGAAGCGTCAGAAAGCTCAAACGCCTGTTCAGCTTTAAGATCAGGCAGACCTTCAATCTCTAAAATACGTCCGGCAAAGATATTTTTCTTCCCTTTTTTCTCAACTGTAAGCAGTCCCTCTTTGATCGCTTGGTGAGGAATAGCATTTACAAGGTCACGGAGTGTGATACCTGGTTGCATTTCACCTTTAAATCTAACAAGTACAGACTCAGGCATAGTAAGCGGCATAGACCCTGTAACTGCAGCAAATGCAACGATTCCAGAACCACCAGGGAATGAGATACCGATAGGGAAACGTGTATGAGAATCCGCACCAGTACCTACAGTATCTGGAAGAACCATTCTGTTTAACCATGAGTGAATAACACCATCACCAGGACGAAGAGCAACACCAGAACGATTTGCAATAAAATCTGGCAGTGTGTGGTGCATTTTCACATCACTTGGTTTTGGATATGCCGCTGTATGACAGAAAGACTGTAGTACAAGATCAGCATTAAATCCGAGTGCAGCAAGTTCTTTGATCTCATCACGAGTCATTGGACCAGTTGTGTCTTGAGAACCAACAGTTGACATTTCCGGTTCACAGTACATACCTGGACGTACACCCTCTAAGCCACAAGCTTTACCAACCATTTTTTGTGCTAAAGTATGCCCTTTACCTGTATCTGCCGGTTGATCAGCTGTTAAGAAGATATCAGTTGAACCCATACCTAAAACACTACGCGCTTTAGAAGTAAGACCACGACCAATGATCAGTGGAATACGCCCACCTGCACGTACTTCGTCTGTAATAGTATTAGGGCGAAGGCTGAATGTTGCGATACACTCACCATTTTTATGTGCTTCACCTTTATATGGATAGATGTCGATTACATCGCCCATCTCCATTTGTGTAACATCAAGTTCTAATGGAAGCGCACCAGAATCCTCTGCAGTTGCAAAGAAAATAGGAGCAATAATGCCACCAAGAACAACACCGCCTGTACGTTTGTTTGGAACACCAGGAATGTCTTCACCCATATGCCACTGTACAGAGTTGATACCAGACTTTCTTGATGAACCAGTACCGACAACATCACCAACGTATGCAACAGGGTGCCCTTTTTCTTTGAGCTTTTTGATAGTACCGATTGGATCATCCATTTTAGCAGTAAGCATAGAGTTCGCATGAAGTGGAATATCGGAACGAGTAAATGCTTCTGATGCCGGAGAGAGGTCATCTGTATTTGTTTCACCTGGAACTTTAAAAACTGTTACAGTGATTTTTTCAGCTAACTCTGGTTTATTTAAAAACCACTCTGCATTTGCCCATGAAGTAAGTACCTCTGTAGCTGCTTTGTTACCAGACTTATGCAACTCTTCTACATCATTAAATGCATCATATATCAGTAATGTGTTTGAAAGCGCTTTAATAGCCGCCTCAACAACTTTTTCATTTTTAGAGCTTAATGCATTAACAAGCGGCTTAACATTATAACCACCAAGCATCATACCAAGCATTCTTACAGCTTCTTCTGGAGAGATAGCAGCTACGTGATGCTCTTCTGAAGCAACTTCATTTAAAAAAGCATCTTTTACATAAGCAGCGTCATCAACACCCGGAGATACGCGGTTTTCTAAAAGATCTAACATCTCTTCTACAAATTCACCTGTTTTAATAAATTCAATAACTTCTACAGTTTGCTCTGCAGTAAGCGGTAATGGAGGAACACCCAGTGCTTCTCTTTCAGCTACGTGAGCTGCATATTCTTCTCTAAATCCCATGTTCATTCCTGTTTGGTTAATTTTGGGATATTATAGCTAAAGATAGCGCTTGTTTTTTTTTGAGTGTTACCATTGGGAACAAAAATATTTTTCTTTTTTAAAATATGTATAGAAAAGTAACAGTTAGAGATTTCGACTTTGCAGTTCTTGTTGAATATACTTTAATTCCTTGCCTCTATAGTTGTTTTTAAGCCATACTAAATAGGCATCTGGCAGTTCACTATATGCCATACCTTTATATTGCCCAAAAGAAACCGTATTGGATTGTGGCTCTGCAGACAACTCTTTTTGTATGCATTCAGCTTCTATACCAAGATGTTTCAGTAAGCTGACAAACTCATGAAATTCTATGCGTTTTGGAATACTGAAAATATAACTGTTAAAATCAAAAATACCTTTTCTCTTTGCTACAAAATCTTCAATAGCCTGAATTGTAGCAACATCTAACGCTTCTAAATTTGGAATATGCACAGAAAAGGAGTTCTTTCTCTGTGTAAAAACGAAATGAGGTTTAGGCATCGTTAGAGAATCTCTCTTATACCTTTTGCATTTGGAGCTGAAAGCACTCCCTCATGCTCCAACTGCTCAATCACACGCGCTGAACGATTGTAGCCTATCTGCAATTTTCTTTGCAGGTAAGAGATAGATGTCTTTTTATCATTAAGAACGACGCTCTTTGCCTCCTCATAGAGCGGATCAAGCTCCTCATATGTTTCACTAGAAGCATTCGCTGCATTTTCACTTTCTTCTACCAAAAAGCTTTTGTCATAATTTGGTTCACGCTGTGCTTTAATGAAATCAACTACTTTTTCAATCTCCTCTTCTGTTGCCCATGGTGCATGCAGACGAACAAGCGCAGGAGCGCCAGGAGGTGTAAAGAGCATGTCACCACGCCCTAGAAGCGACTCTGCACCCATTTGATCTAAGATAATCTTAGAATCAACTTTTTGCCCTACTCTATAGGATATACGTGAAGGAAGATTTGCTTTGATGAGTCCTGTTACAACATCAACAGATGGGCGTTGCGTTGCTACTATCAAGTGAATACCACAGGCACGAGACTTTTGCGCTAGCCTTGCTATGGAAATCTCCACATCTTTTCCGCTTGTCATCATCAAGTCTGCCAACTCATCGATAACAACGACAATATATGGAAAATGCTCTCCACCCTCACGCTTTACTTTTTCATTGTAGTTTTCAATGTTTTTTGTACGACTCTCTGCCATAAGTTCATAGCGGCGTTCCATCTCTGCAACCATATTATTAAGTGCTACAATAGCCTGTTTTGGTTTTGTAATGACAGGTGTTAAAAGGTGCGGAATGTCATTGTAGATTGAAAATTCCAGCATCTTAGGGTCAATCATCAACAGTCGCAGCTGATCTGGAGAGTTTTTGTACAGTAGTGAAAGTATCATAGCGTTTATACCGACACTTTTACCACTCCCTGTCGTTCCGGCAATAAGAAGATGCGGCAGTTTTTTCAAATCTGTCACAAAAGGTTTCCCGACGATGTCTTTGCCAAGAACTATGGTCAATGGAGATGAAGAATTTTTAAAAAGTTTATCATCTAAAAGCTCACGCAAATAGATTGTCTCGACCACATCGTTTGGAATCTCAATACCGACAACATCTTTACCGGGAATAGGAGCTTGAATACGAATAGTCTCTGCTGAGAGTGCCATAGCAAGATCATCTTGAAGATTTAAGATTTTACTTACTTTTACATTGGCTGCCGGCTTAAACTCAAATGTTGAGACAACCGGACCTGCATAAGTACGTACGACATCACCTTCTATTTTAAAATGGGCAAGCTTCTCAATAAGGTAGCGTATTTTATCGTCTAGCTCACTTTCGTCAATGCTCTTGGATGCTTTTTGTGGTTTTTGAAAGAAGTCAACAGGTGGCAGCTTGAAGTTTTTTGGTTTTTCGACCTTCCCTTTTTCAATATTTGCTAGAAGTTTTTTGTTCTCTTCAAGCTCTTCGACAATGACCGTGTTTTTATGCTCTTTGAGTTCTTTTGCAACATCTAAAATAGTTGTTTTTTGCTCTTTTGGGCTCTCTTGCTCATCTTCTTGAGAAAACTCTTTGTTCTCTTTTAGCGTCAGTTGTATATCATCACCATTTACATTGTGTCTAAGATATGCAGGCTTATCTATATCATCATCTATTACTTCTGATGGTATTGATTTTTCCTTTGTCATCTCTGAGGCAGAAACTTCTTTTGCATCAACTATTGTTTCTTCTATGACAGGTAGTGGTTGTTTTTTGTCTGCACTGTTTTTAATACGATTTACGAGCAAGTGAATCATTTCAGAAGCACTTGTATTAAGCAGAATAACAATAGCAACAAGTGTGATGATAGCCCAAAACACCCATAGCCCAAACACCCCGATATAAGGAGAAAGAAAATCTACAAAATCAGCACCAAATTTGCCTCTATAATTATTTTGGACCAACAAAGCCTGTGCCAATAAGACAGAAGATAAAATTAAAAAAGATGCTACTGTGACTTCTGCTGATCTAAAATCAAACTTCGTCTCTTTGTAAAGATAATATAACGGCCACAAAAGGATAAAAAGATATAAAAAAGAAAAATAGCCAAAATAGTCCTGATTTGCAGCAGCAAAAGCAGCTCCATAACTCCCCATTAAGCCTGTTTGTCCAAAAAGAGTGGAAAAACCAAGATAAATAAGCACACCAAAAACAATAATAAAAACAGTCTCTTTCAAAAAAATACCTTTAAAATATGCAAATCAATTTATAAAAGGAAGTATAGCTAAAAAATATTAGAGATAATTAACTAGGCTTAACTGCGACACCTGTCCAACTGTTGAAAGCATTGCCTGATAATTTGTGTTTAGCTGCGCCAAACGAAGCGATGCCTCAGCAATATCAGTATCGATAACTTCTGAGCGAAGTGTTATGGTACTTATTTCTAATAAGCTTGCTCGCTCAAGTGAATCATTAAGTGTATTTGATTGCGCACCTACCTTTGCCTGTGAACGAGATACATGTTCATGCAGATTGTTGACCATCTCTATCGCATTCTCAATACCAACATTTTGTGTAGTTCCTTCACTTGCATCTGGATAAAGCTTATGCTCCTCAACTGCACGGATTGCAGCATCAATACTCTTAAAAAAATCTGTTTTAGGATCACGAATGCTCAATGAATTGTTTGTGTTAAAAGTCATGACAGAAGAATCACCTCCAAAACTCCCACTATTAGCATCAGAAAGGGTAATAGAAGCATTTGTGTCATTATAGGTCAAATCGGAAAATTCCATCTTACCATCATAGCTCAAATATGTTCTTCCGGCGAAAGTAGACTGCTCAACAGCAGTGTCATAATCTGTATCCGATGCACCTGCCGGTAAGGTATCAGTCACAACCATATTTACAACATCCATTAACTGCTGGTATGTCATCTCATCAGCATCAACGGCCGTCCTTGGAGTGTTCATATTATATATGTCGTATGTGTTTCCGCCAATAGTAAATGTTGAACCTGCACTCGCTAAATCAATCGTAGCTGAATAGGCATTTCCGTTAATATCTACCCCTGTCAAATCAAAGCTTGTTCCGTCCAGTGTTCCTGTATTTCCCTGTGAGAGGTCAGCTACTTCAGAAAGCTTTGTTGAGGGCTGAGCAAAAGAGTTGTCTGCTTTCAAAATCTGAGAAACATTTGAAGCGAGATGTGAACCATCTTTTTCAAATGCAGCCCTGTCATACGTTAAGCCGCCAATCGTTGTCGGTGCATTAAGTTCAGAGACATTGAACTCTTTCACAAAAAGACCTGGTGTTGCACTTGCAACTATATTAGCAAAGTCTGTTTCTCCTCCATCAAGATTATCTATAATGCCCGGTGTTGCATACGTAGGATCGTTAATATCTGCTTTGTCATCACCATCGGTTGTATCAAAATCAACAGCACCAACCATATGAAAATCAAGCTTTGAAGAACCAGTAATTTTATCTTCTACAACAATTTCACCATAATTATTCAGTGAAACATTCACAACGTCTCTATTTCCACTATTCCCATACGCTTCGCCTATTTTTGTCAGAAGGGTATCTATAGTATTTGTATCTTGCAGCGTAATCGTTTCATTAAATGCTGTTCCATCACTACGAGTACCACGAAGATAAAAGTAGTAATCATTTGCCGGTAAAACATCAGCATCTACATCTCCCATGAGATTTCTAATATTATCTTCCGTCTTCAACGCCTTATCTTCACTGTCTCCAACTGCTCTAAGTGTCGGATAATCTGCCAACAAATTACTATTTACAACATTTGAAGTTACAAGCCTTTTTACATTCTTTTCTTCTCCAAGAAAAAGTTCTGCACCACTAAGATTATATTGCTGTTGATTATTTGAACCTACAAAAGCATTAATAGCTTTGTCATTACCTTGGTATGTGCCATCATCGCTTATAGGTTTTGTATTCACTGCTGATCCGGAAAATAGATATTGCCCGTTAATAGAGGTATTTGCAAGACCTTTGAAGTGTTCTTCAAGACCACGCAATTCATTAGCTATAGCATCTAAAGATTCGGGACTATTTGTTCCATTGGCAGCACTGATAAGAAGTGTCTCCATCCTTTCAAGACTTGTTGTAAACTCATTAAGGACAACATCAGATTGATTTGCTACCTTATAG
>VCAX01000099.1 GCA_013607665.1 Campylobacterota bacterium | reverse complement strand
AATACGATGGTCGCATGGCTCAAAGAGAAAGATAAACTTCAAAAATTCGTCTCCAACTCTACAGTAAATATGATCAAAAAGTCCTGCCATGAACCTACGGTCCTTGGAGGCGAATATAAAAATATGACCTTTTTATTTTGTGATATTCGAGACTTTACCTCCTTAAATGAGAAAAAGACACCACAAGAGGTCATTAATATTGTCAATTTCTATTTCTCACTCCAAGCAAAGATCATTAAGAAAAACAATGGTGATATTGACAAGTTCATCGGAGATGAGATCATGGCCTCATTCTCAGGAGAAAATGCCAGTCTCAATGCCATAAAAAGTGCCATAGAGATTCAACAGGCAATTAAAAAACACAACGCGCTGAGAAAAAACCAAAATGAGACAGTGTGCAATGTCGGCATAGGTATCTCTAAAGGACAGGTCATTGTCGGCAATTTCGGGTATAACGAGCATATGGACTATACGGCTATAGGGCTTGTTGTAAATATGACCTCACGCCTTTGTTCTTATGCCAAAGCAGGAGAGATTATTATCGACAAAAAAACCTTTGTGAATTCCGGCTATAAATGTAACTATACATTAACAGAACCGCTGAGTCTCAAAGGTATTACAAATCATGTAATCGCTTATTCCATTGCAAGCCAAGAGGTCTAAGATGCGTTTTATAATCATAAACATACTGCTTTTGCTCTTAATATTTTTAAACGGCTGCGTGAACTTACAAAAGTACCAAGAGAATCCGACAGAAAAAAAAGAGATTCGTATTATAAAACTCAATAAAGAGGTCAAAAAACTTGACTCTCATGACAAACGTCTTATTTACAAGTCTATTAAGAATGAGATTTGCCATTACCATGAAAAAGGCGATGAGGATTACAAAAACGGATACTATCATGATGCAGCAAAATCCTATGAACTCGTCAATTTCTATGAAGGCTACCATGCCATTGCTCAAAAAAAGATAGACAACATCAAAACGCTTGCAAAACAGAGAGCTTACCTCCATTACAAGCGTGCAAAAAACTACCTCAAAAATGATAAAAAGAGAGCTCTTATGGAGCTTATGAATAAGCCTGACTATAAAGATACAAGAGCACTCTATGAAACACTCCGAAATGATAGAGCGATACGAATATACATCAATGCACTTGAAAATAGACTTTGAAACCAAGCTTATAAACAATAAAGGCAGCTATCGGGAGCTCAAATCCATACAAAACAGTATGAAAGATTTAGCACAGTATGATTACAAGAACAAAAGTCTGCTAAAAGCTCGAGAACTGCTCCGAAAACAAAAAAGTATTTTACTCAGCAATGCCATTGCTCTTTACAAAAAAGGAGAGCTCACGCAGGCAAAGCGAAAGTTTCTTCATATTCTTTCGCTTTATCCTGATGATGCCACTGCGCAAAAATATATGCAACGCATAGCCTTCAAACAGAGCAAAAAACATAATCTCTTAATGGCGAACAAAGCACTCTCACACAACAGATATCTTGAGTCTATCGCATATGCAAAAAAAGTACTGCAGCTCGAGCCACATAATAAAGAAGCAAAAAAAATAATTGCACTAGCAAATAAAAAAGCAAAAGCCGCTGTTAAAAAATTGGTAAATGAAGGAAAAAGATTTTATAACAATAAGAACTTAGACAAAGCGAAACAGTGTTTTGAAGAGGCGCTCAAAATAGACAAGACAAACAACACTTCACTCATCTATCATAAAAAGATTCAACGACAACTGCAGACAATCAAAAGTCTGCAGTAATCTTTGCAAACAAAAGATTAAACACTTACCTCTTTGATATCTGCAATGTTTAAAATCTTTTTATAAATAGAAGCAACGAGTGCTTTTCTATTGTTTTTTAGTTTTTCATCTTCTGCATTGACCATGACGTTTTCAAAGAATGTATTGAGTTGTGGCTTGAGACCAAGCAGTGCGTCGAGTTCTTCCTCATAAGAGCTGTATTCTTGAGCCAAACATGCTTTAAATGCTTCATAGAGTGCTTTTTCAGCATCTTCTACAAGCAGACTCTCATCAATGTTGAGTGGCTGCGTGAGGTCAATATCTTTTGTTATATTTGCCACACGCTTAAATGTAGAGCTGACTTCATCGAAGCCTTCAGAATTTACAAGGTTATTGAGTGCTTCTATCTTTTGTCCAAGCGCAAGCAGTTCACGTTCACCGGAAGCCAACACCGCTTCAATAATGGAAGGATTCACCTTGTAGTAGCGCTTAATTCTCTCTAAAATAAAGTTCTCTAGTTTCTCCAAATCTATTGCAGCGTCATAATTTTTTGCAAGCTCTTGCATATCTTTTACAATGTCAAATCTAAATCCATACTCATTGACAATACGGATGATTCCATTGACAGCACGACGCAGTGCAAAAGGGTCACGTGAGCCTGTTGGAATCTGATTGACAGAGAAAAGGCCAAGCAGGGTATCGAGCTTTATGCTCATCGCTACAATTGCGCTCAGTGGAGTAGATGGCAGCGCACTCTCTTCTCCCTCCGGCAGATACTGCTCTTTAATAGCCAAAGCAATAGCTTCATTCTCACCAGCCTCTTTTGCATAGTAGTACCCCATAAGTCCCTGCAGTTCAGTAAACTCATAGACCATTTCACTCATAAGGTCCGCTTTTGCAAGCTCCATAGCTCGCAGTAAGTCTGCTTTTGAAGCATCAATTTTATATTTATCAAAAAGTGCATCTGCAATTTTTGTCTCACGCACAATCTTGTCTGCAATAGACCCAAGCCCTTTAAAGAAAGCAGCTTTTTCAAGCCCTTTTGTTGAGAGACCGTTTTTAAGATCGTTTCTCCAAAAGAAGAGTGCATCGGCGAGTCGTGGACGCAGTACTCTCTCATTCCCTGCAATCACTTCAGAAAAATCATCTGTCAATGCGTTGGAAACGACTATAAACTTATTGATAAGTTTTCCATCTTTAAAGACAGGAAAATAACGCTGATGTTCTTTCATGGATGTAATGATAACCTCAGGTGGTAACTCTAAGAATGCTTCATCAAATGAGCCAAGCAGCGCAGTGGGATTTTCAGTAATTGCAACAACTTCATCCATCAAATCATCATCAATTTCAATCGTGATACCATCTGCTGCCTCTATAGCTTTAAAATCAGCAAATATCTTCTCACGTCTTTGATCTTGATAGAGTGTCACCCCACCCTTTTTAAGTTTGTCAAAATAATCTTTTGCACCCTCGATTGCAATAGGATCAAAACTTGCAATACGATGTACCCTTGTTGTTTTCGCACTTGTTACTTCATAGAGTTTCATGGGCACTACTGCATCATCAAAAAGAACATTCACCCAGCGAATAGGACGAATAAAGCTCTCACGCAGACTCCCCCAGCGCATTGATTTTCCAAAATCAAGTGATTTTATCCACTTTTCTATGATCTCAGGAAGCAGCTCGATCGATGGACGCCCTTTAATCTCTTTTTTATAGTAAAGTACCTCTTTACCGCCTTTGTCTGCAGTGCTGAGTTCATCAAGAGAAACACCACATTTACGAGCAAATCCTTCTGCCGCTTTTGTCGGTTTACCATCTTTATATGCAACAGCCAAAGGTGCACCGAAGAACTCTTCAACTGAGTCTTCTTGAGATGTTTTAAACTCTCTATGCCACAATACCAAGCGACGAGGAGTATAGTAAAACTCAAATTCACCTAAAAATGCATACTCTTGTAAAATATCTGCATACTTTTTCTCAATATTTTTCAACTCTTTTAAAAGAGGAACAGCCGGTAGCTCTTCAACCCCTATCTCTATAAGTAATGGTTTTAACATATTTATACTCTTTATCTATTAATTGAGGCGATTTTATCCATTTGTTGGTTAAAATCTCGTTAAAATGCCTAAAACAAAGGAGAACTAT
>VCAX01000098.1 GCA_013607665.1 Campylobacterota bacterium | reverse complement strand
TAAATTTATTACGCCAAGAGATTGTTTTACGGCGGCTCTCATTTATTCAACTCATCAGCTATTTTGGAGCATGGTTTTCAAATGTTGCAATTTATACACTTTTGATTCATTTGGGTGTTTCTGCTTCTGTCGTGGCTTTTGTTGCGATGCTCAATTTTTTAGCAGGTGTCATTCAAGCACCGTTTTCTGGGCCTATAATTGACAGATTTCGTGCAAAAGAGTTGATGCTCTTTTTGATCGCTGTAGAAGTGTTTTCAACGGCTGCATTGATTTTTGTAAGTTCTCTTGATGATCTGCATCTATTGTATCTTCTGATTTTTATAAAAATGGCGGCGGCCTCTTTTTACTTTACAACTGAGATGTCTCTGCTGCCAAAGATTCTCCATGGAGACAAACTGCAAAAAGCCAATGAATTGCATTCTATTATCTGGTCACTCTCCTATACACTCGGAATGGCGATAAGCGGCTTCGTTGTCTATTGGCTTGGTGTCAAAACGGCCTTTTTACTCGATGCGGCCATGTTTATCATCGCATTTTTTCTGCTCTATGATTTGAACTTCAAAGATGAAGTGCTGCAGATTGAAGAGAACATCCTGAAAATGATGAAAGATACTTTTGTTTATCTGAAATCCAATCCAAAAGCGTTGCATTTGATGCTGATTCACTCATTTGTCGGATTGACCGCTTTTGATGCACTTGTCGCTTTAATGGTAGATAGATATTATGCTTCCATCATTGCAACATCTTTGGCACTTGGACTGCTGCATTCTGCACGTGCTGTCGGTTTGGTTATCGGACCTGTCATTCTTGGAAAATGGATCAATAACAAGCGACTGATTTATATTTTTATAGCCCAAGGCATAGCAATCTGGCTCTGGGCACTTTGGATGCATAATTTTTATCTCTCCCTTGCAGCAAGTGTTGTCGTGGGCTTTTTTACAACGACACTCTGGTCTTACTCCTATACACTTTTACAAAAGAATATTGACAAAAAATACTATGGTCGTATAGTAAGCCTACAATGATATGCTCTTTTTAAGTTCTGCCGCTTTTACATCCTACATGATAGGATATCTTGCAACAGTTGATTTCTCTTTAGAAAATATTACGTTTTTGATGGGACTTGGCTTTATTATAGGTGCAGTGTATTATAATTATGTACTTAAAAAAGAAAAATTAAAAGAGATCTGATGTTTAGCTTCGCAATACTCGGTGGCATATTACTCAATATCGGTGCTTACCTGACCTATAAGGGCAATATTTATCAGGCAGTGATTGTCTATATGTTTGCGGATCTGTGTTGGATCATTATGGCGTATGAAAAACAGGATTTTGTCGGAGCGGGTTTTATCATTGTCGGTACTATATTTGGTTTTTTGGCATATTTGAAGATGAAAGATGGAGAGATGAATAAAAGTTTGAATGAGGATGATGCGTAGTGACATATACATTTGAAGATAAAGAGATAAGTTTAGAAAAATTGACGCGGCTTTATGGAGCGGTAGTGATAGATATGCAAGGAGAAGTTGCAGAGATGAGTCTGGAGTGGTTCGATCTCTATGGTGATAAAGTAAAACTGCTACATTATGCTTTCGTATTTGACTATACACCACCCGGAGAGAATCAGCGTGATAAAACAGTTCTGGAGTTTAAGACAAAAGAGGAACTTCTGCAAGTTATGCAAGAGGTAGCCCAATTTTTTCAAAAATGATCTCACGCGATACGAAAAAAGTTCTTTCGCTTGCTTTTCCTGCTGCACTCAAACACCTAGTTGATATCCTGCAGGTTCTCATCGATATGCTGATGGTAGGAACTGTCAGTGTCGCAGCTTTGGCAGCTGTGGGTATGAGTATGCAGTTTGTGATGATAGTCAATGTCCTGATGACGCTTTTTGTTGTTGGAGGTAATGCACTTATATCACGATTTATCGGGCAAGGGCGAAAAAAGAGGGCTTCGGCTTTACTCTTTTCTCTTGTTCTGTTTGCTATTGCCTTAGCTGTTGTGGTCAGTATCGCCGGATATATCGGAGCCTATCACTTTTATGCATGGATGGGGGCAACACCTGAAGTTGTAGAGGAAGGTGGAACATATTTTCGTGTGATTTCTCTGGGAATAGTTGTGATCTTTCTTGATACCCTGCTTTATAATGCACTCTCCGCAGCAGGCGATACAAAAAGCTCTCTTTACATCAAGCTTGTTTCATCAGGACTCAATGCAGGTATGAATTATGTTCTTATCTTTGGGCATTTCGGATTTCCTGCTCTTGGCATTGAGGGTGCGGCTATTGCAACGGTCATTGCCTATACTTTTAACAATGCAGCCTATTATCTGCTCATTAAAAAGAAAAAAAACTCCAAGCTTGATTTTCTGCCGCTTATTCGTTTTCAAGATATTAAGCGGGTGTTGAAAGTTGGGTATGCTGCTGCCATTGACAGGGGAGTCTCAAGTTTGAGTTTTCTCTTTTTTGTCTCTATCATCACTGCCTATGGCACGGCAGAACTTGCGGGGTATCAGGTCGGCTTGCGTGTAGAAGGCATTGCGTTTATGCCGGGCTTTGGTTTTGCCATAGCGGCAATGGCACTTGTTGGACAAAACATCGGCGCGAAAGATTTTGATAAAGCGTACAATATGGGCATCATAAGCGGAAGAATAGCCTATGTCTTTATGGGAAGTGTCGGGCTTGTTATGATACTTTTTCCTGAGTATCTCGTACACTTTTTTACCAAAGATGCCCTCACAATTGCCGTGGCCTCGAAATATCTCATATTGGTAGGGCTTGCACAGATTCCGCTTGCCATTATGTTTGTTTACTCTGCTTCTCTACGTGGAGCAGGGGCGACAAAAACGACACTCAAGATCAATCTTGTCTCACTGTGGGTCTTTCGGCTTATTCCATCATATATTGCCTACAAAATGGGTTTTGGTATTATCGCTATTTTTGCGATTATGAATTTGGAGACCTTGATAAAAGGAATAATTTACTGGAGAATCTACTCTAAAAGAGCGTGGCTGCATACAAAAGTCTAAATTAGGGCGTCTTTGGATCGAGTTCAGAGCCTATAGTTACCTGTTCTGTTCCTACAAATTGTGATGAAGTAGGATATTGCATTGTTCCAAACTCTATGTAAATCGCTCAGTCTCCTCCACCTGCATCACCACTAAATGAAGTGTCAAAATCAGATGAATAATCTCTATCTGAGTCAGATATGGAACCTGAACCATCTATTCCAACACTAGAATTTTTATTTTCTTTATTAGAAGTTGCATCAAAATATACCCATACGAATAAAGCAATTAGGATAATTGCATATAGAAATATAGCATACATAATAATCTCCTTTTATATATAACGACTGAAGATAGCCAATAAATTACCGCTAGGGCATTTATTGGTTACTCTGTTTTGTTATACAGCTGCTTTATGGTGCTCGTTTTGCATAAGCTTATCAGCTAACCAAGTTTTAATGATAGCTTGACGACTTACTCCAATATGCTGTGCTTCTTCATCAAGTTTTTTAACCATCCAAGTTGGAAAGTCAATATTAATTCTTTTTGGTTCTAAGTTTGGTCTTTTTATTGTTGATAAATCAAGATATTCAATTATATCTTCTTCATTATCATCAAATATTTTATCAAATTCTTCAGCTTTCATAGATTTCAATCTCCTTCTTTCTTGCTCTACGTGCAGAGATGATTCTAATTATCTCTACCTCACGAATTGTTGTGACAACAGTATAAAATTTGCTATTGATTTTGCCAATATTGATAAATCTTTCCTCATCTTCATAAGATGTTAAGATTTCAACCATCCTGTCATCATTCCAGAGAAGCTTTGCTTCTTCAAAATCAATACCATGTTTTTGCTTATTTGATAAACTTTTGTTGCTGTCATATTCATATTTCATACAATAAGTATATCATAATTATATGAAATAGTAAATTTACAGAAAAGTTTTTATGGGTGTATAGCGACTGTCGTGAGGAAT
>VCAX01000097.1 GCA_013607665.1 Campylobacterota bacterium | reverse complement strand
GTTAAAATCCTTAAAAACAAAGAATTTTAAATGGCACAAAATAGAGAGATAACAGCAGATATTGTCCTCATTGATATCATAAATTTTTCCAAACTCGATTCAAGACAGCAGCTTGAGATTATCTCTTTTTTGACACGCAGCTACCGAAAGGTCATTGAAAAAATGCTCTCACACTCTGAGATCGTTCTTGAGACCTTTACAATGGGCTTTATTCCTACAGGTGATGGTTTTTACTGCATATTAAGTCCCAAGTATAAAGATTACGGCGTAATTTTAGGCCTGAGCTTTAACCATTTTTCTGATCAGATCGCCAAGATGTTTCCTTACTTTCACGGTATCCGTATTGCGGTACATACAGGCGGGGTCAATCAGTTTCGTGATATTTTAGGACATAAGAATTTCATAGGAGACGGTCTTAACGATTGTGCACGCTATTTAGAGCTCAAAGACTTTACCATTTCAACGGTTATGGTCTCCGATGCAGCTTACAGCAATCTCAAAAGCTTTCTTGCAAAAAGAAAAGATTATGAAGAACTGCTGCACAGAAGAGAGTTCAAACACTCCGATGCCTATATCTTTAAAGATAAACATGGCATGACAAAACGGGGCTATTTAGTATGGATGCGAAAATCAGGTATAATTACCCCTCCAAAATACAAATTTTAAAGAAGCAAGCACGAAGGAGCACATATGAGATTGACTGTAGATGAGTATTGTAAGCATTTTAAAATGTCCAAAGAGATGATCAACTCAAAACTTCGTGCCAAAAAGCTCAATTATATTATAGAAGACGGAGTAACCTACATCATTGTTACACGCAGCTCTCTTGAAGCAGAGAAACGAGAAGAGATCCACAGAGAGAAAAAAGAAAAAAGAGAGGAAAAACAGATGCCGCAAAAGCCAAAAACAACCGTTGCAATGGTACTCTCACTCTACCAAAAAGAGAACCAACACCTCAAAGAAAAGATTGCACAGCTAGAAGCCAAGATAGACAAGCTCATCGATGACAAAGAGCAGATGCTGCGTGAGGAGATGAATAAGATAGAACAGGTCTACTCACAAAAAGATGAGCAGCTCAAAAATATCTTAGAACTGATGAACACGCAAATGCTCACGCAAAGATCCCAAACCATTCATGATGTTGAAACAGTCACAACAGAAGATACACCCAATACAAAAGAGGAAAAAAGTAAAAAAGAAGATGAGATAGTCGAACTCAAAGAGTACCTGAAATCTCTTGACTTGGAATCCTACCAAAGAAAGATCATCAAAAAAAGATTTTTAGCGGTCTATGACAAAGATATCCGCATTATCAAGCAAAACGGCAAACTCTATTTGAACTTTTCAAAATATGACTATAGTGATCTTTTAGAGTATTAAGTAATGCCAAAAAAAGAGCTGATCAAAACAAAGCATATCAAGAAGGCTCTTGAAAAATATGCCAGTGACAATCTCATACCACTCTCAGAGTGTGATTTCATAATCAACAAAGTCGAAACACTGCTAAGAAGCACGCACAGCCCTGAGTTCGAACACTACACAAAAGATCGGTTGCAAGAGTATCTTGAGAGAGACAGAATCATCAATGAACATATCGAGTTTTCTCAAATCTATACCATTACAGCGATGCATAGAGAGATGCAAGAGGTCGATCTTCTTTATTCTATTGATTATGGCAAATATGCCACGCATCCAAAGCTCATTCTCTCGCCGGATTCAAAAATACCTTACAAACTCTACAAACCTGTTGAAATGTTAAAATTACTCTATAGAGAACTCAATAAAATAAAAGTCATGCATGATATCTTGATACAGATTTTTGATGAAGAGATGAAAACAACACTCAAAAAATTTGTAAAGTACCTTTATGCAGGAAAATTCACTAAAAGAGTAAAGATTCCTCTTTTTGCAGGCATTGAGCCGATCATTTCACGAGAGAGCCGCGTGATATTTTGGTTTAAAGAAAAAGAGCACGAGGGCATGATCATTGAAGTGGACAAAGATGAGATCCTTATTGAATACAAAAAACCACTCTATGGAAGAAATGGGCTCAATGCGCACGGAGAGAATATCGACTCCTTGTATGCACAGAACAATGATGATGTGCATGTAGAGATCGATCCAAAGTCCGTTCGTATCGAAGAAGATAAAAATTCAAAACGATACATTAGTAAAAATCGTGGTTATGTACATTATGACGGAGTAAAACTCTCTGTTGACAACAGATTACGACTTCATGAGATCTCACGCAACAAACAAATCATAGAATCCGATGATGAAAAAAACAACATTGATGTCATCGTTGCACAGCGCGATGTTACAAAAGACTCCATAGGAGAAGGTGTAGAACTCGTTACAGAGTGCATCCATGTTGAAGGCTTTGTAGGCGCATACTCAAGACTTGAAGCCCTTGACCTGGACATCAAAGGGGCCACGCATCAAGATTCACAACAGTACGCAAAGTTTGCAAAGATAAATCGCCATAAAGGCACACTCAGATGCCACGAAGCAAAAATCGGCCTTTTAGAAGGTGGTACCGTACACGCAACAAAAGTTGCTATCGAATCTTCTCTTGGCGGGCAAATCTATGCACAAGATGTCACGATAGGCCATGTCAAAAACAACCTTAAAGTTTATGCTTCTAACTCTATTACTATCCGTCTTGTCAGTGGTGAAGATAATGTTTTTAAAATCAGCTACAGGGATATTCCTATACTCAAAGCAAAGAGAGCATTTATCCAAGAGGAGCTAGAGGATCTTAAATATCGACTCGATCAGGCCAAACGCTTCAACAAAGATGATATCAAGTTACTTGAAGATGAAATAGCCTCACTTAAAATCGAAGAAAAGAAGATAACAGAGTCCTATAAAACAGCTACTATCTCTGTTGAACAGCCTTTTAGAGGGCTTAATCATATAATTTTCAGTATCGATGAAAACAATGAGCTACACTACAAAACAGATGCAAAAGCTTATCTTCCTTTTCATCTTAAAGTAGAAGATGAAAAAATCACACTGCTTCCACCTGCAATCTCCATTATTATAGAATAATTTTTTTTCTTAACATAATACGGTTTTCCGTATATTTAATATGTTTATATTCATATTTTATGAATTATATTTTATATTTAATTCCATATATACATCATAATATACAAATATAAGTATTTTATCTTAAATAAAATGTATATTTAAGTATAAAACCCATATAATCTTTTTTATGCAAATTGATGATCTGTTTAATATCCTTCATAACTCGATAGAGTCTCAAAACAATGGCAAGAAAATATCACTCAAAGATATGGCCAAAGAGTTGGGGATATCTATGCGTACATACCAAGACTGGAAACTCGGTCGAGCAAAGCCTCAGGCTGCTGCTGTGGTTATGAAAATGTTAGGGAAATTAGATGACGATGAGATCATCCGCGCTGTAAGAAAAATAAATAAGCTAGAGGAGTAGAAATGGGTGCGCTTACAAAAAAAGAGAGAGATGGTTTAGAGGATGTATTTTTATCGATCCACAGTGTCAGTAAATATGAAAAACTCAAAGATTTATCAACTTTAATTATCTCTAAGCCTGCAACGCTCAACTTCAAACAACTCGTCAAACAGGCTAAAATCGGACTAAAAGAAACAAAAATATCACATTTTTTACTCAAAATTACCAAAAAGAAGAAAAATTTAAGCAAATAAACTATAAAGTATCTCTAGCTGAATTATTTAATTCGGAAAATTTTAATCCAAGGGTAAATTTATGAATAAAGCGCAATTCGTTGAGTTAGTACAAGACAAAGGTGGTTACAAAACTAAAGTTGAAGCTGAAACTGCTATCAAAGCATTCACTGAAGCTGTAGTTGAAGCACTTGTCAAAGGTGAAGATGTTTCTTTAGTTGGTTTCGGTAGCTTCGCAGCTGCATTACAAAAAGGTAAAAGCGGAAAAGTTCCTGGTACTAACAAAACATATACTACTCAAGATAAAATGGTTCCTAAATTCAAAGCTGGTAAAGGTCTTAAAGA
>VCAX01000096.1 GCA_013607665.1 Campylobacterota bacterium | reverse complement strand
AAAATGTCGTAACTTTGATTATATCACAAAAAAAGGATAAAATTGCTGTTATGAAAAAAGCAACCAAAAAAGAGATTCAAGAGATCCACAGAAGATTTGTCGAGCGGTATAGTGATGCCGTTACAGAACTTGAGTACAAAAATGCCTATGAGCTAGTCGTAGCTGTTGCCCTCTCTGCACAGTGTACGGACAAGCGGGTCAACCTTATCACTCCTGCACTCTTTGAGAAGTACCCTTCCCCAAAAGAGTTGGCTGAGGCAGATATTGAAGATGTAAAAGCACTCATTAACAGTTGTTCATTCTTTAATAATAAAGCAAAAAACATTATTGCAATGGCAAAACGTGTTGTCGATGTCTATGGGGGTGAAATTCCCATGAATGAAAAAGACCTCCAAACACTCGCCGGTGTAGGACAAAAAACTGCAAATGTAGTGATGATAGAATATACAGGGGCTAACCTTATGGCAGTCGATACCCATGTTTTTCGGGTTTCACATCGATTGGGTCTGAGTGATGACAAAACAGCAAAGGCAACAGAAGCGACACTTGTAAAAAAATTTAAAAATGATCTGCATGCCCTGCATCAAGGTATGGTACTTTTTGGACGCTATATCTGCAAAGCGAAAAATCCAAAATGTGATGAGTGTTTTTTAACAGATCTGTGTAAAACAAAAGAGAGCTTTAAAGTTTAGGTATAAAAATTGCTCATCTAAGAACATGAAAACAACTCTATTTGCAGCAACACTTTTTTTAGCGACACTCTTCCTCTCCGGCTGTGTAAACAAACACGGTATCTCTGCAAAGTACTACAGTGATTGTAAAGAGTACTATGATCTGCAGGGATATTATCACAAAGAGTGTGGGGAAGATGACATCATTACCTATAAAACGATGAAAGAAGCCATCAAAAAGAAAAAACCTGAACCGACATCCAATGTCTGGTAGGCTATTGTAACGACACTAAGTGCAGCTTTTCATTACGCACGCGAAAAGTTGCAACAGAGACCTTTGTTCTCTTTTTCGATCGGATAGTGCGGCTAAATTCGTTTGTAACAGCATAAAGTCTTCCTCTAGAGACTTTAGGATCACCAAAAAGCATATGCATTGCCTTTGAGGCCATTGCATTGGCTATCTTTGTAACAGGCTCTTTTTTCTTCTCTAAAGATTCTTGAATAAGCAGTGTTGTCAAAGCCACCAGTTTTTGTTGGGCTGTAATGTTTGTATGAAAGATTATCTTGTCATACTCTGTCTCCACACCGCGTACAGGTGTCACCAACGCAAAGTTTTTTGCATGATTCAAAGCGAAGTAGAGCCCTTCTTTTGCCGCTTGATGTCTTTGCTGTCTTATTCTCGCTCCGTCATAAAGCCCTGTTCTTTTATTATAAGCGTAAGCGACACTGCAGTTAGAGTAACATATTTGAAATATTTTGTATCATAGGGATTTTTGTTTGCCTTGAGTGCAACCTTCAGCGTAAGGTTTTGATCAAGGAGTATCCATTTTTATACTTTTGATATCCTTTCTTAGTGACTTCTATGAGATATTTTCCTGCGTCAAGTTTTATATTGTCATGATATTTCGGTTTTATATTAAGAATTCTCACACGAGCATGAGCAGGTGCTTCTACTCGCAGAGTATACTGTTTCATAAGAGGCGTGTTCTCTTCTTTTGTCGGTGCTTTTTGCACCTGTTTTATCTCTTGCACTTTTGTATCACTCTGCACGCTCGGCACTGGTTTTTCTTGCATACACCCTTGCAATAAAAAAAGGCCCAACAGTAAAAATAGTTCTACAAAAAATCTCATCTGCTCTACTTTATGGCTATAAATGTAGCGAAATTTGCCCAACGAAAAACAATTTCACAGTGTGAAAAACCGGCATTTTTCGCCATTTTTATATTTTCTTCTTCACTGTAAGGAACAAGAACATTCTCTAAGGCTTCACGCTTTTGCATGATCTCATATTCAGAATACCCCTGCTCTTTTTTAAAGGCATAATAACACTCTATCAAATCTTTATTTAATTTAGAATGATGTGAAATCACTTTTTCACTAAAAATAAAAACACCCTCCTCACGCAACGATACGACAATCTTTTTTACTAGCTCTTCACGCACAAGCGGCCGTATAAACTGTAGTGTATAGTTGGAGATAAACACATCGGCTTCTCTGTACGCATATTCCAAAATATCTGCTTCTTTGACATCCACCTTTGCACCAAATGCCTCTATTTTACGTTGTGCACGCGCGAGCATAGCTGTAGAGTTATCTAAACCTACAAGCTTGGCATCAACCTCCATCTCCCTTTGTATCTCTATAAGCAAAGAAGCCGTTGAACATCCTAGATCATACAAAACACCCTTCTCACGCAAAGCTTTAAGAGCAAAGAACTTTGTAATCTTTTGACTCTCTTTATAAAAAGGGACACTACGCTCGAGCATATCATCAAAGACGGCTGCAACCTCTTCATCGAACTCAAACTGTTTTTTTATCGATTTGGTAAATACTTTATCATCATTTTTATTCATAGTGCGTTATTTTATCGAAAATTGTCTATAATTCAAGAAAAAGGTTTTTTTATGGAAATAAGCACGTCAACATGGATGATGATAGCTTTTGTTGCAGCGATGATTTTAAGTATTTGGAAAATGTACCCTTTTTTAGTCAACCGTATACTTGAGGATGACGACACTGGAGAAGATGCACATACCTATCTTCTTGACATAATGCACAAAGTACTGCAAAATGAAGAGCAGACTCCTACTGCAAAAGAGTTACACGAAAAAATGTTAGCACATGAAGCATTTGATAAAGAGCGGTTTTGGAGATTTAACCTCAACAAACTCAATCAACTCCTCTATAGACACTTCGTCGAGCATCCACATCTTGAGTCAATTGAAGATATTCATAAAGAGCTAAAAAAGAACTAAGCTCTGAGCTTAGTTTCTGTTGAGTGCATTTAAATCTTTATAGGCTTGAAGAACACGCTCTACTAAAGACTCCTGCCCTGCACGCAACCATTTTCTAGGGTCATAATATTTTTTATTTGGCTTATCTTCACCCTCTGGATTGCCAATTTGACTTTGCAGGTAGTCATGATACTTCTCAACATACCCTTTTACACCTGACCATGTCGCCCACTGTGTATCGGTATCGATATTCATCTTAATAACACCATAGCTGATCGCCTCTTCAATCTCTGAAGCTAAAGAGCCAGAACCACCATGAAAAACAAAGTTCACAGGTTTTTCATCCGTGCCGAATTTCTCAGCAATGTACTTTTGAGAGTTATCAAGGATTTTTGGCGTAAGCTTTACATTACCCGGCTTATAGACACCATGCACATTTCCAAAAGATGCCGCGATTGTAAAGTTTGGAGAGATCTCACTTAGCTCTTTATAGGCAAGTGCAACTTCCTCCGGCTGCGTGTAAAGAAGTGCATTGTCAATGTTCGTATTATCCACACCATCTTCTTCGCCGCCAGTACAACCAAGTTCTATCTCAATGCTCATTCCAATCTTGCTCATACGCTCAAGATAGGCTTTAGAGACACCAATGTTCTCTTCAAGTGGCTCTTCTGAGAGATCTAACATATGAGAAGAGAAGAGTGGTTTTCCCTGTGTTTTATAGTAAGACTCACCTGCTTCAAGCAGTGCATTGATCCACGGTAAAAGCTTTTTGGAAGCATGGTCGGTATGTAAAATAACCGCAACACCATACGCTTCTGCCATCATATGCGTATGAATTGCACCTGCAACCGCACCAGTAATGGCAGCTCTTTTATTCTCATTACTAAGACCTTTTCCTGCATAAAAAGAAGCGCCGCCGTTACTAAACTGAATAATCACCGGAGAGTTCGCTTTTGCAGCAGCCTCCAGTACACCGCTTAGAGAGTCACTGTTGACAACATTGACTGCAGGGATGGCAAAACCCTCTTTTTTTGCATGGTTATACACTTTTTGAACATCATCACCAAAAAGAACACCCGGTTTGACAATATCTAAAACACCTTTGCTCATAATACGTTCCTAAAAAATTTAATTTTGAAATTATATTA
>VCAX01000095.1 GCA_013607665.1 Campylobacterota bacterium | reverse complement strand
AATTTTTATGTAACAGAGGATAGGTAATGGCGTTCGATAACGAATCATTCGAAGAAGAAGAAAATTTTGCAGAGATGTTTGCTGCAAGCGAAAAACAACAAGAAACAAGTCGCATCGTAGAAGGTGAGATAGTAGAGATACAAGCTGATGACAACAGAGCATTGGTTGGTGTAGGTGATAAGTTAGAGGGTATTATCAATTTAGATGAGATCCGTGATGAAAATGGTGAACTGAAGTTCGGTACAGGTGATAAGATCAAAGTAATGATCATGGGATACTACAATGAGCGCCCTAAGATCTCTTACAAGAAGGTTTTAGAGCAGGAAAAAACTATTGAGTTCATCGATGCACACAAAGATGACTTTGAAGATCTAGTAATTGAAGGTGTCATCACGAAGAAAAACCGTGGTGGATATGTTGTAGAAGCAGATGCAGTCTCTTTCTTTATGCCACGTTCATTAGCTGCTTTTAAAGACACTGATGATGTAGTTGGTCGTAAGATCAAAGCACAGGTTGTTAAAATCGATCCGGCTGAAAACTCTATCATCGTTTCTCGTCGTAAACTTTTCAATGAAGAGCGCAAAAAGAAAAAAGAGATCATCGATCAACTTATGGCAGAAGATGTTGTTGTTGAAGGTGTTATCAAGAAGATCACTAGCTATGGAATGTTCGTAGATGTTGGTGGTGTTGATGGTTTGGTTCACTACAATGAGATCTCTTACAAAGGGCCGGTTAATCCGTCAAAACTTTACAAAGAGGGTGAGACAGTAACTGTTAAAGCTATCTCTTATGACAAAGACAAGAGACATCTTTCTCTTTCTATCAAAGCGGTACAACCAGACCCTTGGGCAGAAGTAGAGTCTGAGCTTGATGAAGGTGATACAATCACTGTAACTGTTTCAAACATCGAGAACTATGGTGTTTTCGTTGATCTTGGAAATGACATCGAAGGTTTCTTACATATTTCTGAAATCACTTGGAATAAAAATGTCAAAAATCCGGGAGATTATCTTGAAGTAGGTCAAGAGATCGATGTTGAAGTTATCGAGATCAATCCTAAGACACACAAACTTCGTGTTTCACTTAAAAGATTGCTTCCAAAACCATTTGATGAGTTCTTGAAAAAATACAATGAAGGTGACATTGTAACTGGGACTGTTACTTCACTTACTGACTTTGGTGCATTCGTTCGCATTGATGGTGTTGAAGGTCTTTTACATAACCAAGACATCTCATGGGACAAAAACACAAAAGCAAGAGATGTTTTAAAATCTGGTGATGAAGTAGAAGTGAAAATCGCTAAGATCAATGAAGAAGATCAAAAGATCTCTTTAAACAGAAAAACTCTTTTAGAGTCTCCTGTTGATCAATTTGCTAAAACACACAAAGTGAACTCTATTGTTACGGGTACTATCCGTGATATTAAAGATTTTGGTGTGTTCGTATCTCTTGAAGATGGTGTTGATGCACTTATTCGTGATGAAGACTTAGCACCGCTTAATAAAGAAGAGTTAGAACAAGGACAAGAGATTGAAGCAGCAGTAGCAAACATCGATACTCGTCGTGACCGTATCCGTCTTTCTGTTAAAAAATTAGATTACATTAAAAATCAAGCGATGCTTGAAGAGATTAATGATAACGAGTCACACTCTTTAGGTGACTTGATCAAAGACAAAATCAAGAAGTAAGATCTTTACATGCAAAAGATTATGAAATGGTTCGCTCCTCTCTTAGCGATAGGAGTGGCTGTTTTCATAACTTTTTTTCTCATATCAATCAACGCTAGCGAAGCAGTTGTTGAAAGTGAACCACTCAAATTAAAAAGCGAAAATATCGCACCAAAACAAAAAGAGAAGATTTGGTTGAATCACTTGTCTCAGACGCAAAAAAAAGGGTATTTTTATCCTGTCAATGAAGTCTACGTCGAAGTGAATTTAGATGAAAAAATAACTAAAACTATAACCTATAAGCTCTCTGCAGTATTGAAAGACCCCTATCAACTTTTTTGTCTCAAAGAGGAGTTGAAAAGACATGGGCTTAAATATTTTTTAAAAAAAGACAAGCAGGGTGTAGAGTTACTTATTTATTCACAAAATGTTGATAAATTACACTCCTTAGTAAATGTACTGAAGAATTATAAAATCTTGGCTCAAATCAAGCCATATAAAGAGGAATATTAAAATGCAAAAATATACAGTAGTAGTATGTGACCATATTCATGAAGCGGGTCTAAAAATGCTTCAAGACGATGAAGCAATTAATTTTGTAATGGCAGCAGATGTCGATAAAAAAGAGTTGGTTGAAAAAATCATTCCGACTGCAGATGTTGCAATCACAAGAAGTTCTACAGATGTGGATGATTTCTTTTTAGAGCATGCTGATAATATGAAAGCGATCGTTCGTGCAGGTGTTGGTGTGGATAATGTTGACATTCCTGGATGTTCAAAGAAAGGTATTATCGTTATGAATGTACCGACTGCAAATACAATAGCAGCGGTTGAGTTAACAATGACACATATGCTCTCTTGTATGAGAATGTTTCCATACTCTCATGACCATTTAAAAAATCAAAGAATCTGGAAGCGTGAGAAATGGTATGGGTACGAACTCAAAGGTAAAAAACTTGGTGTTATCGGATTTGGTAACATCGGTAG
The DNA here is from genome assembly GCA_013607665.1 of Campylobacterota bacterium. Taxonomy (GTDB): domain Bacteria; phylum Campylobacterota; class Campylobacteria; order Campylobacterales; family Sulfurimonadaceae; genus Sulfurimonas. The sequence continues at coordinate 1,486 of VCAX01000095.1, read as the reverse complement.
CCGTGTTGCAAAACGTGCAAAAGCTTTTGAGATGGATATTGTTGCGTATGACCCATACATCAATCCATCAAAAGTGACTGATTTGGATATGACATACACGAAGAACTTTGATGATATCTTGGCTTGTGATGTCATTACAATTCATACACCAAAGAATAAGGAGACAATAGGCATTATAGGATCTGAAGAGATCGCTAAGATGAAAGATGGTGTGGTCCTTATTAACTGTGCTCGTGGAGATCTTTATAATGAAGATGCTCTCTATGACGGCCTTAAAAGTGGAAAGATCCGTTTTGCAGGTATTGATGTATTTGGAAAAGAGCCGGCAATTGACAACAAACTGCTCGATCTTGACAATATCGTTGTCTCTCCTCACTTAGGAGCAAATACATACGAATCACAGTATAACATCGGTACACAGGCAGCAGGTAATGCCATTGCAGCTGCAAAAGGCATCTCTTATCCTAATGCGTTAAATCTTCCAATAGATGAGAGTAAAATTCCAGAGTTTGTAAAACCATTTTTGGAAATGGGACAAAAAATTGGTTTCATGGCTTCTCAGATTAACAAATCAAAAATTGTCTCTATCAGAGTCAAAGGACAGGGTGAAATTGGTAACTATGTTGACTCTCTTGCAACTTTTGTGACAGTGGGTGCAATGAGTCACTCCTCTGAGACTATCAATTATGTTAATGCTGATTTTGTTGCAAAAGAGAAAGGCATAGAAGTTGAACCTGTAAATCTTGGTGATTCTAGTGTTTATAAAAACCTTATCACAATTAAACTGACTACGAATGAAGGTACTACGACTATCTCGGCTACTATCTTTGATGATGGTGTTGAGCGTATCGTCTCTATAGATGGTTTTGACAATGAAGTGGCGATAAAAGGGGATATGATACTCTTTAAAAACTCTGACGTTCCAGGTGTTATTGGAAGTGTTGGAACGATTCTCGCAAATAACAATGTGAATATCTCAGACTTCTCATTAGCACGTAATGAGAATAAAGAAGCACTTGCTGTTATTCTTGTAGATAATGCAGTCAGTGATAAAACACTCGAAGAACTAGCAGCACTTGATGCATGTCTTAGTGTAAGTTACGCACGATTATAAAAACTCTCTAAACCTCTCTTTATGAAGGCTCTCTTTGTAGAGTCTTTCTTTCTCTTTGCGTATTTTTCAACATAAACTTCTCAAACTAATTTGAGAAGTTATTATGCTATACCGGATCTTCTACAGAAACGGCTTTTTTCTCATGGAAGTGGAAGTGTTGTTCTAGTTTTGACATATAAAGCAGTACCGGGACTACTATGAGTGATGCTATAACTGCCGCTACCGTACCAAAGATAAGTGCGACACCAAGACCACCAAAGACCGGATCGGCTGCGAGAAGTGTAGAAGCCAAGATAATGGCTACAGCAGTTAAGAAAATTGGTTTTGCACGTGTCGCAGAAGCATAAGCTATAGCTTCTGCCTTGTGCATAC
>VCAX01000094.1 GCA_013607665.1 Campylobacterota bacterium | reverse complement strand
GGCTTTGATATAAAAGAGGAGAAGTTCAAGCTCTCTTCTGATGCAATTTTTGGGATGATTAGCGATGAGAAAAAATCCGATAAATGGGTGTTTTCCACGTGTGGATACTGTGGTGTCGGCTGTGGTCTTTACATTGGCGTTAAAGACGGTAAAGCAGTTTATACAAAAGGAAATCCAAAACATTTTGTAAATCAGGGAACACTCTGCCCAAAAGGACTCTCAGAGCATCAGATGATTAACTCACCGCATAGAATTGCAACACCGATGATCCGAAAAAACGGTGTGCTTGAGAGTGCTTCTTGGGATGAGGCTTTTACAAAGGTAAGTTCCGAGTTCAAAAGAATTCAAAAAGAGCATGGAAACAAGGCTGTAGCGGTTATTGGAACCGGACAGTTTTTGACAGAAGAGTTCTACACACTTGGCAAGTTCGTGCAACTAGGTCTTCATACAAATAATTATGACGGTAACACAACACTCTGTATGGCATCAGCTGTTATGGGATACAAGCAATCACTTGGAAGTGATGGTCCTGTAGGCAGTTATGAGGATTTCGAAAAAGCCGATACGATCTTTTTAATTGGTGCGAATATCGCAGATAATCATCCAATTTTAACACTGCATATCAATAAAAACAAACGGGAAAAGAAAAAAGTGATCGTTATCGATCCGCGTGCGAGTAAAACTTCACAAATGGCAGATCAGTATGTGCCTATCAAATCAAGAACCGATTTAGCGCTTTACAATGGTTTGGCATATATCATTTTAGAACAGGGCTGGGAGAATGAGGGCTACATTCAGGCCAATACAACAGGTATTAAAGAGTTACGAAAACATCTGCAAGACTATCCACCACAGGAAGTGGCAAATATTACAGGCATAGATGTCAAAACCCTCTATGAACTTGCACGTGAGTTTGTCTCACAGGAGCGTGTTTTGTCTGCGTGGACTATGGGTGTCAATCAATCTTTTATGGGAACAGATACGGTCAGTGCCATTATTAATCTGCACCTTTTAACAGGGCATATCGGTCGTGAAGGTACAGGACCTTTCTCCATTACAGGACAGTGTAATGCTATGGGAACACGCGAGACAGGTTTTACGTCAAGTCTGCCGGGATATAGAAATTATGGTGATGAAAAGGCACTTAAAGAGTATGCGAGTATTGTCAATGTACCTGAGGAGATTATTCCGCGTGAGCGTGGCTATAAGTATGCCGAGATAATTGATGCCATAGACAAAGGTGAGATAAAAGCGCTCTGGATAACGGCGACAAATCCACTTGTGAGCTTTGTCAATCAAGAAAAACTGCGTGCAACACTGGCTAAACTCGATCTACTTGTCGTTCAGGATGCTTTTTTAGGAGATACAGCGCAGATTGCAGATGTTATTTTCGCAGCAGCTACATGGGGTGAAAAAGAGGGTGTTTATACAAACTCAGAACGCCGTTGTAACAAAGCAAACAAAGCAGTAGAGCCGTATGGAAAGAGTAAGAGTGATTTTGACATAATTTTGGAGTTTTCAAAATATTTCGAGGGTGTGAGTGAGATGCTTTTTCCTAACTGGAGTGAGCCGCGTGATGCCTTTGAAGAGTGGCGAAAAGTGAGCAAGGGACAGTTGTGTGATTATAGTGGGATTAGCTATGAACTTTTAGAAGAGCATGGCGGTATTCAGTGGCCGTGTAATGAGCAGTTCCCACTTGGTACAAAACGTCTCTACAGCGAAGATATCCCTTTTAGAACTCCAGATCAAAAGGCAAGACTACTGCCTTTAGAGTGGCATCCGATGGCAGAGCCTGTAAGCCCCGAGTTTCCGGTCATTTTAAATACAGGGCGTACTGTAGAGCAGTGGCATACACGTACCAAAACACGCAGTATCGAGATCCTTGACAACCTCGCTCCTGAGGCTTGGGTCGATATCAGTCCTAATGATGCAAAAAAACTGCAGGTAAAATCAGGCGACAGAATGAGCCTCTCATCACCTCGCGGGCGTGTGGATGATGTTGTTGTCAGAGTGACGGGAAGTGTGCGGCCGGGGACTGTTTTTGTGCCGTTTCATTTTAATGAACAGCTGGTAAACACGCTCACGCAAGAGAGCTTTTGTCCAAAATCTGGTGAGCCAAATTTTAAACAGACGGCAATTCAATTGCATTCACAAGCAGTGCCGCAAGGACTGCGTTTAGAAGAGCAAGAAGTAAGTGGTGCTATCGCACATCATAAAGTTATTTTTGAGGGTGTTGCCCATAAAGAAAAAGCAGTGCGAAAAGAAGAAGTCTAGAAAATTGACTAAAATATAATCAATAAAAAACACAAAAGTGCTTAAAAAGTAGTATAATTCAAAATAATAAAACGTTAATGGAATGTATAAAGAATGGAAGCCTTACAAAAAGCATATGAAGCAAGAGCAAAGAAATTAAACAAAATAGAAAAACTAAAAGAGCTGAAATCACCAAAAGAGGCTATAGAGAAGCTTGAAGAGTATGCACAAAATGGGTATGCATCTATTCCCCCAGAGGACAAGTCCTATTTTTTAAAATGCTTTGGCATTTACGACAGACCGGCTACTCCTGAGCGTTTTATGTTGAAGCTGCGTATTCCCGGTGGATACATGAATGCACAACAGGCAGAGGTTATAGGTGCATGTGCCAAAGAGTTTGGGCAGGACTATATTGACCTGACAACACGCGCACAGTGTGAACTGCGATATCTACGCATTGAAGATCTACCGACAATCATAAAAAGACTCGAAGCAGTCGGCATCAATGCCTATCAGACGGGTGTGGATAATATTCGTGGTATTATGGCGGATCCCTTTGACGATCGGGCATTTGACAATGTGCTACCTTCACATCATATTCTTTTAAAGATGCAGGATATCTTTTTAAATAATTATGAGTGGATATCTGCATTGCCTCGAAAATTCAACACGGCAATTACTGGAAATATTGCAAACAGATGTAATGTTTTTTGTCACGATGCTTCTTTTGTGTTGGCACAAAAAGATGGTGTGTACGGATACAATATGTACCTTGGCGGGAAGGTCGGTGTTGTAGGCAAAGCGGCGGATATCTTTTTAAAGAACGAAGAAGAGGTTTTAGCGGCATTAAGTTCTATCATTGATATCTTTAAACGCTTCGGGTTTCGTGATAACAGAAATAAAAACAGACTCCATTTTCTCATCGAAGCTGTCGGCATACAGGAAATTGCAGCAGCAATTCGTGAAAATGCAGGCATCGATTTTGCAAGAGCGGGCATTACGATGACGCAAATGGACTATTTTGAACCGGATCAGGGGCGTGTGCAGTTGCGTGAGGGTAGTTATGGCGTACATGTTGTCGTTCCTTCAGGCATTTTTAAAGGCTCGTCCATGCAAGAGGCTGCAAGACTCGCAGAGCACTGTGGAGACGGAGAACTTCGCTTGGATATGGAGCAGAGTTTTTACATTATGGGTGTCAAAGATACTGATGCTCTGCTGCGTGAGCCCTATTTTGAGCAGTATAAAAGTCTGCACTCTCCATACTTCAATCATTTGATAGCCTGTGCAGGAACAGAGCATTGTCCGTTTGGTGTCATTGAGAATAAAAATGATGCTATTGATCTGGCTGCATATTTAGATAAGAAAGTGCCGCTTGAGGCAGGGCGCATTCGAATGTACTGGTCTGCCTGTGTTAAAGGGTGCGGTATTCATGGACTTGGGGATATCGGTTTTGAGGGGTGTAAAGCCAAAGTAAACGGTGTCAATGGCAGCGGGGTTAATATCTACCTTGGTGGGAAAATTGCCGGTACTACAGCAGTAGAGGGGCACACTGTTTTAAAAGGTGCACCACTTGAGTATGCAAAATACTATGTAGAGTCTTTAGTAAAAGAGTATAAGAGACTTCGACTTGAGAGTGAGAGCTTTGAAGCTTTTACGGATAGAGTACTGCGTAGTTTTACCAATGCAAAAATCGGTTTTATGATGATGTTGCTAGCATACTTACGTGCAAAGAATATAGAAGTTGACTTTGGGTTTGAGACAAAAGTATTGACAGGAAAAAATGAAGAGTTCGAGGTCTTTGAACTTGGAAGAAGACTCTACTACCAACTTACAAAACAAGAGCCATACAGTGCTTATGAGCGTTTTAGTAATGCAATAAAACGTGAAAAACTTGAAGATATTAGAAAACTTGTGCCGCAAATAGATGAAAATATTGCACAGATGCTGGAGCTTATCTTGCACAGTG
>VCAX01000093.1 GCA_013607665.1 Campylobacterota bacterium | reverse complement strand
TAGCGATGTATGCTATGGCCCTTTTTGCTCTTTTTATAGTACGTGAATATATTCCTCTTCAAAATTTCTATATCATCTTTTTTATGCATACGGCTGTTTTTCTTTACCGAGCTTACTATCTCAGAGAATATAAAAAAGTCAGAGAATCTATTAGTGACAAAAGAACACTGGAGTACTGGGTTTACATTTTTAAAACAGGGCCTATTCTTGCCGGTTTGGCATGGGGAAGTCTGCTCTTCTTTTTCGATAATGTTCCGCTTAGCTACAATCTTTTGATATTGATGATGATTGTTGGACTTGCCGCTATTGGCATGGCAACACTTGGGGCGATATTTGCTGTCTATCTCTCTTTTATGATACCTATGATGACACTTGTTATGGCATGGATGTTGATACATCTGTATGACGACAATATTTTTATGATTATGGTTGTTCCCTTTTTGGTCATGATTATCTATCTCTTTATCTCAGCGCGGCGTTTTTCAATGAATTACATGAAAAGTTTTACAGAAGAGAGTCGTGCAAATCTACTTAATGAGAGAATGGAACTTGCACTCGATGGTAGCAGTACGGCCATTTTGGATTGGAACATGAAGACCAATGAACTATTTATTTCAGAAAGTTGGAAAGAACTGCTTGGATACAGCAGTGAAGAACTGCCAAACAAGGTAAATGTTTGGAGAGAGCAACTGCATCCGGATGATAAAAAAGCACTTTTTATATCACTGCGTGAGCATTTTAGAAAAAAAAGTGTGATTTTTGAGAGTACACATAGGCTTAGGTGTAAGGATGGCTCATATATTTGGGTATTTGGACGGGCACTGCTTTTGTATGACAATAATGAGCACCCCTACAGAATTATAGGTACACATACCGATATCACAAAAAGAAAGCGTGCTGAAGCGGATGTCATAGAGAAAAAAAGACTGCTCGAAGAGTCACAGAGGTTAGCACATATTGGCAGTTGGAAGCTCGATTTTGCAAGCAATTCGCTGGAGTGGTCTGCCGAGATATATAGAATCTTTGAAGTAGATAGTGACATACCAGCTTCTTATGAGCTCTTTATGGATCGAGTTCATCCTGATGACAGAGAAGCAGTGGATACTGCATACAGGGAGTCTTTGAAAAACTGTGAGCCATATGAGATAACGCACCGTCTACTTTTTGATGACAAACGTATTAAATATGTAAAAGAGAAGTGTGAGACGACTTTTGACAGAGAAGGCAATGCTCTGGTCTCAATAGGTACAGCTCAGGATATAACACAACAAAAACTTCTTGAAAATATGCTGCAGGAACAAAAAGAGATCCTTTCGCATTTGGCACATCACGATACCTTAACCGAACTGCCAAACAGAATACTGTTGCATGACAGACTGCATCAGACAATACAAAAAGCAAAGCGTGCCAATAGAAAATTTGCTGTGTTATTTATTGATCTGGATCATTTCAAAGAGATTAACGATTCTTTGGGACATGATGTTGGTGATGAAGTTTTGCAAGAGATAGCACAACGCTTTGAGTCGCTGATACGTAAAGAGGATACATTGGCACGACTGGGTGGTGATGAGTTTACAATCATTATGCAAAATCTAAAAGAGGAACAGGACGCTTCCATCTTGGCACAAAAGCTTCTCAGTTCACTGCAGGAACCAATCATTAAAAAAGAAAATCTGCTCTATCTCTCATGCAGTATAGGCATTAGCCTCTATCCAGCCGATGGAACATCTGTACAAAATTTACTCAAGTATGCAGATGCGGCAATGTACAGAGCAAAAGAGGAAGGACGAAGTAACTTTCAGTTTTACTCTTCTGAGATGACGACACTTGCTTTTGAACGTATTGTAATGGAAGCGAGTATGAGAAAAGGACTTCAAAATAAAGAGTTCATGGTCTATTATCAACCGCAGGTGAATGCAAAAAGGAATGAAGTTGTAGGTATGGAAGCATTGGTGCGATGGAAGCACCCTGAGATGGGTATGGTCTTTCCATCGAAGTTCATTCCTTTGGCGGAATCTACAGGGCTTATCATTCAACTTGACAGGTACGTCATGAAAACGGCTATGCAGCAGATGAGCAAATGGTATGAAGATGGATTAAATCCGGGTATTTTGGCTATGAATCTCTCCATTAGACAGTTCAAACAAAAAGATTTTTTGGAGTTTTTGCAAAGAACTCTGCAAGAGACGGGCTGTAAAGCAGAATGGGTAGAACTTGAAGTGACAGAGAGCGAAATTATGCAAGATACACAGGAGGCGATCATTATTCTGACACAGCTGCATGACCTTGGAGTAATGATTGCCATTGACGATTTCGGTACGGGTTATTCCTCTCTTTCTTATTTGAAAAAACTGCCTATTGACAAACTCAAGATCGATCAGTCTTTTGTTCACAATCTGCCTGCAGACGAAGAGGACGGGGCAATAATAGAGGCAGTCATCGCATTGGCAAATGCGTTGAAGCTAAGCATCATTGCTGAAGGAGTCGAGCAAAAAGAGCAAAAAGACTTTATCCTGCAAAGTGGTTGTGAGAACATTCAAGGATTTTATTACTCTGAAGCCGTAGAGGAAAAAACAATGACGCAGATTCTAGAAGAGGGGATCAGGACAAGTTAATATTTGTTTTACTTAGCGCGCGTTATAATAGATAAGTAATGGTGAGTTGTTTGAATGTAAAGGTGCAGAATGGGTGACATTATAAATGTTAATTGTATTGCGATTGAAGAACTCCGACATTTTGTGTGTTGCAGAGCTTGTACACTCAGCAGAAGTGCAGGCCGGTCTCGAAGAGCTTGGCATAGAGTATTCACAAGGGTACTATTTTGATGAACCTAAAAAATTCTAATAAAACTCCAACGCAGGAGCTTTTAGCACAAGAATATCTTAAAAACGAAAAGATTCAAATAGGCATCCGTCTTATTTTTATTGCTGTTGCAGTGGTAAGCATCTACTTCTATAAAGAGGACCTAAGATACAGTTTCAGCTACCTGGCCATTGCACCGATTATTGTCTTTGCATACAATATTCTTTATCTTTTTGTTACAAAGTATTTTCCTTATACACTACAAAAACAACGCATAGTACTTTCAGTATTAATGGATATCAGTTTGACTGTTTATGTGATGTACCTGGTTGATTCACTCTCAGCATACTATGCCGGAGCATTGTTATGGTTTAGTGTCGCTTATGGTATGCGATATACAAAGGCCATTGCAACACAAAGCACAGCACGATCAGCTTAACCGGTGTTTCTAACAGACTTTTGTTTGATGATGAGTTACAAAAATATATGCAGCAAGGAGATACTTTTGCCCTCTTCTTTATTGATTTAGACGGCTTTAAAAAGATAAATGACGAATATGGACATGATGTGGGTGACAGAGTGCTTATTGAAGCGTCAAAACGCCTACAAAATATAATTGAGCATACTTATAGGCTCGGTGGTGATGAATTTGTCTGTATCAAACATTTTGAAAGTGAAAAAGAGCTGCAAAACATTGCAAAAAATTTAATGTTTAATCTCACCATGCCTTGTAAAGACGGGAAGATAATTTTATCCGGAAGTGTAGGTATATCCCGTTTTCCTGAAGATGCTACTACGGCGTTTGATTTGAAAAAACGCGCAGATCTTGCGATGTATGCTGCAAAACAAGCAGGGAAGAACAGATACTATTTTTATAAAGATGTTGCCTGAGAAGAGAATCGCTCTATGATCTCTTCAGTGCTAACAGGTTTGCAAAAAAGATAGCCTTGCCCGATGTCACAGGATACATTCGCTAAAAATCTCTCCTGCTCTGGTGTCTCAATTCCCTCAGCTACTATGAGATAGCCAAGTGTTTTTGAAAGGGCGATGATGGCTTCTATAATGACATTGTCTGAACTTCCTTCATTGATGTCATCGACAAAGGATTTGTCTATTTTTATGGTATCGACCGGCAGCTGCTTGAGATAGGACATAGAAGAGTATCCCGTTCCAAAATCATCGATGGAGATTTTAAAGCCGTAATTTCTAAAATTTTGCAGCATGTTGATGTTGGCAATGGTGTGTTCCATTAAAAAGCGTTCAGTGATCTCTATTTCTATCTCTGATGGCTCAATATTGTGCCGCTTGGCGATAGAGATGAAGGTTTCTAGGAGTTGTGATTCTTTAAATTGAATACTCGAGACATTGATTGCAATCCTCGAGAGTGGCACTCCCTGCTCTTTCATGCTCTTAAATGCTTTACAGGAGGCTTCAAAAAAGGACTTAATTAAAAAAATGGGTGCTTACTTTTCTACTTTTTCTTATAATTCACAAGATAATAATCAACTAA
>VCAX01000092.1 GCA_013607665.1 Campylobacterota bacterium | reverse complement strand
ATCTTATTGTTATTGGAAGCGGAGCGGCAGGTATTATTGCCGCTATTGTCGCTGCTCGCAACAATAAAAAGGTCCTTCTGCTTGAAAAACTCTCCAATATTGCTGCGAAGTTAAAAGCAACGGGTGGTGGCAGATGTAATTTGACAAATACACTGAGCAATGAAGATTTTATGGCACGCTTTGGCAAAAACGGCCGCTTTATGCAGGATGCTTTGCGTGAGTTCGATCATCATAAGCTTATTACATTTTTAGAAGATATCGGCATTGAAACGCATGCACCCGATGGTTTTCGTGTCTTTCCTACTTCACACTCCTCTGCTACTATCATTGAAGGCCTCAAGTCCGAGATGCAAGCTCTTGGTGTAGAGATTAAATGCAGCCAGAAAGTAACCCGTCTACTCTCCACAGGCAGACATATTGATGGCGTAAAGACAGAAGATACTGTTTTTTATGCACCCAATGTCATTGTCGCAACTGGCGGCATGGGTTATCCTGTTTTGGGTGCAGAGGGTGATGGCTACAATCTTGCCAGTGAACTCGGACATAAAGTTACAGAACTCTCACCTGCCATGATGCCGCTCAAGACAAAAGAGGAGTGGGTAAAAAACTGTCGCGCGGACACCATTGCGAAGGTCGAGCTGCGTGTGGCACTCAAAAAACATAAAAATCTTCGTGCCAAAGGAGATCTCATCTTCACAAACAGCGGCATACGAGGCCCCGTTGTCCTTGATTTTGCAAGAGAGGTTACACCTCTGCTAAAAAAATATGGTGAAGTTCCCCTGCTCTTAAATCTTACAAAAGGGATGAACGAAGAGGATATACGCAAACATTTTAAAAAGCATGAGCAAAAGAGCAAAAATATGCTCGAACTGATACAGACACTCCTGCCTGAGCCACTCTCACGCGAGCTTTGCAAACTTGCAGATGTCGATTGCAAACTCAAATATAAAAAAGTAGAAGGCAAAAAGCGAGACAGACTTATATCTCTGCTTGCGTGGACACCACTGACAGTGACAGGGCATGACGGTTTTCGTCTTGCCATGATTACACGCGGCGGCATCAGCCTCAAAGAGATCAATCCAAAAACAATGCAGAGCAAACTGATAGATGGTCTCTACTTTTGCGGAGAGATTATGAATCTTGACGGTCCCTGCGGAGGGTATAATCTGCAGTGGAGCTTTGCCAGCGGATATTTGGCAGGGAAACTACTTCGATAGTTTTATGCCAAAAAGACGAAACTCTTTTCTACCCATGTAGTAAGGTTCCCACCACTTAATGGCAGTTGGGACTGTAAGATTCAGCAAAAAGATAGCACATATCAAAATATAAAACTGATGAAAATCAATAATATGATTGTCGGCATATGCAATATCTATAACAATAAAAGCAAGTTCAGCACGTCCAAGCATTCCAAGTCCTACCATAACAACTTTGATGCCAAGCATAGCCGCCGGTATAGCGTGCTGCAAATGCTGCTGAGAGCACCTGAAAAACCAATACGGCAACAAAGAGTACAAAAACTGCCGGCAAGATATCAAAAAGCACATGATAATCAAAGATCAATTTCGTTCCAAGCTCAACAAAGAAAATAGGGCCAAAAATAGTATAAGCCAGATGATTGATAACGAATTCACCATCTCTTTTATGACTTCTTAGTACATTGTCCACTTCAATGACAAAATACTCCTCACGCAGAAAAAGCCCTGCAAAATATGCCCCAATTGCCGGATGAAATCCAAATTTGTCTGCAATCGCACCAAATAAAAATGCTGTAAATATCATGACAAGTGGTGTGAATTTTCCACTGTATGCAGTCAATAATCGCCTGATACCGAGATACTTTCTTACCTTTACAGAACCTGCTGTGTTCTTTTCCTTTCTCTTTTTGCAGAGTGTCAGGAAAAAGCACCATTCCTATAAAACTGATAATGCCAAAAAAGAGAAGCACCTTGAGTATTATCATGGCAATCTCTCCAAACTCTATACTTTGAGAGGATCCTCCAGTGGCACTGATAGCGATAGGGATCATAATGGCAAGACCAATAAGAGAGGATATCATCCACGACTGCCGCACTCATAATTGCTGTTGATGCCGTTGTTTTATGCAGTCCCTCTTCCCGCAGACTTACCATTGTCAAACTGACTGCAGTTGCAGTCATTGTAAGCCCCCATATCATCTGTGCGTTAAAGTCATAACCAAAGAGTTTTGCTGTATAAAAACCGGCTAAAAAAGGAAATACTGCTCCAATGACGGCAATACCGAAACTTCGTTTGAGCCCTTGTATGAAGTGGTTAAGATCCTCATCAAATCCAAGTGCGAACATAACAAAGACAATCCCCCACTCTCCAATGGCCTCAAGGATTGCATTATGCTCGGGAAGTATGCCAAGATTCACACCAATGGAGCCAAAAAGAATAAGCCAGAGTACATCAACAGTGGAAGTTTTTGTGAAACTATCTTCGCAAGAACAACAAAAAAGATAATTATCGCAGAGTATGTCCACAAATCATGTCCACCCATATTTTTCTCCTACTGAAAATATCGAATTGATGCAAATCCAAAAGCACCACTCTCTTGGAGTGCTTCGATTTCTTTATCCCCTATTATACCACCAAGTGCAAAAATATCAATATCGGTCATTGCAATAATCTCACGCAAATCATCGACACCTTTTGGCTCGCCTTTGCCAGGAGTAGAAAAGATAGGCGAATAGCTTACATAATCAGCCCCCATTGTCTCGGCAATATGTACTTCATCATGTGTATGTGTTGATATGATAACCTCAAGACCCAAATCTTTAGCAAGAGGAATAGCATCAAACTGTTGTGAAGTCAAATGCACTCCTGTTGCACCGAGTTTAGCAGCTAAGTCATAATCTTGATGCAAAAAAGCCTTCAGTCCATAAAAATTTTTACAAACACCCAAGAAATGATCGGCCTGCGTAGCATAGTGCGGATTACTTTTGTCTCTATAGAGCGCAAAATCTGGCAGATGTTTTTTTAAACTCTCTTGTAAAATAGAGCGAAAGACCGCAGGCGTATCGGTATAGTGCTCGCGTGAGGTAATGAGATACTTTTTCATCCTTATTTCCTCAGCAGTGGATTTGTGAAATCGATATGCTTCACATCCACCCCTTTTTCATAACGCTCAGCCATTGCATCGACATGGTATTTGAGTCTGTCTAAGAGATAGAGTTCAGATTTTGTATATTTGCTGCGTGAGACCTCTATGAAGTTTTGTAAAAACGCCAAAGCCTCCTCTTCGCTTGCAAAGTTTATGGAAGCGATGATCTGTTCTATCTCCTCATACTCCTCGCCACACGCAGATAAAAAATCATAGCTCAAATCCATCGTTTTAAGATTATGATGTGCCTTGGAAAAAGCGAAATGATTATAGAGCATACAACCGACAAAATACTCAATATCAGAAGGCTCAAACTCAGAGTATTGATTTGCTTCATCTGCAAAATGTTTATGCAAAATATCCAATACTTTTTGAATTCTCTCATCCATTATGCTTCCTCTTTTGTTTTTCGAATTATACAAAAATAATGCTATACTTAGCTTATTATGATTGAGCTAAAAAGCACGCCGAATAAAACTTTAAATATTGTTTTAGAAAATACAAACAAAGCTTTGCGTGAGGTACTCAAAGATATACCACAAAAAGAGTTGGCTCTCCTAGAAAAAGCTAAAGATCTTGGCTCCGTTTTAGAATCTCTTATGAAAAGAACTCCACAAGATGCAACGCAAAACAGAGCATTGCTGAGACTCTTAAAGAACAATCCAACACTCAAATCTCTCGGAAATGTCACAACAACTCTTAAAGAACTTGCACAGCTTTTAGATGCAAATCTTTCTAAAGAGCCTCTACCTGCCTTACAAAAGCTCCAAAAAGTTCTTGCAAGCACACTAGACGGCAATGCAGACATCACAGACAAAACACTCAAAAACAGACTACAAAACTCAGGAATTTTTTTAGAATCAAAACTCAAAAATTTTACAGACCCTAAACTGGATTTACAAATGCAGTTAAAAGAGCTTGCCTCTTCACTGCAAGAATCCAAAGTGCCTACAGTAAAAACGCTTATTAGTGACATCAAAACTCTTCTCTCAAGTGAACTGTTCACAACACAACAGCAAAGCAAAGCATTACTCACGCTCTTAAGCAGTAAAGTAACAACGATATTGGAAAAACTAGAGAAACAGACACTTTCACATTTTGATAAAACAGAGTACCCAAAAGATATTCTTTTTACAAAAGAGACCAAAGAGCTGCATACACAACTCCAACAGCTCAACAGACCCGAAAAACTTCTCAAATCCACAAAAATCCAAGAGCTTTTCAGTGATGATTTTAAGACTGTTGTTAAAAAAAGTCTTGAAGAGTTAGCTACTGCCAACCTT
>VCAX01000091.1 GCA_013607665.1 Campylobacterota bacterium | reverse complement strand
GTGCCAAAAATGATTTACCAACCCCGGTAGCTCCATTGAGTAAAATGTTTTGATTTTTAATAATATAGTCACATTGTTTCTAGGTAATATTAACCACTTAACTTAATAGATATATTATACTCCATAAACCCCAATAATGTGATACCCCTATTTTTCAAATATATCAGAATTTATAAGTTCTAAATGTTCTAAGTTATATTAACTGTTAAGAATGTATGCTGAAGAGAAAATATGACAGTTTGTGAATTATCTATCTTAGAAAAATAGACTTATATATGCGAAGTATCGGCAAGGATAGGATTGCTAAACCTGACTTACAGCTCTTTAGATGCATAAGGCTACAAAAGGTGCAAAAAATATGAAAAAGATGGACAAATTAAGTGAGTTTGACTAAAATAAGTGTAAAATGGACTTGTTTTTTTCTAGAAAACCAAGAAAAAGTCTAAGATTAATTTAAAAAACTGAAAAAATAGATGAGGGTGTATGCAAATTTGTTTTTTAGAGGTGCTTTTTATAAAATTTACTAATGTCAGGAAAAAAAGATGGATATTGAATTATTTAAACGACTTATAGAACAAAGTGAATCGCAGGTTCTTGATTTTAAAGCAAAAATGTATGACTTTGGAGATAAACATGCTGCTTTTGACATGTCAAAAGATATAGTATCCTTTTACAATACCCCCAGAGAAGGTAGTGCGTATATAGTATTTGGAATAATGGAAGAGACTGATGGAAATAAAAATAAAATTGGCTTAGATAAACAGTATGACGATGCAGATATTCAAAAGAAATTTAAAGATGATTGGGTTAATTTGAAACCTAGTTTTGTGTATCACCAGGTAGATTTTGATGATAAAAAATTTGGCGTACTAGAGATTCCTCAAGAAAAAATGGGAATTTGCACATTTAATAAAAGTGGTAACAAAGTGCAAGGTGGTGTGGTTTACTACAGAAATGGTTCTACAAATGATAAAGCTTCTGGCCAAAAGATGACATATATCGCAAACTGGTTTGGAAAAATATTATTTAATGAGCCTGGTGATGATAACAGTTCTATGTGGAGAATCTTGAAAGACAGGATCAATGAATTTAAAGATAATAAAAACTATATTCTTTTAAGCAGCTTGTATGAAAAAGACTTGGAATATGATCCAAAATCACTTGTTAGTATTAATTGGTCTGCGGTTATTGATTATAATGCATATAGCGAATCGAAGGGTCTTCTGAAATATCTTAAAAAAGGTTTAGAGGAGAGTCGTTCTTTTCATATATGTGTAGAACAGGATACGAACTTTTATTCATTCCCAGGATTATCTTGGTTTTTTGCTAATGGCTTGGATGGTTATGCCAAATTACAGCCTAAGCAAACTGAAAGAGATTGGCGTAAACAATATAAAAAAAATTTGGCAAAATTTTTAGAATCCTGTAATGACAATCTCAATCCAAACCCCATTGTAGTTGTAGTGCTGTGGAGCGATCTTGATTCTGGAATTTTAACAGAGACTATCAAGCAATTTGATGAAATTTTCGATGATAGAGTTGAATTTTTATGTATTGACTTTAAAAATGATTGCGAGATTCAAAAAATTAAAAATGACAATGAAGACTATTCAATTGATGTTGTTAAATATCCACTTGAAAGTTTATTTAAAAGTTTAAACGCACATTTTATAGACAACAGTGTAAAAAAAGATATTTATAAAATACCAGAGAGCCAAGGTGCTCAAGTTGTGATCGATAATAAAACATGGCTATGGCTTAGTGAGGATCTTGAAATACTTCATTATAACATCGGGCAAGAGGAAAGCCGTGAAGCAAAATATTTTAGACAGGGGGCAGTTGCTACATGGGAGGATTTTTCAAATCGATACGATTGTGATAGGACCTTGACATGCGATTTAAATAAAAGAATTTCTAAAGATATAGATAGTAGGATGGTCTATAGAATAAACTTATATTATGCTCCTGGAAGTGGTGGCACAACAATATCGAGACGTATTGCATGGAATCTACATAAGATATATCCTGTATGTATTTTAACTGGTATTAATCCTATTAATAGTGTTCAAAAGATTGCTAGGATCAAGAAGTTATCTAATTTATCTGTTCTTGTCATCATAGATAAAGATAAATATACTCAAAAAAATATTTCAGATCTATATGAACAACTCAAAGCTGAAAATACATCGGCAGTTTTATTGCAGGTTGTAAGACGCTTTGAAAAAAGCAGCTACCATAATGATCGTGAATCACAAAGAACTTTTTGGCTTCCTGAATGCTTGGATAACCACGAATCAAGATCATTTTATGATGCTTATTCAGCTGAACGCATGCAAATGAAACGAGAATTAAAGTTGATATATAATTCAGATTCTATATGCAAGAATGCTTTCCTGTATGGTATTACTGCATATGATAGTACTTTTAAAGGACTGCATGTGTATGTACAAGAAAGAATGAATATTCTTAGTAGTGATCAAAAGAAGGTTATGTTATATATGTCCATGTCGCTTTATTATGGACATCTGTCTGTTCATTTGCAGCAATTTGCAGAGATGCTGAATATTCCTAAAAAGAATACGGTTGACATAGATAAGCTTTTTGATGCCAATGCCAGTAGTGCAAAGAATTTGTTAATAGAAGAAAAAAATCATTCTTACAGGATAGTACATCAAACAGTGGCTCTGGAAGTCATGAAGTATCTACTTGATGAAAAGCATAACGGGAAAAATTGGAAACAAAACCTTTCAAAAATATCAAAAGATTATATCAATTTTTGTAGAGGCTCATCACCAACAGCAACAAAATACTCTATAGATATGGTAAAGAATGTATTTATTTTTCGAGAAAATAAAGAGATAATTGAGGATTCTAAGAGATATGCTCAATTAATTCAAGATATCCCTTTAGTTAATGGTAGGATTGAGGTATTAAGGCATTTGGTTGAAGAGTTTGATGGTGAAGCTCATTTTAAAGCACATCTAAGCAGATTATTACGAGAAAATGAAGATTATAATGAGGCATTAGATTATATTAAAGAAGCAATAGATATGCAACCTAATGATCATGTCCTCCATCACATAAAAGGTATTATATACAGTACCATGGCTAAACATATAGATGATGATGTGGATGGAATCATTAATTACACTAAGCTTGCTGCAGAATGTTTTGAAGAAACAAGGATTCTAAACGATAGAGAAGAATACGGATATAACAGTGAGATTCAAGCTATAGTTAGAATGATTGATAAAATTAAACACATCAAAGGGTGCCGTGCAATAGATGTTTTGATAAATGCTGAAGATTCTTATTTACGAAAATCATTAGAAACAGCCGAATATCTTTTAGATGTAGTTCAGTATATGAACGGTGGTGAAAATCCTACTCAATTTACTTTAAGTCTAAAAGCTCAAATTTCACAATTGTATGGAAATCATTCAGAAGCTCTTCAGTTATGGGATAATATGCTTAACAAATCAACTGGAGACAAAAAGAATATAAGACGGCAGATAGTAAGAGTATATCTTGATAGAAATGATAGAAATTGGCAAAATATTAATCATAAAGAAATTGATAGAATTATCAAATTAATGGAAAGCAATATCGATGAAGATGTAAAAGATATAAATAGTTTAAAAATGTGGCTACAAGCAATTCGTCAATCAAGGACAAATATGAGCTTAGATTTAATAATAGAAAAAATCTCCTATTGGAAAGCCAATACCAACTCCTTAGAAGCATCATTTTATCTCTATGTTGTAAATGCAATAAATGCCATCTTAAAGGGAAGTACACAAAGTGCTATATCATTTACTTTAGCCTTAGAAGAAAGTAAAAATCTTGCACGTTTTAGAAGAGATCGTAGAATTAGCTTAGAGGTGCTTGGTACGGAAGACGGAATAAAATCATTAATACATCGAAGTTCATTACAAAGAAGAGATGGAGAAGGAATAGATTGGGACAATATCCCGTTTAAAAATGTCAATGGTCGTATAAGTTCAATAGTTGCTGCAGAACGTGGTTATATAAAGCTAGAAAGTGAAATAGAAGTTTTTTTTAATCCTGCAAGATATGGTTTTGAAATGCACAAAGATGAAAATGCTTCAGTATCTTTAGGGATATCTTTTACATATGATGGGCCTGTTGCTCATAATGTGAGTAGGTCCGTGTAGTATTTGTAATCTATTCGGCAGATTTTTAACTAAATCACTCTGGACTGAACGTCCAAAAATAATCTGTCTATAGGTTTCATAACTGTTTAATCCTTTGTGTGTAAATTTTCACAGTCAAGTTAAGATTTTCATAGTTAACTAATTGACTATGAAAATAAGCCTATTTTAGATAGTTTTTTCTAAGTTAAGGGCACCTCTAAAAACCCACCACTTAACCAGTTTCAAACCAAAAACAAGCTAAAATAAATAAAAAAGAGGGA
>VCAX01000090.1 GCA_013607665.1 Campylobacterota bacterium | reverse complement strand
TTGGCACCGGCTTCTCGTGCGGCAATAAGGGCTTCTTCGGTTTTTTCTTTTGGAACAATGACATGTACTGCAGAAAAAGACATACTGTGTATGAGTGCGATTTATCCGTACCTTCGACATTGATTGTTGCTAGTTGCATGTTCTGCACATCTTCTAGGGCATGACGGAGTTCATTCATATGCAGTTCCTCTTTTTCACGCTCTCCAAAAACACCCATTTTTTCAGTTATAAGGCCATAGAGCATAACCGTTATCATAGGGAAAAGCGATGCAAAAGCAATAAGGCCAAAACCGTCAATGAGCGGATCTCTGTTTGGTATGTTGGTTGCAAGACCAAGCCCAATAGCCGCTACCAGTGGAACTGTAACAGTAGAAGTTGTAACCCCTCCACTGTCATAAGCGATAGGAATAATGTACTTAGGCGCTAAAAAAGTAAGCACTATGACAAAGAGATAACCAGCCATGATATAGTAAACAATTTCGCCCCCGACAACAATTCTATAAGCTCCAAGTGCAATTCCAATAGCAACACCAAGCGCAACGAAGAGGCGTAAAACAAAGTCATTTATCTTACCATCACTGATCTCTTTTGCTTTTCTCGCAATGGCTGTGAGTGAAGGCTCTGCCATAGTAGTTGAGAAACCAATGAGAAAACCAAAAGCGTATATGATAATGTTGTTGTCATACTGTGTCAGCTCAAATGCCATTGTCTCACCAACGGAGAAAAGTCCCATTTCAAGACCGACAATGAAGGCATCCAGTCCAAGAATAACCAGGATAAAACCAATGATGACCTGTTTTAGATTTTCGATTTTCTTTTTTAAAATAATATATTGAAAAAAGAGAATAACGCCAAGAATCGGAATAACATCGGAAATGACACCGAGTAATCCACGCAGCAAAGAGAGTGCAGAAAAAGAGGTGTCTACCTTTTCAATGTTTTCAATAACCTGTGGTAAAACAGGTGTTGTCGGATCGATAAAGTTATATACGGCAATACCGTAGAGTTGCACAAATATCATAGGCGTAAGTGAAGCGAAGGCAATAAGCCCAAATCCATCGAGGACGGGATTACGCCCTTTTATGGTGGACGCAAGTCCAATACCAAGGGCTGCAACTAGCGGAACGGTAACAGTTGAGGTTGTAACACCTCCAAGGTCATAAGCAAGCCCAACGATCTCACTTGGTGCAAAAGCAGTCGCAGCAACAACGAGAATATAACCACTTATGATGTAGTAGTGGATGGGATGCCCTTTGATGATACGCCAAACTCCCAATATAATGGCAAAACCAACAGAAAAAGCAACGACCGTTCGTAAAATTGTCGCATGGATACGCCCATCACTAATGGAAGCTGCTTTATCGGCTATGACGATGAGAGCAGGTTCTGCAATGGTTGTTCCAAGACCGATCATAAAGCCAAAAATCAGTATCCAAAACGTTGAACCTTTGTGTGCAAAGTCACTTGCCAACCCCTCTCCAACAGGAAAAATTCCTACTTCAAGCCCAAGTAAAAAGACGGCGAGCCCAACACCCACAATGGCAAGTCCAATGGCAGTGCTGAGCCAATTCTCAGGCACACTTTGTATGATAGCAAGCTGGAAGAACATGATAACAAGTACAATTGGTAAAAGGTCACGAAAAGACTCTTTTAGAAGTTGTAAAAAAGTTCTGATACTTAACAAAACATTCCCTTATTATTTTTTGCATAATAATAGCGAAAATTGCTGTATTTATTGTTATACTTCTGTTATGAAAGTTTTATTTATAGGTGGAATTAAGAGTGGAAAGTCTCTTAATGCAGAAAAGTACATTCAAAAGATGACAAAAGCAAAACCGCTTTACCTCGCAACAACAGAGTTTGTCGATGAGGAGATGCAGCGACGCATTGAGAAGCATAAAGCACAGCGTGGTGAGAATTTTTTGACGGTAGAAGAGGCACTTGAGCTCTCTCGTGCAATAAAAAAACATGAAAATTCTGCTGTTTTGCTGGAGTGTCTCAGTATCTGGGTGAACAATATGCTCTACCATGAAAAGAGCTACGAAGATATGCAGGCAGAGATAAACAGAGTGATGATGCAAGAAAAAGATATTGTCTTTGTTATCAATGATGTTAGTTGTGGTGTTATTCCTGAGAATCCTTTGGCTCGCAAGTTTGTTGATGCAAACGGCAAGATAGCACAGCTTGTTGCAGAGGGGTGCGATGAGGTCTATCATGTTGTAGCCGGAATTGCTACGAGGATTAAATGAGTAAAATTTTTAAGGGCTTTGCACTAGCACTTTCAATGCTGACAACGCTGCCTTTTTTTAGAGTACATGACTTTTACAGAGGCATTAACGGCTATGCCGTAATGTTCTACCCGCTTATCGGTTTTCTCTTGGGTGCTATTTTGTATGCTGTTTCATTGCTTTTAGAACCCTATTTCCCCCAATTTCACCTTGCTATCATTCTTTTTGCGCTTTGGGTAGCACTTACAGGTGCACTGCATCTTGATGGCCTTGCCGATACCATAGATGGACTCTTTGTACCAAAAGAGCGAGCTCTTGAAGTGATGAAAGACCCGCATAATGGGGGAATGGGTATGACATTTAGTGCTGTTTTTCTCATTCTAAAAGCTTCTTCCCTGATTGCTCTGCAAAATTATGCACTGCTGCCTCTGGTGTTATTACTACCGCGTTTGATAGTGGTCTTTTGTATCTATTTTTTCCCATATGTTTCTGGCGGTATGAGTCAGTTGGCAAAAGAGGAGCTGCAGAGCAAGCAAGTGTTTATGGTGCTGTTATATAGTTTAGTATTTATTTTTTTATATAATGCTTGGTTTTTGCTCGCTGCTTCGCTTTTTATGATGCTGCTTGTCAAGCAATTTTTCATCAAAAGATATGGCGGATTTACC
The DNA here is from genome assembly GCA_013607665.1 of Campylobacterota bacterium. Taxonomy (GTDB): domain Bacteria; phylum Campylobacterota; class Campylobacteria; order Campylobacterales; family Sulfurimonadaceae; genus Sulfurimonas. The sequence continues at coordinate 1,592 of VCAX01000090.1, read as the reverse complement.
GGTGATATCTACGGTTTTACCATTGAGGCAACAGAACTTTTTTTACTTAACTGCATCATAGTAGGGCTTGCGTGAAGATAACACTTGTTCGCCATGGTGAAGTTGATGAGCAGTACCATAAATGCTATAACGGACACATTGACATTGGCCTCTCCCGCAAGGGAAAAGAAGAGGCCAGAGTAGTGGCTGAAATGTTGCAAAAGGAAGAGTTCGATCTTGTCTATTGTTCTGATCTATTGCGTGCCAAAGAGACACTGAAGCCTTGTAAACAGTATAAAGATGCCATATTTACAAAACGTTTGCGTGAGAAGTCGTGGGGAAAACATGAGGGAATGAGCTTTGATGCAATTATAGCTGCAGGAGAGATTCGTTATGAAGATTTTATGCAGTGGATAGAAGCATTGGATGGCGAACCTTATGCAGCTTACATAGAGCGCATAAAAGTGTTCTTTTTAGAGTACCTACCTTCACAAAATGCTAACACTGTTTTGGTTATTACACATGCAGGTGTTATTCGTGTTTTGATGGCAATAGTGCAAAATATTGCACTTCAAGAGGCTTTTTGCATTGATGTTCCTTATGGCTCTGGCATCGTTTTTGATATGGATTTACAAACTTTTAGCACGATTAAATAATAACTTCGCTAAAATGTCATTCTTCAAACAAAGGACAGCTGGCCGAGTGGTCGAAGGCGCTCGCCTGGAACGCGGGTGTGGAGCAATCCACCTAGGGTTCGAATCCCTAGCTGTCCACCACTAAAATGTGTTATAATATCTCCATGACAAAAGAACAAATACTCAACTATCTTACAAATGTTAAAAATGAGTACCAGAAAGAGGGTTTTATTATCAAGGCTCTGTTTGGTTCTTATTCTCGTGATGAAGCACAGGAGAATAGTGATATTGATGTTCTTGTAGAAGCTACGCCAGAATTTGCAGCGCATTATGGTTTCGGTGCAATAGAGCGCATTAATGAGATACAAAAAGAGATGAGTAGCGCTTTAGGTGCGAAAGTTGATTTGGCAGACAGCACAGGAATGGGTAGAACTGCTAAAAAGTTCATCATCGACAGAGCAATATATGTCTAAAGAATCCATCTCTAAAGTTTATCTCATCATTGAGAAGATAGACTATATAGAACAGATAGTAAATAATGCTGGGAGCATAACCGCAAGCACTTGAAGATTATGTAACAGGCAGGCCAGCAATACTAATGCACTTAACAGCTATTGCAGAACAGTTCAATAAGTTAAAGCAATCTCACGCGGATGATATATTAAGTGCTTTTGATGATAAAGACATTAAAGGGATGTACGATGTGCGCACATATATTGCACATGATTATGAGGGTGTGAATTTAGCTATAGTTGAATGGATCATAAGAAATGGACTGCCAAAGTTCCAAGTGCAATGCCGTAATCTTATAAATAAACATCAGGATTAGATTAAAGTGAAAAGCAAAATCCTAGTCTTCTTACAGTTTTTTATCATCTTTTTAATGCTTCTTCCTATAGGTTCTTCTGTTGTTTATCCTTATATCGGACTTGCTGTTTTTGTTTTTGGCGGGCTTATCGGGTTGTTGGCGATTGGTGC
>VCAX01000008.1 GCA_013607665.1 Campylobacterota bacterium | reverse complement strand
TAATATCTACAGGTTTCTCTTCGAGTTTAAATGTCCCCTGCTCTACCTTTGCGAGATCAATGATATCATCTATCATTTCTAAAAGTTTTTTTCCCGCACTGTAAATATTTTGTGCATAGTTCTGTAATTTAGGTGTAGTTTTCTCTTCTAATATCATCTCTGCAAACACGATAATAGAGTTCATTGGCGTACGAATCTCATGTCTTATGTTTGTTAAAAATTCTGATTTTACTTTATGTGCTTCTTGTGCAATTGCTTTAGCATCTTTTACCCGTTTTTTTTTGGCGCTTGATTTCTGCTTCAAGAGACTCTATCTTTTTTATTTGCTCAAGAGCCAAACGCCCTCGAGAACTGTTTGTCGCATGTTTTATAATCTTTTCTTGGTCTAGGATCTTTGCTTTGAGATTATAAATTTCGTCTTCTAAAGCAGCAATTTTCTCTTTTTGTTTTGCTTTGACAATGTTCAGCACAATTACAAAACCGATAATTACAAATAAAATGGTAATGCCCATAATAATAAGGTCGTTTGTATTCATATCTTCTTTTCTTCTACTAATTCTTTAAACACTTCCATATTGTTTTCAAACAATTGCACCAAACGCGGATCGAACTTCGTGCCTGAAAGGTCTATGATGTATCGTGCTGCTTGTTCAAAACTCCACTGTTCTTTATAAGAGCGTTGATGCGTTAATGCATCCAAAACATCAGCTATAGCAACTATTCTACCATAAATATGTATCTCTTCACCTTTAAGTCCTCTTGGATAACCGGAACCGTCCCAGTTTTCATGATGTTCGTATGCTATTATCGCAGCAGCTTTAATAAGTTCACTTTTAGATTTACTGAGTATATTCAAAGCATACGTCGGGTGTTTCTTCATCACTGCAAACTCTTCTTCTGTTAATTTCGTATTCTTATGCAATATTGAGTTGTCTATGACTACTTTTCCAATATCATGGAGTGGAGATGCAAGATAGATCGTATGAATCTGTTCATGTGTCAAATTACCTTCAAGAAGAGCAAACTCCTTTGAAATATTGGCAACTCGCTTGACATGATCGGCAGTTTCTCCACTATCAGAGGCCATAATCTCTGACAAAATATAGATTATCTCTTTTTGGGCAAGTTCAAGTTGGGCTAAGTGCTGGTCTCTTTCATTTTTAATGTCACGCACCAACTCTTTATTATGATAAGAAAGTTCTTTTCTGTAACGATACAGTTCAAGATGATTTGCAACCCGTGCACGCAGCTCTATCGAATGGTACGGTTTTGTGACATAATCAACCGCACCAAGTTTAAAGCCCTCTTGCATATATTCTATATCAGCAACAGCAGTGACAAATATGATAGGAATATCTCTGAGTGCAGGTGTTTTTTTGATCATTTTACAGAGTGTAAAACCATCAATTTCTGGCATCATAACATCTAAAAGAATTAAATCAAAACGTTTCGTTTTTAAAATTTCTATGGCAGATTTACCACTAAGTGCATATGAGAAATTATAATTCTCACTTTTTAAGATACCTATAGCAATTTTGATATTTTCACTCACATCATCAATAACCAAGATATCATATTTCTTCTGCATAAAACCTACCATTTTTTAACAATATCTAAATTATAACATTAAAAAATAAGTTTTCGCTTTATTGATGCAGTGCCAACTCTTTTTTGAGATACTCTCCAGTGTAAGAACCACTCTTTTCATAATTTTGCGCCAATACTTCAGGAGAACCTTCTGCTATGACAAGCCCACCACCAGAGCCGCCTTCTGGTCCCATATCTATGATATAGTCGGCATTTTTTATCATATCGAGATTGTGTTCAATGATAAGCACGGAATTCCCTAGCTCGACAAACTTATGCAGTACATTTGTCAGTCTGTCTACATCTGCAAAATGCAGTCCTGTTGTAGGTTCATCTAAGATATAGAGCGTTTTACCGGTATCTTTGCGTGAGAGCTCTTTTGAGAGTTTTATACGCTGTGCCTCTCCGCCTGAGAGTGTAACGGCATTTTGTCCGAGTGTGATATACCCCAGACCGACATCAACAAGCGTTTTCATCTTTTGGTGAATTTTTGGAATCGGTTTAAAGAACTCAAAGGCTTCATCTACAGACATTGCAAGCACATCAGAAATAGTTTTTCCTTTGTAGTAAACCTCTAAGGTCTGGTCATTGTATCTACGACCTTTACAGCTGTCACACTTAACCATAATGTCCGGTAAGAAGTGCATCTCTATCTTTATCTCTCCCTCACCCTGACACTTCTCACAGCGTCCACCTTTGACATTAAAAGAGAAGCGTGAAGCGGTATAGCCACGGATCTGACTCTCTTTAGTCTGGGCAAAGAGGTTTCGTATCTCATCCATTACACCGGTGTATGTCGCAGGGTTTGAGCGTGGTGTACGTCCTATCGGGCTTTGGTCAAGGTAGATGACCTTGTCGACATTCTCAAGTCCCGTTATCTCAACACCCGCTACTTTATTGACCTTTCTTGCATGATTTAAGAGTTCACGCGCAACAGGCAGGAGCGTTTGGAGCATCAAGGAGCTCTTTCCACTTCCACTCACACCTGTGATACAGACAAAATTATTCAACGGAATCTTTGCAGAGAGATTTTTAATATTGTTAATAGTCACATTTTTTATCTCTATCCACTTCTCTTGAGGACGTCTGTAAAAATACTCTATCTTCTTACGCCCATAGAGATAATCAGCTGTCAGTGTCTTTGCTTTTTTAAGTTTATCAAGCGTTCCGCTAAAAACAACCTCGCCACCAAACTTCCCTGCTCCACTTCCGATATCTACAATAAAATCCGCATTTTCAATAGTCTCTTTGTCATGTTCGACAACGATGACTGTATTACCTTTCTCCTGCAGACTTCTGAGTGTTTTAATAAGTTTGAGCGTATCTCTCTCATGCAGTCCTATACTTGGCTCATCTAAAACATACATCACACCTGTCAAACCACTTCCAATTTGTGAAGCAATGCGAATACGCTGTGCTTCACCACCCGAAATAGTACATGCATCACGACCAAGTGTGATATAGCCAAGACCGACATCATAAAGGAAAAAGAGTCGCTCACGAATCTCATTTAAAATAGGGAATGCGATTTGTGCATGCTGTTTATCCAAATAGCTAAAGTTTGCTTCATCCGCAAAGAACTTGTATGTTTGTGCTATCGGCATATCTAAGAGTTCTGCTATACCTTTTCCTGCAACTTTCACCGCTAAAGATTCGAGCTTCAAACGGTGTGAGTTACAGATATTACAAATCTTCTCGCTCATATAATCACCGAGTTCTTTTTCATCTTTGAACATATCGTAAGCTATACGGATGATGCCGGGGAAAATTCTCTTAACCGTATGTTTTTTCCAAAGGAACTCTACCTCTTCTATACCGCCATGAAGAATCGCTTTTTGTTGATGCTGCGGCAGTTCTGAGTAAGGAATGGTAATATCAATATCATTTGCTGCACAAAAACCTTTTAAGAAAGTGAAATAGTAGCCTTTGTTAAAACCGTAAACGATCTTGACAGCACCCTTTTCTATGCTTAAATCCGGATCGATAATCTTTTCAACATCAAGGGCATAACGCAGTCCAAGCCCATCACACTCCGAGCATGCTCCTTTAGGAGAGTTAAAAGAGAAACTAAGTGGCTCAAGTTCATCAAAAGATATCTTACAGTCAAAACAGGCATTGTGCTCCGAGTAGTGAATATGCTCAGTAGTACCAAGTTCTTTGGCATTTAAAATATCTATCTCAAGTTCACCATAGCTCTCTTTGAGTGCTTTTTCAACAGAAGAGGCGATTCGTTCTTTGTTTTCCTCTTTTACGATGACTCTGTCAACAACGACTTTAATTGTGTGTTTTTTGGTCTTTGAGAGTTCTATCTCCTCATCAAGACGCACCATTACACCATCTATCATAGCGCGAACATAGCCTTTATGCGTGAGTGACTCTATAAGATCTGCATAGGCACCTTTGTTCTCACGCACAAGGGGAGCAAGCAGTACAAGCTTTGCACCCTCAGGTAGTTTTGCCACTTCGTTGATAATATCTGATGCTGACATCTGCGATATCTCTTTGCCACACTTATGACAGTGCTGAACACCGACACGAGCATAGAGCAGACGCAGGTAATCATAAATCTCTGTAATTGTTCCTACAGTAGAGCGAGGATTTTTTGAGGTTGTCTTTTGATCGATGGCAATAGCCGGTGTGAGTCCCTCTATTTTATCAACATCAGGTTTACCGACACGATCAAGGAATTGTCTTGCATAGCTCGATAAACTCTCCATGTAGCGGCACTGCCCCTCTGCATAGAGTGTATCAAAAGCAAGTGTCGACTTTCCGCTTCCACTTAAACCCGTCATAACGATAAGTTCATTTTTTGGTATGCTCAAATCTATATTTTTTAAGTTATTTTCACGAGCACCTGTAATTTTTATTAAATCTTTTTTTTTCAAATTCTGCCTTTAAAAAAATATTCTGTTTGCCAGATAAAGCACTACAAAGAGATAAAATCCAAGTAGTAATCTCTTTTGCAGTTTATGCGAAACCTTCTCTTTTAAGTGAATGCCCAAATAGACACCGACAAGAGAAGCGAGTCCAATGATAATACCGCTCTTATAATCTACATGCCCCTGAGTTGCGTGAGATATTAAACCTGCAACGGAAGAGAAGACCACAAAAAAGAGTCCGGCTGAAACCGCTTTTTTCAAGGGTACATGTAAAAAACCGACAAGTATAGGAACAAGCAGTATACTGCCGCCTACACCTATTGTCATACTAAAAGCACCAAGTAAAACACCAATGAGAAGCAGCAAAGAGTAGTGTAACTCCTTCTCATTTGCATCTTCGTGTGTTTTAAAGAACATGCGCAAAAGTGCAAATGTTGCAAAAGAGAAAAAGAGTATCTCCAAACTTCTATCACTCAGCAGTGCTGCAATATATCCACTCAGAAGTGCCCCGCCAAATCCACCGATACCAATGATACTAACCATTGTAATATCAAGCGTGCCTTTTTTATTGTTAAGATAACTTCCGTAAATAGAACTAAAAACCATCTGCACAACGGATATGCCGATAGCTACTTTTGTTTCATAGCCAAGCAGTAAAAGCAAAGGAATAAGAATCGTTCCCCCTCCAATACCAAAAAAACCTGACAAAAGTCCGACAAAAGAGCCAAGCAGCATTAATGCAATCATAAATATCCAGAAAAATTTTTGAAATTATACTCCATTATCAATAAGAGAGTCCTTGCAAACTTCCAATTTAATTTTAGTTTGTGTTTCATTCAAGTATAATCTATCCATTACAAAAAGGGATAATAATGTTAGATAAACAAGCAGCAGAAAACTTTTGTGTCCATCAAATTCGTGAGCCACATGAGCTTGACGATGCTCCTACTCAAAAGAGAACACTTATTGCTTACATAGATATTGACACGCAAGATGGTAAAAAACAGAGGGTTTACATTGCATCAGATAAAGATTTTATGCAGCGGGTTTCAAAGCTTTTTCTTGAGGAAGATGAGAGTGATGAAGATACGCTCAAAGATATGACATTAGAGACGGCAAACCTTATCATCGGAAGTGCAAAAGTCATCGCTGAAGAGACAACAAAAGAGCCTTTTACGATAGGAACACCGCATTTTGAAAAAATTGGCGAGTTTAATTTTCCTGTCGATAATGTCAAAACAATTAAAATTGGGAATGATGAACTCACGATTGCAATTAAGAAAATAGATGCCTAACGACACGAAAGAAGAGGAACTAAAGACGCAAGAAGACCTTTCGTGGATGGATTATTCAGGGATTTTAGATATGGAGGTCGAGTTTGTTTCTGACTTGGGTGAAACAGAACTCACAGTCCATGACATACTGCAACTTGAAAAAGGCTCTATTATCGATCTTAAAAAACCTGCAGGTGAATCTGTAGAGTCTTATGTAAATGGTAGAATTATAGGAAAAGGTGAAGTCATGGTCTATGAGAAAAACCTTGCTATTCGTATCAATGAAGTTTTGGACTCTTCTGCCGTACTTTACTATTTATCAAAAGAGAGACTATGATCAAATACTTATTAATTCTTATACTTCCCCTATCGCTGTTTGCTTCACAGATATTAAGTTACAATATTTATGACAGAACCGATAGAGTCGATCTTATGATAACGTTTGACACCCCTTATCATGGGACTATCAAGCAAAGCAGAAACAACTCAAAAATCATCATTAAACTTGAAAATGCTTCTATAGAGTCACCAAAAATAAAAAAGGTCGCTTCTCGTTTTTTACAATCACTCGCTATTACACCACTCAAAAATGAAACGCGCATCATTGCTACAGTTCCAAAATCTGTGCGACTCATTGCTTCTAAAACTTCTGATGGGTATGGTCTGCGCCTTCGCTTTACAAGTAAAAGCGCTCTCACGCAAAGTCCAGCAGCTGCAACAACTGCACAACAAAATGCAAGCACAACAGGCTTACCGACAAAACAAGGTAATGATCTCTCAAGAAGTTATACTATTGTTATTGCTATTCTTATTATCGGGATTTTGATTCTTTTTTACATCAAGAAAAAGACAACACCCAAGCAACTACAAAAAGCCGCACAGCAACAAAAACAACAAAAGACCCCGTGGCTTTTCAATACAACTTCACAGCCTCAAACACAAGAGACAGCAACACAAGCTGCACCAGCAGAAAATGCAAACAGCGTCAGTATCCGTTTTCAAAAAGCCATTGATGCACACAACAGTGTAGTCATGCTTGACTTTGGCAAAGAGAGCTATTTGGTACTTATGGGTAACAGCAATATCTTACTTGACAAGTTCCATGAGAACAGACCAACTTCACAGCAGGAGTTTGAATCTATACTCCAAAGCAGGCATGAAGAGTTGGAAAATTTTCTAAACAACAATGATACAGCTACAGCAAATACAGAAAAAGAACCGCTACAGGCCTACAAAGAGAGAGCGGCATCAATCATCTATAATGATGAGTTTTAATAGAGCACTATTTAGAGCTTTTAGAACTACTGAGATAGCGCTCTTTTAAGAGTTTTTTCACTGTGTTTATATTTTGCAGACTGAGTTCATAGTTTTTATCCATAAGCTTGTTGATATGAAAGACTTCTGTTACCGTAATACCATACGGGTCTTTTTTCTCTTTTGTCTCTTTGCCATTATCATCAAAACTGTAAAGGTAGAGTCTTTTACGTGTTGTCTGAATATAGTATGTTAACACAATCTCATCGGAATGTTTTTTCTCCAGTGCAACAACGACTCTCTGATCATCTTTGTATTCGCCCTCTTTTATTGTAATAATCTTCTTTGCATTTTCAAGGGAGAGATAACCGACATAAAATTTATTGTAAAGATTATGATAACGTTGAATCTTGTAGTTGTACAAAAAACTCATATCTATAATGTGTTTTTTATGCGCACGCAAAGTCTTTGTGATCCAGCTCATCGTATTGTAGTATCTAAACGGATGGAGTTTTAATGTATGGGCTTCTATCATCTTTTTAGAGCGTATCTTGTCTTTTGGCTGTAGTTTTTGTTTGTCGAGCTTGGTAATATACTCCAGTACCTCTTTTGCTGAGAACTCTTTTGTAAACCATACCTTACAATAATCAGGAAACTGCTTTGTTCCTGTTGCTCCTTCATTGAGGATTATAAGTGATTTTATCTCATAATTTGGGAAGATTATCTCCAAAAGCGCTTTTTTCTTACGAAGACGACGACGCAGTTTCAGTACAGATTTGACAAGTGTCATCTCTACAAAATAGAGTTCATTGTTTTTTGTAATGAACATCGCATCAAATTCAGATATTTCACGCGACTTCGTTCTATATACAATCTGCTCTTTTTCACTTATAGAGAGCGTATTTGCATAGGCTTTATGCTTGGATTGATGAAAACCTTTGAGTATAAACTTTGTGATGTAGTCATTCTCTTCCGCATAACGCAATAGTTTCTCATATAAAAAGTTTTCATACACTTCTCCCTCAAATGAACGGTATGAACTGAGATAAGAAGGATCTTCAATATCTATACCTTTTTTTATCAGTGAAAGAAGGTGTCTTGTATTGTAAACATAATGCAAAAGATTGTCTGCAATGTCATCTTTTTCGAGGTTTTTAATTGAGGGGGTTATTTCTAACATTACAAAGCCATTTCACTGTTTTTAAAGAAATCATCAAGCACAGCTCTAAACTCTGCTACATTATCAATAGTGTTAACTTGATTTCTTAATGCTGATGCACCACGATATCCTTTAGAGTACGTATGCGTGTACTTTCTAAATAAAATTGCACCGTAATCACCATAGAACTCTATCATTTTATCAAAATGTTCCATCACTATCTGATGTTTTATCTCTTGACTAACCTGCTCTTCACCGGTTCTAAGTTGGTGAAATATCCAAGGAGCACCAACAGCACCACGTCCTATCATAACACCATCTGCGCCGGTATGTTCGAGCACCCATTTGGCTTTCTCATAGGAGTCGATATCACCATTGGCTATAACTGGAATGCTCACCGCTTTTTTTATCTCCGCTATGGCATCATAATCAACAGCAGCTCTAAACTTACCGGCTCGGGTTCTGCCATGAACCGCTAAAAAATCTGCACCGCTATCTTCAACGACTTTTGCGATATCTATATGATTTTTCTCTTCAAATCCAAGGCGAATTTTCACAGAAGTAAGTTCTTTGTTTGAGGTCTCTTTTATGGTTTTTATGATCTCTTCCATAAGAGGAAGGTTGAGCAGAAGTGAACTGCCGCTTCCATGTCCTACTACCTTTGGAACAGGACAGCCACAATTTAGGTCAATTATATCTATGCCATCTTGCTCATTGAGTACTTCCACAGCACGTTTGACAATAGCAACGTCACTTCCGGCAATTTGAACAGAATAAGGATCTTCAAGAGGAGATTTTTCGAGCATATGGAGGGTTTTTTGTGAGCCATGCGCTAAAGCATTAGAGCTGAGCATCTCACTGACAGTTAAATCTGCTCCAAATTTTTTGACAACACTTCTAAATGGCAAGTCAGTAAAGCCCGCAAGTGGGGCTAGTGCATACAGAGGGTTATCAAAGGAGAGATTTTTTGTCATATTTAAATAAACAGGTATATGCTAAAGTTTTTCCCACACTCTTTGAGTGCACGATATGCTTTAAAGTTTTGGAATTCATCAGGCTGTGAATGTTCAAGCACTTCATCCACAGGAGCAAGCATTTCCAAATCAAAAAGTGTAAAGAGGTAAGCATCCATTGCATCTTCTTGTTCTTCACCAAGCATCTCGAAAAGTTTCATTCTCTGTTCAGGTATCATTCCGCCTTTTGAAAGTGTAATTGAAAGCTCAATATAGTCTTGTTTTGAAAGTTCAAGTTTATTCAGCAGCTCTATCAGTTCTTCATTGGAAATACTTAAAGTATTTTCATCGGCATTGATGCGAGCCATGATCTCATGGAGCGCCTCTTTTGTTAAAAATGCCTTATATTTTAAAATATTTTGCAGTGATGCAGTTTTAACATAGTCTTTATAGACAAATTGGCAAAGTTCATCAGCATACTTCGTGCAGTTACTTAAAATGTCAGAAGCAGAAACTTCTCCTTTGTTGTATCTGTTTTTTTCATTTTGAATAACTAAAGGATTTTCAGGTAAAAGATTGAATGGTTTTAAATCAACTACTTCATCATTCTTAATATCTTCAATCATTTTAAGAACTCTGTCAATCTTTTCATTTCCAGTTGCTCCGATAAGCTCAGAGCTTGGGAAAACCGTTGTCTTTTCAAGAAGTGTTCCAAGCAGTCTGTAACGCTCAGTTTTAAAACTGTAAGTTCTACTTTTTTTCCCTAAATACGCGTCAATAATGGCATCGATTATTTTTTCAAAATCTTTTTCATATCCACGAAGTTTAAAGTTTCCAAGCATAGAGTAAAAAGCCATATGAAAGACACTTGCGAGGTAGAGTATTAGCAAAGGTACTAGTACCCATAAAGCTATTTTCAATGATGGCATAGGAATACCAAAAAGATCAATACTCATGCTATCTTGGGTTATATATGCATACACATACCAACCAACTAAAGCCATCCAGATAAACGCAGCTATTGAGTATCTTTTTATATACATTACACTTCCTTAATTAGATTTTTCTACAATTTCTCTACAGTCGATGCAGTAAATCGCATGTGGTTTTACTTTGAGACGTTGAAAACCAATCTCGTCTTCACACATTTCGCAAATACCATATTCACCATTTGCGATTTTACCAAGTGCTTTTTCTATCTCTTGAAGCTCTTTTTGTTGTTGCTGTACAATTGCACTCTCAACCATTGAGTTGTTATTGACAGCAGCATGATCACCCTCATCATTGAGTTCTAAATTGCTTAATTCATTTAATTCACTGTTAACACTGTTGATATTTTTAAGTATCTGTTCTTTCCGACTCTCTAATATTTCTTTGAAATAATTTAACTCACTTGCCTGCACGTATGCTTTCCTTATTTATGATATGGATGATTACTTAGTATTGAAAAACCTCTGTAAATCTGTTCTAGCAAAACCGCTTTTGCTATTTTATGACTCATAGTAATTTTTCCAAGGCTTATAACTTTATCACTTTTTTTTAAAAAGTTCTCCTCGAAGCCGTAAGCACCACCTATAAAAAATTTAACTGACATTTTATCATCAAGTAGCTTACTAAATTCAAAACTGTCGATTAATTTTCCATCAGGATGCAAAGTTATACAATAATCTTTCCCAATATAGCCTTCTAAAGCCTTTGTATATGCCTTCTGTGCGGCTTGACGAGAAATAGTGTGTGCTTTTGTTACATCTTTGGTAAAAATTTCAATATCTTTTACTTTTGCGAAGCGTGATATCATTTTTTCTAATTCTTTATAGAGAGGATCGTAAATAGATTTCTCTTTTTTGGCAATGGAGATGATCTCAACATTCATTATAAAAGTCCACTGCCAATGACATGATAAGTGACATTTTCAAACTTATCATCAAGCCTAACACCACCAATAGCTGCGACATAATGTTTAGAAAGCTTTGCAATTGCATCGAGTTTATCTCCAAGAACGCTTGAAATATCTGTCTTTGTTGCTGTATTTCTATATGCACCAAGACCTATATAGTTCAGATCCATTGCGTTGGCCTGTAGCACCTCTTGTTCATTATGTGTGGAGATTCCTAGTATTTTGTCACTGCCAACGACACTACGCAAAACTTTCACTGCCTTATGGATATCACTGTCGATTGCCTGCAGGTCTTCTTGACCAACATGCACGCCATCACAGAACTCTACAAGTTCATAAGCATCATTGACGATTAAAAAACCGTCATAGACTCTTCTTATGGCGATAAGTTGTTGTTTGATAAAAGCTATATCTGAATTTTTTGCGCGGTATTGGATGATCTCTGCTTTATGTTCCATAGCTTTTTGCAAGAATGTCTCTAAAGAGAGACCTTTTGCATCAAGCATATCTTGGTCACATAGAGCATAGAGTCGCATATTAGTCGTTTTTCATAAGACGAAGCAAATCAGCAAGTGTCTTTTTTAACTCATTACGGTTCACTATCATATCGATAGAACCTTTTTCAAGCAAAAATTCGGCTCTTTGGAAGCCTTCTGGAAGTTCTGATCCAATTGTCTGCTCAATAACTCGTGCTCCTGCAAAGCCGACAAGTGCACCCGGTTCAGCAATGATAATATCACCAAGATTTGCAAAAGAGGCAGAAACACCACCCATTGTAGGGTCTGTAAGCACTGAAATAAAAGGAAGTTTTGCATTTGAGAGTTTTCCAAGTGCTGCAGATGTCTTGCTCATTTGTAAAAGAGAGAAAGTAGATTCCTGCATTCTGGCACCGCCAGAAGCTGAGAGGATAGTCAAACCTACACGCTTTTCTATAGCACGATTGACTGCACGAACGATTTTCTCACCCTCAACAGAACCAAGAGAACCACCCATAAAAGCAAAATCAAAGATAACAAGTTCAACAGGAACATCATCCATTTTACAGCTTCCTGCAACAACAGATGACTTTCTGCCAGTTTTTGCTTCACTCTCCTGCAGTCTCTTTTTATACGGTTTTTTATCGACAAATTTAAGCGGATCGACCGGTTCTAAACCTGCATCATGTTCAACGAATGTTCCTTCATCTGCAAGCAGCTTTATGCGTTCTTTCACGCCAATTCGAATATGATAGTCACATTTTGGACAAACATAGTTTTGATTCTCAACCTCTTTATAGTACATGAGAGAGTGACAAGACTTACATTTTATCCAATGTGATCCGGCTTCTGCCTTCTCAGGCTGTTTATTATCAAATGTTTTTTTAAAAAGGTTAAGAAAGTCCAAAAAATTATCCTTATATTATAATCGTGAAGTATTATAGCAAATTAATACTAACATAAAATTTATTTTAGCAGAGCATTCGTTATGCTTCTTGCTGCCTCACGACCATCATAAGCGGCAGTTACAACAAGGTCTGCACCTCTATAACAGTCACCACCGGCATAAATACCTGCAGTTGTCGTCTCATGCGTCTCTTCATTGATGATAATGCCACCCCACTCATTTGTTTCAATACCATTTTCTGCCAAGAACGACGGAACGGCAGGGTCAAAACCAAGTGACATAATGATAACATCCGCATTCACACGGTGCTCACTTCCTTTTACCTCTTCCATTCTTTGACGGCCAGACTCATCTTTTGCTCCGAGTGTAGTCTTTACAAGTTCAACAGCAACAGCCTGTCCTTCTTCATTGAGAATGATCTCTTTAGGAGAGACAAAGAATGTAAAATCAACACCCTCTTCCATTGCATTTTTATACTCTTTTTTAGAACCCGGCATATTTTTCTCATCACGACGATACAAACACGTTACAGATTTTGCACCCTCACGCTTTGCAGTTCTAAGGCAGTCCATAGCAGTATCACCACCACCAATGACCACGACATTGAGATCTTTAAAATCGAACTTTTTATCATATGGAAGTTTGAACTGTTTTCTTTGAATTGCTGTGAGATAGTCCATTGCAGCATAAACATTTGGTGCTTTCTCTCCTGCAATACCGGCAGATTTCGCTTTTGTAGCACCCACACCGATAAACATCGCATCATGCTCATTTGCAATCTCTTCAAAGTCGATATCACGGCCAACTTCACAGTTAAGCACGAGCTTCATTCCCGCTTCTTCAAGAAGTTTAATACGGCGTTCAACCACTTTTTTATCAAGCTTAAAGTTTGGAATACCATACATCAAAAGCCCACCGGCTCTGTCGCTTCTCTCATACATCGTAACGGCAATACCGCTTCGCAGAAGATATGTAGCTACAGAGAGCCCCGCAGGACCACTTCCAATGACTGCCACTTTCTTATCTGTTGTGATTCCTGGAAATTCCGGTTTGTAGCCTGCTTTGAAACCAGCCTCTGTAATGTGTGTCTCAACCGATCCAATAGTAATAGCACCATGCCCGTCATTAAGCGTACAGTCACCCTCACAAAGTCTGTCATGCGGACAGACTCTCCCCATCACTTCAGGAAATGGAGAAGGCTCATTTGAAAGTCTAAAAGCAAATTCCAGATCTTTTTCGCTGATCGCTTTTAACCATTGAGGAATGTAATTGTGAAGAGGACATTTATTCAGACAAAACGGGTCTCCACACTGAATACATCTGTCACTCTGCGTGGCAGCGTCATCACGGTCAAATACCTCGTAAATTTCACCAAAGTCTTTTGTTCTCTCAACAACAAGTCTTTTTTCTGGATCAATTCTTTCCGTTGTTAAATATTCTCTCATTATTAATCTCCATTCTCTAGGTTAAGCGGTAGTTTCGTTAAATTTTTTGGTTTTACAAGCCAGAAGTTTCTTACTTCCACTCTGAAGTTATCAAGAAGATCCTGTGCTTTTTTACTACCTGTCTCTACAACATAATCTTTTAACAGTCGTTTGAGATAGTGACGTGCTTCGTCACCCTCATCTGTATCGATTCGCACGGCTTCTACAAGCTCACCATTTACATTTTCAATAAAGCTGTGCTCTTTGTCATAGACAAAAGAGATACCGCCTGTCATACCTGCACCAAAGTTAATACCCGTACGACCTAGAATAACAACAACACCGCCTGTCATATATTCACAGGCATTATCCCCTGTTCCTTCAACGATAGCAAATGCTCCAGAGTTACGAACGGCAAAACGCTCGCCAACACTTCCTGAAACATAAAGTTTACCGCCTGTTGCACCATAGAGACAAGTATTACCACCTGCAGAGTACTCTTCACCTTCATTCTCAGAGGTAATGATGATCTTACCGCCATGCATACCTTTACCGATGTAGTCATTTGCCACACCTTTGAGGTAGATAGAGGCACCATTGATTAAAAATGCTCCAAGTGCCTGACCTGCAACACCTTCAAGATTGATTTTGATTGTATCTGGTTTAAGACCTGTATCGCCATAATACTCTGCGATTTCACCTGATATAAGCGCACCGAAACTTCTGTTAAGGTTACAGATATCTCTTTTGATTCTAATCGGATGTTCAGGATGTTTAATAGCAACGTAAGCCTCTTTAAGAACATCTTTTTCAAAAGCATTATCATCAAAAGGAGGATTGAATGGCTGCTGATGAGTGTTGATACCCTCTTCTTTATGCAGTACTGCAGAGAAGTCGAATTTTTTCGCGAAATCATCCTCTTTAACTTTAAGTAAATCTACACGCCCTATCATCTCTTCCATAGTTCTGTAACCAAGCTCAGCCATAATTGCTCTTACATCTTCAGCAAGCAGCGTAAAGTAGTTGATAACCTGATCAACATGCCCTTTAAAGAACTCCTCACGCAACTTCTCATTTTGTGTTGCGATACCGACAGAACATTTATTGACATGACAGATACGCAACATTTTACAACCAACGATTGTAAGAACACCTGTACCGAATGCATAGCTCTCTGCCCCAAGAAGTGCTGCTTTTACAACATCAAGACCGGTTTTTAGCCCACCATCAGTTTGCAGTTCAACAAGCCCACGAAGATTATTCGCTTTAAGTGCATTATGTGCTTCTGAGAGACCAAGTTCCCAAGGATTTCCTGCAAATTTAATCGAAGTAAGCGGAGCAGCACCTGTACCACCGTCACCACCGGAGATAATGATCTTATCTGCGTATGCTTTTGCAACACCTGCAGCAATAGTACCGACACCGACAGTAGAAACAAGTTTTACAGCAACTCTTGCTTTTGGATTGACCTGTTTCATATCAAAAATAAGCTGTGCCAAATCCTCGATAGAGTAGATATCGTGGTGCGGAGGAGGCGAAATAAGTGTTACATCCGGAACCGTATGACGCAGTTTCCCGATAAGCGGCGTTACTTTATGCCCTGGAAGCTGTCCACCCTCACCCGGTTTTGCACCTTGGGCAACTTTAATCTGAATCTCTTCTGCTGAACGTAGATACGCTGGAGTCACACCAAAACGACCTGAAGCAACCTGTTTGATTTTAGAGACTCTCTCAGTACCAAAGCGCGCTTTATCTTCTCCACCTTCACCAGAGTTTGATTGACCGCCGATTCTATTCATGGCAATTGCAATCGTCTCATGCGCTTCTGGAGAGATAGAACCAAGAGACATCGCTGCAGAAGCAAAGCGCTTAAATATCGCCTCTTTTGGTTCCACTTCAGAGATGTCAATTGGTTCTCTATCTGATTTAATGTCCAAGAAGTCACGAATCATCTTCAGACCACGGCCCTCAACCAGTTTTTTCAGCTCTGCAAAATCTTCCGCTTTTCCACTTGAGGCCATTTTATGAATAGCGTGAATAACAGCAGGACCAAAGTCATGGTGCTCTTGTCCTGTATAAAATTTATAGAATCCACCAATATTAAGTGGGAAGATCTTTTTAAATCCATCATTTTTAAATGCAGATTTATGGAATTTTTCAATTCTTTCATCGATATCTTCATAAGTAAGACCCGGAACAACACAGTTTGAAGACTCAAAACAATCCTCTACGATTTCACGGCTCAACCCCATAACATCAAAAAGACCTGAGTTTCTGTACGATGCGATTGTTGCGATACCCATCTTCGACATTATCTTTAACAGCCCACCATTTAAAGCAGTATGCACAGATTTGAGTGCTTCTGGAATTGTGATTTTATTATTCTTTTTACGCTTGAGCTGATTGATTGCTGTTGCAAAAAGAAGATTTGGATAAATTGCACTTGCACCATAGCCAAGCAGTACGGCAGCAGAGTGTGAATCAACAACTTCACCTGTCACAGCGATAATAGAGACAAGATGGCGAATTTTTGCTTTTAAAAGCGCAAAATTTACACGTCCTACAGCCATTGCCATTGGAATTGTCTTCTTCGTTTGGGAAAAATCAGCATCATCTAAAATAATAATTCTCGTACCATCATTTTCTACCGCACCGATTATCTTTGCGACCAGCATATCAAGTGCTTCTCTAAGTCTTCCTTCATACGCAGTTGAAAATGTCTCATTTTTATAAAAGCTTTGATATGAAGGAGATTTTTTATCGCCAAATGATTTCAGCACTTCGAGCTTTTCTCTTGTAATAATCGGTGAGATAGATTTCAATCTATGTGCATGTGATGGAATCTCATCTAAAATATTATGCACCTCTCCAAAGCCCGTATTGAGACTCATAACAACTTTTTCACGAATAGGATCAATAGGCGGATTTGTAACTTGAGCGAACTTTTGCTTGAAGAAGTCTGTAAAGTTTCTCTGTTTATTCGAGAATGCTGCAAGCGGCGTATCATCACCCATGGAGCCAACAGCCTCTTTTGCATCATTGATCATCGGCTCTACAACCTGTTCTACAACCTCTTCTGTGATATTGTAGAATTTTTGTTTGCGAACTAAAACATCTTCATCCATAGCTTCTGCTTCGCTGTACTGCTCTTCGACATGCTCTTGCAGATAGATCATATGCTCATTGAGCCACTTCATATATGGATTTGAAGATTTTAGATAGTCATCGATCTGATTTGATTTTAAAATTTTTCCGTATTTAAGATCAAGTCCGATCATCTCACCTGACTGCAATCTTCCACGCTCTTTTATTTCATCTTCATGAATGTCAATAACACCGTACTCTGAAGCAATAAGAAGATTGTTCTCTTTTGTAATGATATATTTTGAAGGGCGAAGACCGTTTCTATCTAATGCACAGCCGATATAACGACCATCTGTTACTGAAAATGCCGCAGGACCGTCCCATGCTTCAAATACAGTAGAGAAGTACTCATAAAATGCTCGAAGTTCCGGATCCATATGCGGAGCATTCTGCCACGCTGAAGGAATAACGGCACGCACAGCTTTAAAGAAATCCATACCGTTTACAAGCAAGAACTCTAAAAAGTTATCTGCTGATGCAGAATCTGATGCACCCGGTTGCAATATTGGAAGCAGTCTCTCTATCTCCTCGGCAGAAAACACTTCTGATTTGATAGATTCGGACTTGATAGCCACATTGATGCGGTTCCCCTCTACAGAGTTGATCTCACCATTGTGTGCTACTGCACGAAACGGCTGAGCCAAACGCCACTCTGGGAGTGTATTTGTAGAGAATCTCTGGTGAAAGAGTGAAAAAGAGATTTTAAATGATTCATCTTGCAAGTCTTCGTAAAACTCTTTTATATGCGTAGGCATAACAAGCCCTTTATAAGAAAGCACACGAGAGCTCATAGAGGCAATATAGAAATCTCTGTCATCGACAAGTTTATGCTCAGCCTCTTTACGTGAAAGATATAAAAGTGCATCAAATCTATTGGTAGCCATAATAGAGTTTGGAACGATGAACAGCTGAATAATATTTGGAAGTGATTCCAATGCCTGTGCACCCAGTGCATTTGTGTTTACAGGAACTTCACGGCGAAGAACAACCTTAAGGTCATTATTCGCACAAATATCTTCTACAACATCCAGGTTTTTCAAATCTTTTGTAAAGACCGAAGCGGCTGCGAACTGATTTGAAAGTTCAACACCGTTTTCACTTGCAACTTTACGAATGAACTCTTCTGGCATACCAAGAAGCAATCCACTTCCATCCCCTGTTTTTCCATCTGCTGCAACAGCACCACGGTGCATCATACGCTCTAGTGCCGTAATAGCATCGTTTAAAACCTTGCGTGAAGGCTTGTTGTCAATGTTTGCAACAAGACCAAAACCACAATTATCTTTAAACGATCTCAATAAATCATGATGTTCAACCATTTTCACTCCCAAATTTTCAAATTTATGTAAAAAAAACTTACAGTTTAATCTCTTTTTAAAGAAACTTAGTCTATTTAGAAAAAGTGATTTTATTATACTGTTTTTTAGTTTAAGCAAGTATAATACAAGGGAAATTTTTAACATAATTTTAACAAGATGTGTATAAAGGAAGCAGTTTTTGAAAGGTTTTATTATAAATCTTAACCGTGTCAAAGAGGAAGATTTAATAGTTACAATTCTATCAAAGGGTAACTTAGAGACTCTTTACAGGTTCTACGGGGCACGACACGGTGTTATAAACCTTGGTTTTTTGATAGATTATGAGATAGAACCATCTTCAAAAAGTACTATAGGACGCCTCAAAGATGTCATACATATCGGCTACAAATGGATCAACAATCATGAACAGCTGCGTGACTGGCAAAGCTTTTGTGCTCTCTTTTATAAGCACCTCAAAGATGCCGAAGCCATTGGTACTTTTTACTATGAGCTCTTGGAAAATGCATCACAGGAGTGGAATCGGCAAAATCCAAAGCGCGTAGCAGTAGAGAGTTATGTAAAACTACTAGAGCAAGAGGGACGCCTGCATAAAGACAAGCACTGTTTTTTATGCTCACGCAAGATAGAGGGCAATATCTCCCTTATCCGCGCCTATCTACCAACCCATGAAAATTGCTCCCATACCTACCCTATCAACAAAAAAGGCCTGCAAGAACTTTACGAAAACAAATCCTCTCTTTTTTTAAGCGACAAAGAGATCAACAGACTTTGGAATGTTTTAATGGAAGGACTTTAAAAACACTTTTTTTTATTACATTCCACAATCATTCCATGAAAAAGGGCAAATATCTTTGGAAGTGCTTCTTGTGAATAGTGCTGGCGCAACTCTTTTTCTAAAAAGAGTTGATACGCTTCATAATTATTAAACTCAATGCCAAAACTTTGCAACAATCTTTTTGTATAACTGTCAACCACCATTGCATCACGTCCACAAGCATAGCACAATATGACATCTGCACTCTCTTTTCCAATGCCTTTTTGTTCTAAAAGCCACTTGCGTGAAACATCCTTTTGAAAGTTCTCAAATGTCTTAAAATGCTCTTGAATATTTTTTGCAAGTTGTAGTAGTCTGGGGGCTTTTTGATTGTAAAATCCGCTTGGCTTTATTCGCTCTTTTAGCGAGTTTTCATCAAGAGCAACGAAGCACTCTAAGTCTAAAAAACCCTCTAAATTTTTAAGAGATTTTTCAACATTACTCCATGTGGTGTTTTGCGTGAGCAGTGCTGAGATGACCACCTCAAATGTTCCTGCATTTGGCCACCATAAAGCAGGTGAGTCTCTAAGCAGCTCTTTAGTTTGTAAAAATTCATAAATAGCGAGTGCGCTCTTTTTCATCTGCCCTCTAACAAGCTCTTTTCTTCGCTACCAAGGAAGCTACACGGGTTTTCTCTCCACGAAGATTAATATCATACCGTTCTTCATAGTAGATAATATCAAACCCTATAAAAGCATGTAAGAGCTCATTTTGACGTAAAAGGTATTCTGGGTTTTGTGGATTCTCAAAATCTCCGTGGGCAATGATAAATGTCTCAAATATCAAAAGTCCATCCGGCTTTAGTGCCTCTTTTATCTGATGATAAAAACGACGATTAAGATAGTTCATATTGACAACAAGATCATACTTGTTTTTTTCCAAGTTATATTCATCCAGATCAACTTCAATCTTATGAATTTTATCACTCTCTCTTACTTTTGAAAGTGCATAATCACTCAAATCAACTGCATCCACTTCAAAGCCCTTATCAGCTATAAAATGAGTATTTCGCCCTTGTCCGCATGCAATATCGAGTGCATATCCAACATTGGCATTCTCTATGTACTTCTTAATGATCGACTCTACATAATCACGAAAAGGCTTCTCCTGATATCGTTTGTTCCAACGCTCTTTATCACTTATCACTCTTTCTCCTTTAGCTTAATCTATCTCTATAATCTTCATATCCAAACTCTTTTATCAGCTCTATCGTACCATCTCTACGTTTAATTACAAGAGATGGTAGCTTTATGCCGTTAAAGGTGGTATTTTTCACAAAAGTATAATGAATTTGGTCTTCAAAGATGATTCTATCTCTTACTTTAAGTGGTGCATCAAAAGAGTAATCTCCCATGATGTCACCGGCAAGACAGGTATTACCCCCTAAGCGGTAAGTGTATTTTTTCTCTCCTGCTTGACCTGCACCTCTCACCTCTGCACGATACGGCATAGCCAGCGTATCTGGCATGTGTGCTTCTGCCGATGTATCCAAGATGGCAACATTCATACCATTTTTAAACACATCAAGAACTGTAGATGCCAAGTATCCTGTCTCCCAACCCACTGCTTCACCTGGCTCTAAATAAATATCTATATTATTATATTTTTTCTTAAATTCTTTGATTATCCAAATAAGTTTCTCTACATCATAACCTTTTTTAGTGATATGATGTCCACCGCCAAAGTTAATATACTTTAAATTTGGAAAATATTGTGCAAATTTTTCTTCAAAACTTTCTAAAACCGCTTCCAGTGCATCGACATTTTGCCCACAGAGTGCATGAAAATTAAGTCCATCGACCTCTTTTAAGGATTCTTCATCAATATTTGCTGCTGTTGTTCCAAGTCTTGAGTATAAACCACAAGGATTATAAATATCTACAGGAGAAGAGGATACTTCAGGATTAACACGCAAAGAAACTTCTATTTTCGGATTTATCTCTTTGACTTTACAAATAAACCTGTTAAATTGATTTGGAGAATTAAAAACTATATGATCTGAAATAGAAGCGATCTCTGCTATTTCATCCTCTTTAAAGGCAGGGGAGTAGGTATGCACTTCTGCGTCGGGATTGAATTTACAAAACTCTTCACGTGCCAGTCGTGCTTCATAGAGTCCACTCGCCGTGCACCCTTGAAGATACTGTGAAACAAGCTCAAAAGTGGACCACATAGCAAACCCCTTGAGTGCCAAGATGATTTTTGCACCGCTTTGCTCTTGCACATAATTCAAAAGTTTGAGATTATTCTCTAATAATGCTTCCTCACAAAGATAGTAAGGCGTTGTGATCTCTCTAGGATGCTTCTTCATACTTTTTACGTATCCTATTTGCGACAACTTCGAAATCTTCACCACTGAGTCCCATCTGCGAAACTTTTTGTGAAGCCTTCTTAATGGATTCATCGGTAAGTACCTCTTTGAGGTTTATAGCAGTACGTATAACATCGATAGCTTTGATATACTGTGCCAAAATAGCATCGACTTCCTCATCATACTCACTCTCCTCTCTATCAAGATTTTTTAGCACGATGGAATATACAGGGGTGAGATTCCAGTGTTCAAAAAGAAGTGCACTTAAATAATATGAGGTCGTATAAAGAAACTCTTTTTCAAATACCGGAATATTATCGCAAGCCAAAAAGCCTTTTCTATACTCTTCACGATAATCACTCCCCATGAGCTCTTTTGAGATAATAATTTTCCCAGATTCCATAATAAGTGCCAAAGATGTTAAAATATGGGTATCATGCAGATCGATTTTTGCATACCACTGCACCATCAAAGAACTTTGCAGGATGCACATTTCATTGAACTGCGCATTGTTAAAACCATATATTGTCGTATCTGCCGTTAAGTGTTGAGAAATGGCATAATGAATAACAAGCGAATATATCTGCTGTGTTCCTAAAAGTGTAACAGCTTGAGAAATGGAAGATATAGGACTTTTAAAGCCATAATAAGGAGAGTTGATAGTCTTGAGAATATTTGCCGTCAGCATAACATCCGCTTCTACCATGCGAATCAATTTTCTTACATCAACATTCCTTGCGCCATTAGCATAAAGTCCTTGAATTACCATTGCCACTTTTGAAAGCGGCGGCATATCATCAATATTTTTAACTAAATCTTCATAGGTCACACACTACTCCAGCTCTTGAATTTTCCAAGGTAGCCCTTGTTTGTTAAGCTCTTCCATAAAAGGGTCCGGATCGAACTCTTCCATATTATGTACACCCTCTTTGTACCACACCTTCTCTAGCATCAATTTCGCACCTATCATTGCAGGAACACCTGTTGTGTAACTCACTGCTTGCGATTTGACCTCTTCGTAACATTTTTCATGGTCACTTACCTGATAGATGTATATTTTTTTCTTTTGTCCGTCTTTGATGCCCTCTGCTACGATGCCAATATTCGTTTTACCCTTTGTGCGAGGGCCAAGTGAAGCTGGGTCAGGAAGCAGTGTCTTTAAAAATTCCATTGGAACGATTTTTTGCCCCTGATGCTCCACCGGCTCAATACCGAGCATACCTACATTCTCCAAGCACTTCATATGTGTCAAATAACTCTCACCAAAAGTCATAAAAAAGCGAATACGCTTGAGCCCTTTAATGTGTTTGACTAAAGATTCCATCTCTTCGTGATAAAGCAGATAACTATCTTTTGGACCCACTTCAGGATAGTCCCAAACCATTTTGATCTCCATCGGCTCTGTCTCTATCCACTTACCATCTTCCCAGTAACGTCCATTGGCACTCACCTCACGCAGGTTGATCTCTGGATTGAAATTCGTTGCAAATGGGTATCCGTGGTCACCTGCATTACAGTCAAGTATATCAATGGTATGGATTTCATCAAAGTAGTGCTTTTGCGCATAGGCACAAAAGACATTTGTCACACCCGGATCGAAACCGCTTCCTAAAAGCCCCATAATGCCGGCTTCTCTGAAGGCTTCATCTCTTGCCCACTGCTCTTTATACTCAAACTTTGCCTCATCTGGATGCTCATAGTTTGCCGTATCAAGATAATCCACACCCGTAGCAATGCAGGCATCCATAATAGTAAGGTCTTGATATGGCAACGCTACATTGATGACGATATCTGCCTGCACATCTCTAATAAGAGCAATGAGCTCCTCTATACTATCCGCATCAACACTGCGTGTATCGATTTTGACACTTTTTATCTCACTCGCTATCTGATCACATTTTGATTTTGTTCTACTTGCGAGTGTAATTGCTCCAAAAATATCTGCATTCATTGCACATTTATGCGCAACAACGCGCCCTACTCCACCTGCTCCGATTATTAGTGTTTTATTCATTAAAATTTCTCTCCTAAATATAAATATAAACCATCATGCTTTTTGTCAGCATATCCGTAGGTAAAATAGAATGCTCCAAGCGGTGTATCTGCTGCTGCATACACAGAAGCAGAGTACTTGTTTTTTGATGCTTGAAAGCTTTTACCATCATCCCAAATATTCCCTGCTTCCATAGTTGCTCCTGCATACATAGGAATACCGAGTGATCCAAAAAAACCACCGTTTTTCAAACAATATCTATACATTAGATTTGCAAAAGCGACATTGTTTCCGGCTAATGTGTATTGTTGATATCCTGAAAGATTAAACATACCTCCAAGAAAAAACTTGTCATAAACTGTTACAGAGCCATCTATTGGCGTTATTATATTGGTTTTTGCAAATTTTGCATTAAAAATCAGTGTATTGTTATCATAACTCACAGGCTTTTGTATAAAGGCTGAAACCTGCTCATAATCATAATCACTTCCCCCATGCCTTGGCATCTTTTTTCACGCTTAACTGTGCTAAAAGACCTTTTCTTGGAAAATTATAATTATCAAGGTCATCATATAAAAACTTCAGTTTGATTTGCCGTGCATTAAAAGATTGATCGTACGACAGAAGGGCAACTGTAGAAGTATCTCTATAGGCATCAAAACTCATCTCTGCACGAAAACTTCTCGTAATATTCGCACCAAAGGCAAAACCACCACCATAGCCTCTGCTTTGTAACTCTTGATTACCTAGTGCCGGCGTTGGAACGATATAGGTCATCTTCTCATAAGAGAGAAATGGTCGCATATAAAACAACTGGCTCTCATCAAGTGGCTGATAGAACTGTGTAGCGTAGTGTTGTCGTTTACCCACCTCTACATCTGTCCGCCATTCTGCCCCTAAGCTGTTCACACCATACATCAAATAGCCTACTTTGAGACTATAAGAAGAGTGTCCGTTAAAATCATCACTCAAAGCA
Organism: Campylobacterota bacterium; assembly: GCA_013607665.1. GTDB lineage: Bacteria > Campylobacterota > Campylobacteria > Campylobacterales > Sulfurimonadaceae > Sulfurimonas. The sequence continues at coordinate 4,746 of VCAX01000008.1, read as the reverse complement.
AGAGAGAAAAGCAGATCTCCCCGATTGTTCCAACTCGGGGTTGTGGTAATTCGCAAAATATTTTGACCATCTTTTTGTACAATTTTATAGCTAACACCATCAAAAACCATCGTATGATACAGATTTAAAATATCCTCACGTAACATACTTGCATTGAAAGGTGTTCCTACTTTTTGATGAATCTGTTTTTTTATGATCTCGTTCGCGAGATAAGTATGATTCTCTATCTCGATTTTATCGATAATGAGTGGCTGAGCCACATGTTGTTTTCTATGTTTTTGTCTGTACTTTTCATATTCTTGTGTGTTTAACGAGTATTTTTGCAGTGCCCTTACCTGTTTAAGCGCAGCCTTATAGCCCGCTTGAATAATCTCAGGGTATGCCTCTACATCCAAACCGGAATATCCTTCAAGCTCTGGAGTTATCAAGATATCTTTACTACTGAGTAGCTTGAGTGATTCATTGGCATTTTTACGCATTAAGATATCAACCAACTGCCCCATAACAACAAAATAGGAATTCACATCAACTGTCTCTGGAAAATCTTCACTTACATCAACAGCGATGATGATATCTGCACCCATATCTTTTGCGACCTGTATGGGAATATTATCACTCACACCGCCATCTATGAGCTCTACACCATTAATATTAATAGGTTGCAAGCCACCGGGAATCGCACTTGAAGCATAAATGGCCTTGGCAAGTGAACCAGACTTCAGGACCACTTTCTCTCCATTTTTAATATTCGTAGCAACAGCTCTAAAAGGAATGGGAAATTTATCGAAATCTTTCACATCTGAAATATTTTCAGTGAGTGCGTCAAATTTTAAAAGCAGCGGTTCTCGTTTAAGTACACCTGTTGGCAGCACGATATCATTGTCTGCATTGATACCAAAACCAATTTTCCCCTGATAGGTATAATCTGTCAATTTTCGCTGCATAGGTACTTTTTGACGATCAAAATCTGCTCTGATATACTCTTTCCACGCTGTTGTTACAAGCATTTTTTCGATGAACTCAGGAGATTCTCCCGCAGCATAGAGCCCTCCCATAAAAGAACCCATACTTGTACCTATCATCATATCTATTGGGATTCTGTTTTGTTCTAAAACCTTCAGCACGCCTACATGGGCACCACCTCGTGCACCGCCACCACTCAGTACAAGTGCAATCTTTGGTCGCTCATTGGCTAAAAGCATAGTGACAAATAAAAAAAACAGTAAAAAGAATTTCACAGATGCCCTTTTTTAGATTATATTAAATGCCAGCAACAAAACAGCCGACCAGATTAAGACCATTACTATTAAACTCAAAAGTACCAAAGTCGCCGCTGCATCCTTGGCTTGTTTTGCCAAAATATGATAATCTTGCGTGACCAAATCGACAACGCGCTCAATTGCAGAATTTGCAACTTCTGCAAGTATAGGAATAAAAAGTGAGATAAAAAGTATGCTTGCATAGCCAAAACTAATAGGCAAGAGCCATGCAAGCGTTCCTAAAATGACGAACATCAGCAACTGCCACTTAAATGAAGTTTCATTCTTCACAATATCAACAAAGCCCTCAAGTGCATATTTACCATTTCTAAAAAGATTGTGTTTAGGCTTGTTTAGTTTCATATTTTTCCCTCATGTTTTCAATAATCTCACGCAGTGTATCACTTGATGTCTCTTTGGCTATTGGCTCTCCAAAATAAATATGCACCACCCTGCGTTTAAATAAATTAAGTTTAGCATTTTTCGGTTTATATTTTGAAAAAGAGCTGCCAAATATACCGCTATTTATGTAAAATGGCACGATTACACCATCATAATCTTTCTCTATTAGCTCATAGCCCTTCTTAAATACTCCCAACTCGCCTGTTTTACTTATCTCGCCCTCTGGAAATATGCCGACAATGCGACCTGAGAGCAAACGCTTATGTGCTTCACTAAACGCATCTTTAAAAGCACGCGGTGAGAGTGGTATAGCCTCTCCTTTTTTAAAAAAAGCATGGAAAATCGGCCAGTGATATATCTCTTTGTCCATCATATAGTTTATGCGTCGCCTCAAAGGAAGTTGCAGCATGATCCAGTCCAGCCAGCTGACATGATTACCAAGCAGTAAAACGGCCTTGTCATCGGAAATATTTTCTAAGCCATGATAGATATACTTGTGTCGCAGTGCTCCCAAAAGGCCCATAAGCGACCAAAAAGCATCGACATAGTAACGCTTAAAGAGTATAACACTTAAATAGATACCGACAACTCCCATAAGATAGAAAAGTAGCTCTGCATTCATACCAAAAAAAGCAAAAATTGTCGTAAGCACTAAAAATGAGAACATAAAAATATTTTGAATGAAGTTGTTTGCAGCTATGATGGTACCAAGATGAATCTTGGATGCGAGATGTTGAATATTTGCATTAAGCGGCACGAGAATAAAACCAGAGAGAAGACCAAAAAATGTAAAAGTCATCGCAATAAGTCCAAAAGAGTCTATAAAAGGGATCAAAAAGACAAGCAGTGTGATACCAACAGCACCAATAACACTTAGACCAAGATTGATGTAGTATTTTGAAAGCTTTGCAGCTGCAATGGAACCTATAACAATGCCAATACCGGCAAGAGCCATAGCCCCTTGTACATAGATGGTATTTGTAATGCCAAGTTCACTTTTTGCATACTCACCAAAGATTGCCAGAACAACTTGAGAGATAGACCAAAAAAGCCCCAGTGCGATTATAGCTTCAAATATCTCTTTTTTGCGTGTAACCGTTTTGAGGTTTTTTACCAAATAAAAACCGCTTAAATACTTTCTCATACGAAAACGTTTTTGACTGAGTGCCTGCATCTTGTTTGGCAGTTTTGAAGCCAAAAACCATTCAATGACAGAGCTGCCGACCAGTAACCAGCCGATAGGCGCAATAGCTTCAAGGATAGCATCTTCATTGATCAGATCACTACTGTACATGCCTTCAAAAAGGACAGTATAAAAGATAATGCCTCCCAAGATTGAAACAGTAGTAACCGCCTGAACCGCTCCATTTGCAGCACTAATATACTTCTCCCAAAAAAGCTCTTTGATATAACCATACTTTGCAGGACCGTAAATAGCGCTCTGCAGCGCCAAGACAAAGGTTAAAGAAAAGGCCAGAAAAAAATGTCCATGATAGTAAGCGTAAGTAATACCAAGCGTAATAAACACTGCAAAAAGTGCCGCATACTCCATTATCTTATTTTTCGGGAATCTATCTGCCAAAAAACCCGATGGAGAGAAGACCAGGATGAATGGGAAAAGTATCAAGGCGTTAACAATGGCTGTCAAAACTATCTGCGTGGAACCATCATAGACCTTAAAAACGGTATTTTGTATGATTATTTTATGCCCAAGATCCGTAAATGCATTTAAAAAGACAACAAAGAGGTAATTGAGCGAACCAATGATTTTAAACATTACACCTCTTTAGCGAGTGTCGTACTCCAGCCTTCATAGTAGCCGTTTTGACTTTTGATCATTGCAAAGAGTTCTTCTACCGCTGCTTTTACAGCCTCCTGTGTTACAGCATGCTCTTTTGTCAATGCAATGCCATTTTCAAACTCTTCGGAGCTGATCTCATCTTTAAAGCTAAATGTATCACTTGAGAGCTGCTCTAAAAAACGCTCTTTTTGTGTCGGGGTATCAAAAGAGACACAATGTTCAACTATGCGAGGAGTCTCAAGCATATCGCCCTCTTCCTCTAAAAGATAGATGATTTTGTCGCTCTGCATATGTGCGAGTTCTAACTCATTTGGCGTGAGATTTTTATGGTGAAAATCCCATTTTGAATCTCTGACGACACTACTTTCATATTTGTAACCACTATCTTTCAAGATCGCATCGACCTGAGCGACAAGCCCTTTTGAATCTGCAGCATAGAAATAAAGCTCACTCCAGCCGTCTACACTACGACCGCCAACATATTTTGCCTTCTCGTCATGCTCTAATGCAATGATGAGAGACTCTTTAAGCTCGAGGTACTCCTCAAAACCTTCCTCAGACTCATTTAGCGCATCGAACTTGATAAAAACGCTCAAAAGCCAGTCATATCTCTGTGAATATCCATAAGCACTGCTATCAGTCTCAACAATTATTTCATTACCATCTTCAACACGTCTAAAAAATTCTCTCATAAATATATGCTCTTTTGTATTATTTATGAGATTATAGCAAACTTAGCCTATAAACTTTATTGTATCGATCTTATAAAACTCTTTGAGCTCATTATAAAGTTCCGGAAAGTGTTTTTTCAGGCTTTGCGGCGATTCAAAAAAGCGCTCTGTCACAACAGCGAAAAATTCTGCTTCATTTGTAGCGGCATAGGAACCCAAAAGTTTATACTTTCCCCAATCTCTGTTTTTGAGTGCCACACTGTTAAGCTTTTTAAAGTTACCAAAAAGTACACGCGACCACTCATCATATTTTGAGCGTTCAATCGGTGGAACACCGTCTATCTCACCATCCATAAAGTCTATCTCATGCGCAAATTCATGGACTATTACATTATTATGACGCAGATGATAAGCCTCCCTTTTTGCATCGTGCCAGATAATGATGACGGTGTCATTTGCAGCCTGTCCATCTATGAGAAATTTCTCTTTTGTATAGGTGCCACCCTGTGCCTGCAGATTTTCAAAGGCTACGGCATTGGGGTAGATAATGATAGTTTCTTTTTGCAATGTGGGCAGTCAAATTCTCTTATGTTAAGTGTTTTTTTACCTGTAC
>VCAX01000089.1 GCA_013607665.1 Campylobacterota bacterium | reverse complement strand
TAATTTAGATGAATTTTAAATAAAGAAGCCAAAAAGGGAGTGATTCCCTTTTTATTTTAAGCGAACGCAAACAGATTGTTCATGCGCCGTTAAGCCTTCTGTATTGGCAATGAGTGCACACTCTTGCCCTATCTCATCAATAGCCTGTTTACTAAAAGAGATAATAGAACTTTTTTTCATAAAGTCCTCTACACTAAGCGGTGAATAGAATTTCGCAGTTCCGCCTGTCGGTAGTGTATGATTTGGTCCTGCTACATAGTCTCCGATGGCTTCGGGAGTGTTATGTCCTAAAAAGATAGCGCCGGCATGTTTAATGAAAGGTAACAGTTCAAACGGGCTCATAGTTGCTACTTCAAGGTGCTCTGGGGCGATCTCGTTCATGAGACGGATTGCCTCATCCATATCTTCTGTTACGATGATAGCGCCACGTTCTTCAATGGATTTTCTTGCGATACCCTCACGCAGAAGCTTTTTCAGCCAGTTCTCTATTTCAAGTTTTACAGCATCTGCAAGAAGCTGTGATGGTGTTATCAAAATAGAACTTGCCATCTCATCATGTTCTGCTTGTGAGAGCAGATCGATCGCCATATGATTTGCATTGGCACTCTCATCGGCAAGTATGCCAATCTCACTTGGTCCTGCTATCATATCAATATTGACATCACCAAAGACCATCTTCTTTGCCGTTGCTACAAAAATATTTCCCGGTCCTGTAATGACATCCACTTTTGGAATATTCTGCGTTCCGTATGCCATAGCGGCAATAGCAGAAGCACCACCCACTTTAAACACCTGCTCTACACCACAAAGATGACATGCAGCTAAGAGTAGTTCATTGGGTTCATTATCCGGTGTCGGCGTACAGACTACGATATTTTCAACGCCTGCGACCTGTGCAGGGATGACATTCATCAAAAGAGATGACGGGTACGCAGCTTTACCTCCGGGAATGTAGAGTCCCGCAGAATCTACCGGTGTTACTTTTTGCCCCAATATCGTTCCGTTTGCTTCTGTATCAAACCATGACTTTGGCTTTTGTTTTTCGTGGTAGGCTTTAATTCTATTGCAGGCTAAATGCAAAGAGTCTTTAAGCTTTTTATCTAAATTGTCATAGGCCTTACTCATAGACTCTTGCGATATCTGCAGATCAGCATCGTTTTGCGGTGTCCAATTGTCAAATTTTGCAATATGGGCAAAAAGTGCCTTGTTTTTATCCTGTTTTATCTCATCAATAATACCGCCGACTATATTCGAAACATGTGCAATATCCATTTTTCCACGGCCAAGAAGCTCATTAAAAGCTTCCTCAAAATCTTTATCTTTTGAGTCTATAAATACCATTGTCTATTTTACCTTTTTCGTTTTTTCAAACTCTGATTTTACTGTCGCGAGTGCTGTAAGAAAATATTCTGTTTTCACATAACCAAGGAGTGGCTGATACATTGGGTCTCCATCTGGAAGCAAAAACCAGATACCCGGTAGTCCCGGAGTATTTTGTGCTAATACCGCAGGGATATAATCACCTTTATCTGTCCATGAACGGATGGCAACAAAATCACTGTTTAATGCTTTGACAACCTTTGGGTCTTTAAGTGTTGTTCTGTCCAGTAAAAGACAGTACTTGCAGGAGTGACTTGAGATTATGAACAAGATAGGCTTGTTCTCTTTTTGTGCCTGCGTAATGCCGGATCTATAATCTTTTGCCCAATGTACTTCGGCTCCAAATAGTGTCGCTGTAAGCGCTATGACCGTAATAATTTTTTTAAACATGTTTTTTTACCTTTTTAAGTAGTTCTTTTGAGCACTCTTTTGCACTCTTGTTGGTTACATCAATGACAATATCTGCAAGTTTTAAATACTCAGGTCGCCTTGCATCATAAAGTTTTTGAGCTGCTTTTAAATCAGCGAGCAGGGGACGTTTTTTTAACTTCTTTACTGCATTTGGGTGCTCTTTTATTCGTTTAATGATAGCATCAAATGGAGAATCAAGGAGCACAATTGTACCTATTTTTTTTAAATTCTCCTGTTTATAAAATCCGCCGCCTGTTGAGATCAGCGTATTTTTCACACTTTTTTCCAGCCATTTGGCAATGTTTTTCTCCAGTTTTCGAAAATATTTTTCACCCTCTGATTCAAAAATCTCTTTTATCTTTCTGTTTTCCATACTCTCAATCAAGTCATCCGTATCAATAGCAATGTATTCAGAGTGTTTCACAACTTCACGGGCGACACTTCCTTTGCCTACTCCCATAAATCCAATCAGTACTATATTTTTCATCATTCTCTCTTTATGTCATGCTAAAAGCATTCATATCAAAGTCCGGTTTTTTCTTTTTCGTTTGTATATATATCCATACCGGTGCAAAGATATTATACTCTAGTATTGCCATACTTAGAATAAAGGCAAGGGAAGAAGGCACTAAAACCTCCGGCATATAAAAAGAAAATACAAATCCAACAAGCGCGAGAATAAAAAGTACAAACTGCACTTTGGCAGCTGTTTTGTTTATCATCTCGTTCATTGTCGGTATGGTCATGTAGCCCATGACATTGAGATGAAACCAAACAAGAAACGGTACAATCTTGTAGAGCATTCCAAGCATTATAGAGAGAATAAATCCACCCCCTATCAAGATACCTACCATAACAATATACTCATACTTGAAAAACTCATCAAATATCCAAAGAAAAGAGCCTAAGGTCAAAAAAATGCTTGCTGCTCTCCAGTACCAGACGGTTACATCGGAAATTGGTCTTTTTCTTTTGTTGAATTTGACCCATACAGCCGTTGCAAATGCCCAAAAAAATGTGGCGATCCAAATTTTTGCGTACAGAGCATAAGCAGGAGCATAACTGTTTAAGACAAACCACATCAACAAGCCAAAAGAAATAATCCAAACTATTCTCTTTTTGCAGAACTGCTTAAATCTTGGTGCAACATAGAACATCGGAAGCACCTGAAATGCCACACCGATAATGAGTATGCCTGCAAAGCCGAAAATTGCCCATACACTATGAACATTTGCAACAACAACATGCAGTTGCGTGATATCGCCCTTTGCATAGCCATAAAGAAGAAATACTCCCATAAGCACTATTACAAATGCAAAAAAGAGACTCACACGCATCGCTTTTATACTTGCTGTAAGATGTTCCACCTTCATAACTGCATAAAAAAGACTCAGCACTAGCACTAAAAAACCACCTCCAAGAAAAAAAGAGGCAACAGAAAGTGCTGTTGCATTACTGCGTTCCAAACCCATTACCATAAGCACAAGTCCAAGCAACAAAAAGAGATAGGAGACAAACGTCATTTGCGTTACTTTCGGTATTTTGGCACTTGCAAGAACCGGCAGCATCTGCGTGAGCGATCCCAGCATAATAAAACCAAAAAATCCAATGGTAATAAGATGCGTCACAACAATCGCATCGAGTGAATAGCGGCTCATTAAAGAGGCGGAATCACTTAAAAGCAACATTATGCCAGCGAATATGCCAAACAGAGGCGCTGTGAGAAAAAATCGCAGCGGTGCCGATATTGGCGGAGCCTGATCGATTGATAAACCGTTAAAATCCAAGTTCGTCCTTTTATTCTACGATGAGCGAGTCCATCATCGCAACAATACGATCCGTATCTGCACTCAAATGCTGTTGTGCCATTGTGTAGAGCATCTGCTCCTCTTTTTTATGCTGCTGCAGTAAAATCATCAAAGTTTCTGAAAGGCCAAAGAACTTCTCTTTATCGTCATTGTCAATTGCCTCAACAAGCCGAGAAAGCAAATTACGCATCTGTGCATGCTCCTGACGCATCATCTCGGTTGGTCCCATTGTCATACCGGTTTTGGCTTCAAATTCAAGAAACATAACACGCTCTTCCATTTGAAAGTGTTGCTCCATATCTGCTACAAACTCTTTTGCCAAATCTTTTGCATCACTAAGCGTACTATTGGCCTTCTCTTCCATTTGTGCAAAAACTTCATCGCATCTTCTATGATCATTTGTCAAATACTCTTTTATATTCACGTTTTATATCCTAAAATAAATTTTTTCACAATTATATTGAAATAAATATTATATTGCTGTTAATTTAGAAGTGTTACAATTTTGTAATACAACTTGATAAGGAAAGAGTCATGGCTGAAAATCTAAAAGGTAAATATTTCGTTGCTTCTCGAGGCTTTTACGGCACAAATTCTGTCACGTATCAAGGCATAGAGCTTGAAGTGACCAAATTCAACCATGACTATACCAATCCCGTCACAAGTTTTGACTGGGAAAATACGGACAAAGCGTCTAATCTCCTAGCTTATGCTATTTTACACACGATTGCCTCTCCTACAGTTGCCCGTGTTTTTGCAAATAAATATACGCAAAATGTCATTAAAAATTTCAAAGAAGATGAATGGCGAATGGAAGCCACCGAAGTTGCCAGATGGGTCAATGCAAATACAAACTATACTGTAGAAATTGATGAAAGTGATGAGAAAAAAGCCGCACAAGAGGAAGCAAAAAGAAAACAAGAAGAGCTTGAAAAAGAAAAACGAAGAATAAAGAGAGAAGAAGAGTTTAAAAAACAGGTACAGGAGAAGCTCGCAAAACGAACCAAAAAAATGCTGACACAAAAAAAGAGGCCGAGAAGATATTGACAAAGAATGTTGTCGATACACTCTGCAAAGAGCTTAAAATCCGCAATGAAACACTTGGCAGAATCTTAGATATACCAATGGATACCATCAATAACTGGAGACTTGAGAACGAAATGCCAAAACTTGCACTCAAAGCTATTGAATTTTATAAAGCAGGTGTACAGTTCAAGGAAAAAAGCTCAAAACTAAAAATGGATGCAGAGGAGCTTGAAAAAAAACTCATAGAACAGCAAACTGCATTTGAGCTTTTAGAAAGAGAGCTCAATCAATATAAAAAG
>VCAX01000088.1 GCA_013607665.1 Campylobacterota bacterium | reverse complement strand
CATCACTGTCCGAATGAAACTGTCATTGGTGTCCGAACAGAAGTGTCATTGGTGTCCGATTTGCTCCGTTTTTTGCAGTTAAAAAGCAGCACACATCATTCTACTGGCCTCTTCCTAGGGGCTTTTTATCTTATCATTTACTAAATCATTTTTAGTCCTACACTTAAAGCATAAAATATGCGACAATATCTGAGTTCAAAACATATAGAGATTTTACTATGCCGATTTGTGAAAAAGTGACTTTGATTTTTGGGGCTAAATGATGCGACCCGATAAAAAAATATAGCTTGAAAATAAAATATAAATTTGATATAATTACGATAGTTTCTATCACAAAGTGCAATATTTGCATTTGATGACGGAAACGTCATCTCAGTCGTGAAGTGGGGTTACGACAAAGCGCCGATTTTCGGTTTACCCGTGGAGGTTTAAGCTTTTGTCGTCTCACTTCCAACTATTTTACCGCATAAAAAGTAACTACAAACTCTCCGTTGTTAAACTCTTTTAACACAATCTTATAACTTTGCAGCCCTTTAATGTACTGATACACCGATAAGTCTGTGTTACTCACTCCTGCTTGATGGAGTGGTATGGCTCGTTGGAGATAAAGGTCGAAGTTGAGAATATCTTGCATACTTATCTCTCCAGGACAACCACTGCAATAGTGTTTTATCAATATATGTTTAAACCCTTTTTTCTCATCCCCTTTGCGTAAGATGACTTTTATACCTCTGACGGTAAATGCAGCCTCTTTTGTTATACCATCAATGAAGTTTATTATGATAAGTTGATTTGGCGTAAACTTTTTCTTACGTTTTTTTCTTTTGGCGCGCTCCTGTGCTATTTCTTTTTTTAAGGTGTGCCAGCCGTTCAGAGTAGAGACTCAAAAAAAATCCTCAAAATTTGTTTAATCAGTTGAAATTCTATCTGATTTTTTAGATATTTTAAATAAATTTAGGTGAATTTTATAAATTTGTCTTTCTTTCTAGAGTACTATCTAAAAATTGGGAAGTGTTGGAAATTCAGATTACTATAGCATAAATGATATTAAATGATACAATAAATATGATGTTAAAGCCTATTTTATGAGGTTTTTAGTATTAAATGATAGGTTGTGATATTCTTCGGTGGTGGACGAGGAGAGATTCGAACTCTCGGTACAGTTACCCATACGCATCCTTAGCAGGGATGTGGTTTCAGCCACTCACCCACTCGTCCTTTTGAAGAGCGTAATAATAGTACGTTTTTCATAATAATTAGCTTAAACCTGTTCTAAGATCTTTGCTACAACCTCAGAAGGGTTCTCCGCCTGATAGATTGGACGTCCAACGACAATAAAATCCACTTTCTGCTCTTTTGCAAAAGCGACATCCGCCACACGTTTTTGATCCCCTGCATCTTCTCCAAAAGGACGTATACCCGGCGTGAGCGTCATAAAATTCTCATCTGTAATACTTTTAATAGATGCCGACTCAAAAGCAGAACAGACAACACCGTCAAGCCCACTCTCTTTTGCATCTTTTGCAAATTGATCCGCTTTACTTGCTATGTCACTGCCATAGACTGCCCTAAACTCATCTTCGCTAAAAGAGGTCAGTGCAGTCACAGCCAAAACGATGGGACGTTTTTCATACTTCTCAAGGCGTTGCATGACTGTCTGCATCGCACGTCTGCCTGCACTTGCGTGCACATTGAACATATCAACACCAAGTCCCATGATGGACTCTGCGGCATCGGCCATTGTATTTGGAATGTCATAGAGTTTAAGGTCTAAAAATATTTTAAAATCGGGGTTAATTTGTTTGATGGCTTGCAAAAATGCTTCACCATCACGAATATAAGTTCGAAGTCCGACTTTGAGCCAGACATCATGTTCTTTGATTTTTTTTATAAGTGTGAGATTTTCTTCTTGTGTGGGTAAGTCAAGGGCAACGCATAATTCCATAATAACTCTTTAGTGTTAGATTATGGAATTATAGCATTTTTGTTTTTGTTCAGGCTTATTTAGACTTCACCATATTTTCGATTTTTTCAACCACTGAAGGATCTTCAAGTGTCGAGATATCCTGTGTGATTGCCTCACCTTTTGCAATTGAACGCAAGATTCGACGCATTATCTTCCCTGAACGTGTTTTTGGTAATCCTGGAGCAAAAACAATGTCATCACATAATGCAATATTTCCTATCTCTTTTTTGATAACATTATTAATAGCTTTGACCTCTTCAACCTCATCGGCAACACCATCATCAGACTTTAGCACAACATAGGCAAAGATTCCCTCACCTTTAATGTCGTGTGGTTTTCCTACAACAGCAACTTCTGCGACATTTAGATGTTTTTTAATGGCTGCTTCAATCTCAGCAGTTCCCATTCTATGTCCGCTTACATTGATGACATCATCCGTACGACCTGTGATTGTAATGTAGCCATCTTCATCATAGACAGCACCGTCACCCGTAAAGTAAACAGGTTTGCCATCTTTTTTCACATCACCGAAGTAAGATTTCACAAAACGCTCCTCATCACCCCAAACACCACGAATCATAGACGGCCAAGGACGTGTTACACACATGTAACCAGTCTCACCAGCTTCCACTCTCTCACCTGTTGCAGGGTCTAAAATCTCACCCATTATTCCAGGAAGAGGAAGCGTTGCACATGCCGGCTTAATTGGTGTAGCACCAGGAAGAGGTGAAACAATGTGTCCACCGGTCTCTGTCTGCCAATATGTATCGACAATGGCACATTTCGAACTGCCAACCTCTTCATAGTACCATTTCCACGCAGGTGGATCGATCGGCTCACCAACCGTTCCAAGAACTTTCAGGCTGCTAAGGTCATATTTTTTCGGTTCGTCTTCACCCATTTTATGAAGCACTCGAATTGCAGTCGGCGCAGTATAGAACTGATTGATCTTATACTCTTCAACCATCTTCCATGGACGACCGGCATCCGGATATGTCGGTACACCTTCAAACATTACAGTAGTAGCACCCATTGCAAGCGGACCATAGACAATGTAAGTATGCCCCGTGATCCAACCAATGTCAGCAGTACACCAGTAAGTATCGTTCTCTTTTACATCAAATACCCACTCCATTGTCATCTGCGCCCAAAGAATATATCCGGCAGAGTTATGCTGTACACCTTTTGGTTTTCCGGTACTTCCTGAAGTATAAAGTAAGAAAAGTGGATCTTCACTCTCCATCACTTCCGGTTCACAATGTACCTCTTGTGTTTTGATGAGTTCATTGTAAGAGTAATCTCGCCCATTTACCCACTCTACATCTTCACCGTTGCGCTCAACAACAAGCACTTTTTCAACAGGAGTATCTCCCTCAAATGCTGCATCGACAACTGGTTTGAGCATATATGGCTTGTCTTTTCTGTATGCACCATCAGCCGTTAACACTACTTTTGCCTCTGCATCTTCAATTCTGTCACGCAGTGCTTCAGCAGAGAAACCACCAAATACTATGGAGTGAATAGCCCCGATTCTCGCACATGCAAGCATCGCATACGCCGCTTCAGGAATCATCGGCATATAGATGACAACACGATCCCCTTTTTTCACGCCAAACTCATTTTTCAGCAGATTTGCAAATCTGTTTACATTGTAATAAAGTTCCAGATAGGTAATAATCTGCTTATCACCACGATCACCTTCAAAAATGATCGCCGCTTTATTTTTACGCGTATCTAAATGACGGTCGATACACTGTGCAGCAACATTGAGCTTTCCACCTTCAAACCACTTTACAAATGGAAAGTTTGACTCATCTAAAACCTTTGTAAACGGCTCTATCCAATCCAGTTTTTCCTTTCCATAGTGTCCCCAGAAACCTTCATAATCCTCTGTAGCCCACTCTTGCAACTCATTGTACTCACACATATTTTTAATTCTTGCATTTTTTGCAAACTCTTTGTTTGGTTTATATACCGGTTTTGACATTACTATCTCTCCTGTGTTAATTTTAGATATATCATTGCTGTCATTATTGCATCATTGACAGCATTATGTGCTCCTATGTTCGGAATCTCACATTTTTTTAAGATTGTATCGAATCGTAAATCAATATTTCCTTGAGGAATTAGTGGCATCATTTTATCAAAGTAAACTTCAGAAACTTCTATAGTCTCATTTGGTAATTTTATGCCCAAACTCTCTTGTATATATTTGTTTACCATCGCTACATCAAACTCTAAATAATACCCTACCAATGTCCGTGAACCTATAAAGTGTAAAAATTTTTCAATTCCCTCCTTCGTATCAATTGCATTTTCTAAGTCACATGGTCTTATATGATGTATCTTTATACTTTTAGAACTTATTTCTGTAGTATTTTTAAGATAAATTTCAAAAGTTTGTGACGTTAAAATTTTGTTATCCTTAATCTTTACAGCCCCTATTGAAAGTATTTCATCTTTTTTTGGATCAAGTCCTGTTGTTTCCGTATCAAAGACAACATACTCTCCACTCATGTCCTCCTCAAATAAAAATCGAAATCGTTCATCTTTTAATTTTGCAAGATTTCGATTCTTCACAAAGTTTGAAAAAAGCTCTTTAAACATTAGATAACCATATTAAGATGAAAATGAAAGTTCAAAAATTTTTTAAACTTATTGACAACTTTAAAACTATCTTTGAGCAAATCTCTTTGATTTTTTCGTAAGGGCTCGGCAATAATTGACAAATCATCATAAATACTAAAGATATTCTTTACAGCAGCTTCTATTTTAGAAAGATGCTTATCCCTGCCATATTTCATTATATGAAGCTCAATATTTGTTAAAATTACACTTAAAGGTGTGTTTGTCTCATGAACTGTATAGCGTAAAAATTCTTTTTGTGCTTTTAAAATTTCTTCTGAGAATTGTTTCTCTTTTTCTAAATTTTTGTTAATAATTTCTAAAGAACGGGTTTTTTCTCTTACTCTATCTTCTAAGTGTAAATTGAGCT
>VCAX01000087.1 GCA_013607665.1 Campylobacterota bacterium | reverse complement strand
ACTTATTTGTTCTTATTTGCTGCTAAATAGCGCTGCAGAATAATCATAGCAGAGAGTGAATCAATACGTCCGTCACGTATCTGCTTCATCTCTCCTTTCATCATTGATTCAGCCTCTTTTGAACTACCCGCTTCATCTTGGAAAAAAACTGCCCCCTCAAAATCAACTAAGTTCATAAAGTGCTCTATCCTGCGACGCATCTCTGCTTCACTGCTGCCACCAAGCGGAACACCGACTACAACAGCATCTATCTCCCACTCCTGTATAGTTTTTTTCACTTCACCTGCAGCTTGATTGCGGTTTTTTCTTATAACTACAGGAAGTGGCGTGACAATATCTTTATGCGCAGAGTAAGCGATTCCGATTCTTTTTAAACCCAAATCAATTGCAAGATATTTCAACTATTTCCCCAGACAAAAGGAGCCAAACATCTTATCGAGCATCTCATCATTTTCAAATGGTCTTGTAATGTTTACTATCTCTTTTACCGCCTCATTGAGATGAAAGGAGAATATCTCAAGTTCTTGACTCTCTAGTGGCTCAAAAGCCTCTTGTATATTTTGCATTGTTGCCTTTACTGCAGATATTTGGCGCTCAGAGATAAGCATAATCTCATCACTCAGATTTGTTTTATCCATAATCTCTTGAAGTTTGTTCACAAGAGAAGAGACATCTTCTTTAGAGTTTAATTCCAAATCAAATTGAACGTTTTTGAGAGTGAACTTCTCTTGCAGATCCACTTTGTTTTTAATGAGTATCTTTGCTTTTTCTGCTGCGTGAGTCTTTAAAAGTTCTAAAATCTTTTCATCTTCCTCATCTGCCTCACGCGAGCCATCAAAAAGTGCAATGACAATATCACTCTGCTCAATCGCTTCCAAACTACGCTCAATTCCTATGCGCTCTATCTCATCATCAGCTTCACGAATACCCGCTGTATCGACAATACGAATGAGATGCGTACCGATTTTAACCTGCTCTTCGATCGTATCTCGGGTTGTTCCTGCTATATCACTCACTATTGCCCGATTATAATTAAGCAAGGCATTAAGCAAAGAACTCTTGCCTACATTTGGTTTGCCCACTATTGCAACACGAAATCCCTGCATCAAACCGGCACGAGACTCAGATGCTATCAATGTTCTTTGCAGCAGATTATAGAGATGGCTCAGCTTCTCTTGGATCTGCTCTACCAAATCACTCGGCAGATCCTCTTCGGCATAATCGATAGTGACTTCCGAATAGGCAAGAATGTGTATGATTTCATCACGAACTTCCTCTATGAAAGTTTTCAGAGAGCCTTTCATCTGTGAGGCTAATATCTTTGCGGCATCTTCACTTTTGGCTTTGATCAGCTGCGCTATCGCTTCGGCTTCACTCAGATCGATACGGCCATTAAAAAATGCACGTTTGGAGAACTCTCCGGCGTTGGCAAGTCTTGCACCGGCTTCTAATGTAGCTTTGAGTATGCTTTGTGCGACAATATAGCCGCCGTGACACTGAATCTCAACAACATCTTCGGCCGTAAAGGAGTGTGGTCCTTGAAAATAGATAACGATAGCCTCATCAATGAGGGTATCATTGCTGTCATAAATAGTAGAGAGTGTTGCGTATCTGTTTTTGAAAGTATCTTTTTTGGAGAGTTTTTGTGCGATGCTCAGTGCTGCTTCGCCACTGAGACGGATAATTGCGATAGAGCCTATGCCATTGGCTGTGGCAACGGCTGCTATTGTATCATTTTGCATGATTAGTTTGTGTGGTAATCATTTACCAAGATGTATTTGAGTCCGTCACGCGTAGAGCGAATAACGACATATTTCTCAGGATAACGCTCACGCAGCTCTTTGAGTGCAATCTGCACAAGCACACCATCAAGAATCTTTGTCTGCGCACGACCGTCTCTATCAATATTTTCATAAACACTTGTCAAATAACGCCCAACTGACTCCTCCTGATTTTTCAAAAACTCTGCAATCTCTAAACGGAGCTGTACATTATATTTTGTATTGATCCAGTTAAAGAGCATATAAGAGAGAGCTTTGTATCTGTAGCCCTCTTTTCCAATAAGCAGTGCAGCGTCTTCACCTTTGAACTCTATAAGCAGTGTCTCTTTATCATAGGCGGAGACTTCAATAGTATCGATCTCAAAGCAGATAAGTTTAAAAAGATCATTGATCTCTTTTTGTACTTCTTTTGCTACAGCATCAATATCAACACTTAGCTCTTCTGCTGCACCATCTATGTTCTCTTCATCAAAAGCATCATCATAATCAGCTGTATAATCGAGACCGCTTGCAAGATCCTCTTCAAGCTCTTCTTCATCTTGATCACTGACAAAAGAAGTTGGTAAAATCGTGTCATTTAAAAATGTTTGACTCACCACCTCTTGGGCTTCTTCAACTTTTGTAACCGCTTCGACGACTACACGCTCTTCTTTGCCATCTGCTATTTTTGATTTATCTATAGTAGCGACAATTATAGCCGGCTTTTTAAAAAGTCCTAAAAAACCACTGCTTGGAGCTTGCACAACCTCCACTGCCATTTCCGTCACAGAACATTTCAAGCTAGCCGCTGCATCTTTATATGCTTGCTCAAGTGTTACGGCTTCTATCTTAATCATGACTACTTCTCGCTTTTTTTCTCTAATGCAGCTTGTGCATCTTTTGCATTTCTAAACTGCTGGTTGACTATGTATTGCTGTGCAATTGAGAAAAGGTTGTTTGTAAACCAGTAAAGTACCAATCCTGAAGGGAACGTCACAAAGAAAAATGTGAAGATCACAGGAAGATACTTGAAAACTTTTTCTTGCATAGGATCTGTAAAGTTGTTCGGTGTCATACGTTGCTGAATAAACATTGACGCCCCCATTAAAATAGGAAGCACATAGTATGGATCCATACGTGAAAGGTCATTGATCCAAAGAATCCATGGTGCACCTTGAAGTTCCACAGCATTTAAAAGTGTACGATAGAGTGCGAAGAAAACAGGAATCTGTAGCAACATCGGCAGACAACCGCCGAGTGGATTTGCACCATGCTTTTTGTACATCTCCATTGTCATTGCATTGAGTTTTTGCGGATCTTTACCATACTTCTCTTTGAGCTCTTTAAGTTTTGGAGCAAGCTCTTTCATCTTCTGCATGCTCACCATACCCTTGTATGTTAACGGATAGAGAACTGCTCTTATGATAAAAGTCAGTGCAATAATTGCCCAACCCCAGTTTCCAAAAATGCCATGCAGCCATGAAAGCAGTGCAAACAACGGTTTTGCAGCAAATGTGAACCACCCGTACTCTATTGCATTTGTTAACATAGGATCAATTGATTTTAAAACTTTATGCTCTTTTGGTCCGATATACCCATGAATATTTTCATTTTGTGCAGCATTGAAATAGACAACAGGATTATCATCACAACCACGTTCCACAATGACACTTGTGTCTTTTTTGAAACCATAAAGAATAATCGCCGTATATTGGTCAAAAGACGAGGCAAGTTTGACATCTTGAAAAATCTGTCGACCTTCTGCATCACCATCTTCAATAATATGGACAACATCATCACCTGTATAAATAAGTGCACCGGCAACAGCCATAAGCTTTTTAGAAACCTGAGGACGATCCCCCAGATATACAAAGTGACGAACATCTTTAGATGTAGAAATCTTTGCATCATAATGTCCATCGGCATAGAAAGTCAATACTTTTGTCACGGTGAGTGATGAGAGTTTTTGTGTCAGTGCAACTGTAACAGGCTGATCTTTTAAATCAATTTCACTGATATCTGCCATATATGGCGTACGAATCGCCTCATCATTGATGGCATCATCTGCGAATCTGATATAGAGCGGTTTTGTTCCTTGATCCGGAATAACCTGTGCATGCAGATCCTCATCATTTCTAAACTTATCTTCTAAGAGCTCTTTTGAAGCGATACGTCCAAGTGTATCTATTGTCAGTACAAATTTATCGTTTTTAACGCTGACAATAGTGCTTGATGTGCGTTTGGAAGCTTTTTCTTCTGTCGCTATTGTATGTCCTGCTACTTCTTGGGCTGCTTTTGCAACACTCTGCTCTTTACTTTGTACTACTTCTTGTTGCTTCTGAGGTGCAACTTCCTGCTCAACCGGTGGAAATATTGCAGTATATCCTACGAAAAAAACTACAGACAATAGTACTGCAACTATCAATCTTTGATTTGGTGACATTTTGTCTAACACAAACTACCCTTTATATGAAAAATTTTTTATAATGTAATAACGGTCTTTTTGATTGGGAACCAGCCAATATTTTATAGAATCAACATCGAGTTTTGCGGGCTTTTGACAAAGCTTATCCAGAAGTGGATACTCAATACCGCCTTCAAAAAATTGATTACAACGCAATATTCTAGTAAAAGAGTGGTAAAAAGCACTTGAAAGTGAGTTATTTTCAAAATTTAATCGCGCATATTCACTACAACTTGGGTAATATCTACACGAACCAAAACCTATGAGTGTAAAAAACTTCTGATAGAGCCATAAAAGTTTAAGCAGAAATTGCTTGAGCACGCGTGAGAATCTTTTTAAAATCATTTTTGAAGTTTTCATGAGAAGTATCAAAAAGTCCGGCTTTTGCAACAAAAATGTAAGAGCCGTCTTTAAGAGAGTTTGAGAATTCTATAAACATTGCCCGCATTCTACGCTTCGCACGATTACGTTTTACTGCATTACCGATTTTTTTGGTTGCTGTAAAGCCTACTTTATGAATTCCCTTTTGAGGAAGAAAGAAGAGTACAACACTGCTACTGTGCTGATTCTTTCCTTTTTTATAGATATAATTAAACTCTTTATGAGTTTTAACTATATCAAATCCGCCTATACTGACAATTTTTTACGACCTTTAGCACGACGACGATTTAAAACGTTACGACCGTTTGCAGTAGCCATTCTAGCTCTGAAACCGTGTGTTCTTTTTCTTGGTGTGTTATGTGGTTGGTATGTTCTTTTCATTTGACATATCCTTCTTTAATTTAAGTCCGGAAGTGTACAAAAACTTTGCTTAAACTGTGGTTAAGGTTTCTGCTTGTCAATACTAAGT
>VCAX01000086.1:4844-5619 GCA_013607665.1 Campylobacterota bacterium | reverse complement strand
AAGGAGCCTTTTTTGAATCTTCAGAGTTTTTTATTTGAATATGGTGATAAAGTACCGGGATACGATGTCACAGTCATTAATGAAAGAGAAGCGCGTGCCGCTGCTGGAATACTTTTTATGCTTGGAATGATTGTCATTTTTGTAGGTATCGGTTACAATCATATTATAGTCGCTCGTGTCTATTTGGCATTTTTATTTATTGATTTTACAGCACGGGTCATCTCTCCAAAATACTCACCTTCTTTACTTTTAGGAAAATTTGTTGTGCGTAATCAAAAGCCGGAATATGTAGGTGGCCTGCAGAAGCGTTTTGCATGGATACTCGGATGGATAGTCTCATGGCCAATGATTTACTGGTTCGTTTTACACTGGGATATTACATTTTATAAGGTCATGATCTGTGTGTTGTGTCTTACACTGATGTTCCTTGAAGCTGCTTTTGGTATATGTGTAGGATGTATGATCTATAAAGCCATGACTAGTAAAGATCCTGAGCACTGTCCAGGAGGCGTATGTGAGATAAAACAGCGTGAACCTATTCAACAATTCAATCCTATTCAAGCAACAATAGCAACCATTACCACTATTGCACTTGTTGCAGGTGTCTATCTTTTCCTTGCAAAAACAGAATCTAAAACATTCTTTGGAGAATTTTTACATGAAGCTGTGTTGACAAAAGCACAACTCCAAAAAGAAAAAGATGAAAAATACCAAAGAGAACTCGAAAAAGAGTTCGGAGATGATGATTTTTAAGGATTCTTTGAATATAATTTAC
>VCAX01000086.1:0-4837 GCA_013607665.1 Campylobacterota bacterium | reverse complement strand
GGTTCAAAGTGTAGAATTTTACTTATGACTCTTTCAAGTTCAACATCAAATTCACTTTCATCTAAAAAACTGAGTCCATGTTCCAATATATGGTTATACACTTGGTTGAGTAATTTAAACATCTCATTTGTTTCACCAACATCGGGGTGTAGTTGTTTAGCTAATTCTCTATACACTTTTTTCGCCTCATTAATTCCCTCTATACCTTCGAATTTTTCTTCTATCTGTAACTGTGTCATAATGTGTCCTTTTTGTCTTTCTTTTGATTTGAAGTTTTGGTTGAGTTTTTATTTATCCCATTATCTCAATAGAACAGAATAAACTCTTTCAAAACCTCTTTCTTCCGCTTCTTCGTCTCGTATATCGTTTTTATAAATGAAGGAGTTTTAAAAAATAATTGGGAAGAGATAAAATGCAGTTTTATTGATTCGTCATTATTCTCTCGAAGAGACTTGTTTTAAATAAAATGTAGTGTTAAAAATATATAGTCAGTCCTGAAAAACTATAAAACTCCCTATTTTAAGGCATTGAAAGCCATAAAACAATATAATTTCGACAGCAAAAAAACACCCAAATAGTGTCAAGTCTGCAAAAATCTTTAAAAATACCAAAGAGAACTCGAAAAAGAGTTCGGAGATGATGATTTTTAAGGATTCTTTGAATATAATTTAATTGACTGATAGTCGGTCATTAAATTATAGCAAGGAAAACTCAGTGGCAATTATCGTAGATAAAGAGCAGAAAAGGCGCGATATCGCACTTGCATGCAAAGATCTCATCTTAGAGAAAGGTATTAATAACATTACAGTTTCTGAAGTTGCAAAAAGTGCCGGTATTGGTAAAGGGACTGTTTATGAGTACTTTAAAGATAAAAATGAGATTGTTTTTGAACTTGTAAACATTTTAATGCTTGAACACTCCAAAAAACTCAAACTTCAACTAGAGACAAAAGATTCTACAAAAGAGAAAATACGCTCATTTTCCACCTTTTTTTATAACGAAGAAGATAAAAACCTCAGAAAGCTCTATAAAGAGTTTGTCGCTCTTGCCCTCATCGCTCCAAACGATGAAATGATCGCTTTTCACAAACAGTGCATAAACAACTACTACACTTGGTTTGTCGAAATACTACACGACGGCGTGAACAATAAAGAACTGCGACCTGAAGCACTTCAGCTTGCAAAGGCACTCTTTGTCATCGGTGATGGAATGTTTCTGCACAACAGTGTCATCGGAACACAGGAAAATCTGCAAAACGATTTCAATACCTTTATAGACACTATCTTTAACCTTATGGAGATACAATGAAAAAATTCATCTTTTTACTTTTGCCGGCACTCCTTTTGAGTCAAGATCTCAAATCTCTTCTTGAACTTGCACAACAAAACAACAATCTACTCAAATCCTCTCAGATTTCTGTAAGTTCAAAAGAAAAAGAGCTCGATTCGGCACAGAACAATTACTACCCTACTCTCGATGCGAATGCTTTTTACAAAAGAGATGATGATCCGACACCTTTTTTCCCTGGTACAACATACGGAGCCGCAGCAAAATTAAGTTTTGACATCTATGACGGCGGTAAAAAATCATACACGAAAAAACAGAAAAATGAAGAAGTAAGTGCTGCAAAGTTTTCCCATGAAGCCAATACAAAATCGATGTTTTTAAACATTACAAAAGCATTCTACAATCTCAAAAGCCTTTACAGCTCGCTCGATGCCAGAGAAGAGGCTTCCAAAGCGGTAAAAGCACAACTGCAACGTATGCAGGCGTTTTATGATGCAAAACTTGCTACAAGTGATGATGTGGACCGCCTGCAATCCGCCTATGACAGAAATATTTATGCCATGGAATCACTCAAATTTCAGATTCTCTCGCTCAAAAAGTCCTTAGAATTACAAGTAGGTACTCCCATTACAAGGCTTGAAAACTCTACGTTTAAAAAGCTGCTCACGCAAGAGAGCAGTGAGCTTGATAGCATTTTAGCACTACGCAGCAATAAAAAAGCTCTCAAAAATCTCAGCGAAACCATTGACAGCTACTACTACCCAAACATTACACTTGAAGACACATATACACTCTATGGATACCAAGACAAGCCGACTTTTGGCGGCCAAGTAATAGAACAGCTGGACAAACAAAATACCATTATGGCGACACTCAATCTCAGAGTTCTTGATTTTGGCGTCTTGCGTGAGCAAAAAGAGGCCATTAAACTGCAGGCAGATGCACTTCATGAACAGATAATCTACAAATCAAAAGAGCAAAAAATGCAGCTAGAGCTCTCACGCAAGCGAATCCAAACAGCCGAGCTCAATATCAAAAGCTCACGCAGCGCACTCAAGGCTGCAACAAGTGCACTCAAAACAATAACCAAGAAGTACAATGCAGGCATTGTGGACAATGTTGTCTATCTTGATGCACTCTCATCACATACAGAAGCAAAAGCACTCTATGAAAAATCTCTTAATGACCTAGAGATTGCCTATGCCATTCACTACTACTACCATTCCAAAAACCTTAAGGAGTATCTCCAATGAAAAAAATTCTACTGACACTTATCACACTCATTTCTCTCTCTCACGCAGAGAATGTCTATGCTATATTCAATGTTGTCGCCGCAAAAGATGCAAAACTTGCCTTTATCGCCAGTGGAATCGTTGAGAATGTAAATGTAAGCATTGGCTCAGAAGTAAAAAAAGGTGCAGTACTCGCGACACTTGCAAACGATGACATCAAAGCGATGCTTGCAAGTGCCCAAACAACGCTCAAGTATGCCAAAAGAAATCTTGACAGGCAAGAGAAGATAAAAAAGCTCATAGATGAGGGAAAATTCGATCAAATCGTCAGTGCATATGAAAAAGCCAAAGATGCCGTTGCATACCAAAAAGCACTCTATGCAAAGACTTTTTTAAAAGCTCCTTTTGATGGGGTCATCTACGATAAAGCTATAGAGATAGGTGATGCCGTCAGTGGTATGATACTGAAAACCGTTTTTAAAATCCAGAGTCTCCACGCAAGAAAACTTATTTTAGAATTCGATCAAAAATACAATAGACTCGTAAAACCAGGCAAAATTTTTGAGTACACAATAGACGGAGATCCAAAAACATACAAAGGGGTAATATCGAAAGTTTACCCATATGCTAACTTTAACAACAGAAAAATTCGTGCAGAAGTAGAAGCCAAGAACATTACAGTCGGACTTTTTGGTGATGGCTATATTCTAACAGATGAGAGATAAACATGTATAAAACAGCCATAAACAGACCAATAGCGACACTCATGTATGTTTTGACTCTTGTCATCTTTGGTTACATGAGCTTTAAAACAATGCCCTCTTCGCTCTTTCCAAACATCGACTTTCCAATTGTCACGATTCAGACTCTCTATCCCGGCGCTGAGCCTACAACCATAGAATCACAGGTAACAGATAAACTTGAAGAGGCCATCAGCCGTATCGGCGGAGTGGACAGTATCACCTCTGCCAGCAGTGACGGCGTGAGTATCATTACGGTCAAATTTTTTCTTGAAAGAGACATTGACGAAGCGACAAACGATGTCAGAGACAAGGTTGCAGCAGTAACACTTCCAAAAGATGCACGCACACCGCTGGTAAGCAAACTTGATATCGGCGGTGCACCCATTATCAATATATTCTTAGCAACAAAAAATGACACACTGCGAAATCTTATGCTCTTTGCTGATGAAAAAGTCAAACCAGCCCTGCAAAAGATCATGGGTGTCGGTGCTGTCAACATCATTGGATATCAAGACAGAGAGATACAGATTTACCCTGATCTTAAAGCACTTAACAAATACGGCATCTCTATTTTAGAGCTCAACAATGCCATAGAAAAAGAGAATGTCAAAATCGGCGGTGGTAAGATCATCACAAATAAGAGTGAATTCATTTTAAAAACCAATGCCGATGCTGTTGATATTGATGCACTTAAAGAGATACGCATTAAGAACAATATCAAACTGCGTGACATTGCAACGGTAAAAGATACGCTCAGTGATGCAAAAAGCTATGCCTCTTACAACTCTATGCAAGGTGTCACACTGCAGATACAAAAGATTTCAGGTACCAACACGATAGAGATAGTCAATAAGGTCAAAGAGACACTGCCACAACTCCAAAAAATGGCAGGAGAAAGATTTGAAGTAAAAGCGATGCAAGATACGACGCCTTTTATCATAAACTCTTTAAACGATGTCAAATTTGACCTTATTTACGGTTCTATTTTAGCAGCGATTATCATCTTTTTCTTTTTACGAAATTTTACCATTACCTTTGTCTCAGCCCTTGCCATTCCGACCTCTATTTTCGGTACTTTCGCTTTAATGAACTATATGGGATTCAATCTCAATAAAATGACACTTATCGGGCTCACGCTCGCTATTGGTATTATCATCGATGATGCCATTGTCGTCATTGAAAACATCTACAAAAAGATGGAAGCGGGAATGGGTAAATTTCAAGCGGCTTATGAGGGGACAAAAGAGATGGCCTTTGCAATTTTGGCGATTTCGGCTATGCTTTTGGCTGTTTTTGTTCCTGTTGGTAATATGAGCGGTATCGTTGGAAAATTCTTTGAGAGTTTTGCAATGACTGTCGGTTTTGCCATTATTATCTCCTACACGATAGCACTGAGTTTCATTCCGAGTATAAGTGCGCGAGTACTGCATAAAGGAGAGAGCCGATTTTATAACCTTACAGAGCCCCTCTTTAGAAGAGTCGATAAAATCTATGAAAAACTTCTCGGACTTACTTTGCGATTTAAATGGATCGCGCTCATACTCGTTGTAGCAATATTTGTCGGTTCACTCTCCC
>VCAX01000085.1 GCA_013607665.1 Campylobacterota bacterium | reverse complement strand
CATTTATACCTTCGAGTATTAAGCTCTCATCAAATATTAAGTGCCTTTTGGCTATAATCTCTAAATTTTATAACCATTTTTTAAGAGGTAACAAATGCCAAAACGCACCGACATTAAAACCATTTTACTTATAGGTTCTGGCCCGATCATCATCGGTCAGGCATGTGAGTTTGACTACTCTGGAACACAAGCTGTTAAAACTTTAAAAGAGTTAGGCTATCGCGTTGTTCTTATAAACTCCAATCCTGCTACTATTATGACAGACCCTGAGTTTGCAGATAGAACATACATTGAACCTATTAAAGAAGATATTATCGCACGTATCATTCAAGATGAGAATGTTGATGCGGTTCTACCGACAATGGGCGGGCAAACAGCTCTCAATGTCGCAATGAGCATGTATGAAAAAGGAATGCTTGAAGGTATTGAATTTTTAGGTGCGAACCCTGAAGCTATTAACAAAGGTGAAGACCGTTCCGCATTTAAAGAAGCGATGATTAAAATCGGAATGGACCTGCCTTTTTCAATGTATGCATACAACATGGATGATGCCCTTGCAGCTGCAGAGAAAATCGGTTTTCCTATCATCATTCGTGCTTCATTCACTCTTGCAGGCGGCGGTTCTGGGGTTGCCTACAATATGGATGAGTTTAAAAAACTTGCCGCGCGCGGGCTTGATGAATCACCGGTTACAGAGATTCTCATTGAAGAGTCACTTCTTGGTTGGAAAGAGTACGAGATGGAAGTTATCCGTGATAAAGCGGACAACTGTATCATCGTCTGTTCTATTGAAAACTTTGATCCGATGGGTGTCCATACAGGTGACTCTATCACTGTCGCACCGGCACTCACTTTAACGGACAAAGAGTACCAAAGAATGCGTGATGCTTCTTTTGCCATCTTGCGTGAGATTGGTGTAGATACAGGTGGATCAAATGTACAGTTCTCAATTGATCCAAAAACAGGAAGAATGATCGTTATTGAGATGAATCCTCGTGTAAGCCGCTCTTCTGCTCTTGCATCAAAGGCAACAGGTTATCCAATCGCAAAAGTAGCAACGCTTTTGGCAGTCGGTTTTACACTTGATGAAATTACAAATGACATTACGGGAACACCGGCATCTTTTGAGCCTGTCATTGACTACATCGTAACAAAAGTACCACGTTTTACATTTGAAAAATTTCCTGAAGCAGAATCTACACTTTCAACTTCCATGAAATCTGTCGGTGAGGTCATGGCAATAGGACGCACATTTAAAGAGTCTGTACAAAAAGCACTCTGTTCACTTGAGACTGGACTGTGCGGTTTTGATGAAATAGATGCAGATGAAGAGTTCATACGTCATGAGATTCGCCGTCCAAATGCAGACAGAATCCTCTATGTTGCAGAAGGTTTCAGACGAGGAATGAGCATAGAAGATATGTTTGACACCTGCGCAATCGACCCATGGTTTTTGTACCAACTCCAAGAGCTTATTGCAACCGAGAAGACAATTACTGACAAAATACTCTTTGATGCAGAATTAATGCGTAAAGTAAAAGTCGATGGTTTCTCAGACAAACGTATCTCACAGCTCATCGCAAAGAACGTGAACGAAAATGCAAGTGAGGATATTGTCTATGAAGCAAGAAAAAAACTCGGGGTATCACTTGAGTACAATGAAGTAGACACCTGTGCAGCAGAGTTTGAAGCACTCACGCCATACCTCTACTCCACAACGAATATCACAGCACTACCGGAAGTAATTTCACGCAAATCTCAAAAGAAAAAAGTACTTATCCTAGGTGGTGGACCAAACAGAATCGGTCAGGGCATTGAGTTTGATTACTGCTGTGTTCACGCAGCCTTTGCACTTAAAGAGATGGATATAGAGACGATTATGTACAACTGTAATCCTGAAACAGTCTCAACGGATTATGACACTTCAGATGTACTCTATTTTGAACCGATTGATTTTGAACATGTACGCGAGGTCATTGAGAATGAAGACCCAGATGGCATCATCGTTCACTTTGGTGGACAAACACCGCTGAAACTTGCAGATGGCCTCACAAAGATCGGTGCTAAAATTGCAGGAACACCGGCTTCTGTCATAGCTTTGGCTGAAGATAGAGAACAATTCTCTGACTTTGTTAATCGTCATGGGCTTAAGCAACCTGCAAATGGTCTGGCAAGAACAAAAGAGGAGTCTTATGTTATTGCAAAAGAGCTTGGTTATCCTGTATTAGTGCGTCCATCATTTGTACTTGGTGGTCGTGGAATGCGCATCGTTTACTCTGAATCTGAACTCAAAGAGTATATGGATCTTGCTATCTCAGTAAGTAACGAAGCACCTGTTTTAATTGACAAATTCCTTGATCAGGCGATTGAACTTGATGTAGATTGTATTTCAGATGGTAAAGAGGTTTATATCGGTTCTGTTATGCAGCATATCGAAGAAGCAGGAATCCACTCTGGAGACTCTGCATGTTCACTCCCTCCGGTTAATCTCACGCAGGAGATGATAGAGAAAGTGGAGCAGCAGACAAAAATGATTGCACTCGGTCTTGGTGTACGCGGACTTATGAATGTTCAGTATGCGATTTATCAAGATGAGATCTACCTCATAGAAGTAAATCCACGTGCAAGCCGTACAGTGCCATTTGTTTCAAAAGCTACCGGAATGCCGCTTGCAAAAGTCGCTACACGTGTCATGATGAGAGAAACACTCAGAAGTTCATTGGAATATTATGACAAATACAACATTGTCCAAGAACACAACGACCTGCTCCGTCCTCGCCTCAAAGGGCATGTATCTGTAAAAGAAGCGGTATTTCCTTTCCATAAACTCTACGGTGCAGACCTTGTACTCTCTCCGGAGATGAAATCAACTGGCGAGGTTATGGGTATTAGTAAAAACTTTGGTGTCAGCTTTGCAAAATCACAACTGAGTGCCGGAAACAAAATCCCAACAGGAGGAACATGTTTCCTCTCTTTTGTTGATTCAGACAAAAAACATGCTGCAGAAATTGCAAGTGGGCTCATCAAACATGGTTTTAAACTTGTAGCAACAAAAGGAACACAGAAAGTTATCCAAGAAGCAGGCATAGCATGTGAAGTAGTACTCAAAATTTCAGAAGGCCGTCCAAATATTGAAGACAGTATGAAAAATGACGAAATCCATATGGCTATTAATACTTCAGATAACAATACAAGTAAAAAAGATGCCGTTGTCATTCGCCAAGAGGTACTTAAACGTAATATCCCATATTTTACAACACTCTCTGCAACGCGTGCTCTTATCCTTGCTCTTGATGAGATGAAAGATGATAAATGGTCAAGTGCAACAGCTCTGCAAGACTTTTTAGTCTAAACAAAAAGATTATTCTCACGCAGACAGACACAACTGTTGGTCTGCTCTCTCAAGATGCCAAACGGCTGCGTGAGATAAAATCCCGTCCAGAGACAAAACCTTTTATTCGCGTTTTTAACGATTTCACTACACTCACACAACAGAATATTCGTATTCCAACTCCCTTTAAACAAAGTGTTCGACGAGCGAAAAAGACAACCTTTGTAATTAAAAACAGAGCTTTTCGTGTCGCCAAATCACCACTTCATTCTCAGCTTCTTCGTAATTTATCTTGGGCCTACTCAACTTCTGCAAATGAGAGTGGCAAAACATTTCAAAGAGATTTTTGTGAACAAAAAGCTGATATAATAATAGAGAACAAACAAGGACTTTTTGAAAGTAAAGCTTCCAAACTGTATAAAATTAACCAAAAAAAGAAAAAGAGGTTACGATGAGTAAAATTTTGCAAATGATACTAAGTGGTATGTTCTTTACCTTTATTCTCGATTTTTTTCTTTTTCTGGGTATAAAAGAGAATTATATAGATGCCCATGGCATTCAACTTTACTATAATATTCTCTTTGCCGATAATCAAAATATTTTTATTTTTACTTTTTTTACCATTATTCTGGGCTATATTATTATGTACCTCTCAAACAAAATAGCTGTTGTAGTCATTACCACCCTCTTTGTCGCCAGTGCTGCAACCCTTATTCCTCCTATTGGAAACTATGTTGGAGAAATCCTTTTTATGCAAAAGAATATCACTCTCAAAACCGATAAATTCTCTTACCATGGAGATCTGCTGTACAATGGGAGAAAAGGGATCAGTTTTTATGATTATGAACTAAAAAAAATCATACTACTAGATAAAAATAAAATTCAAGGAAACTACTAAAATGAAACATATTTCTTCTTTAACTGCCGGTGTTATGCTTGGCACAGCTGGTGTTATGATAATGAGTACACTTACAGGATGCGAGCAGCGTCAACAAGAAGCACAAAATAAATTTCTAGTTATTGAACAACTTCCTAATGGAAAATATAAGGTTGTTGAAGAGATGCCGACAGAAGGGCCAACTCGTGCCATTATTCGTGAAAGAGATGAGTACGGTAGTATTCGTGAAAGATTCATGAATGAAGAAGAGATGAAAGCACTTGCCGCTCAAGAGTATGAAAAAGTACAAAACGGTACAAGTGAAACATCACAGGAAAATGAAAGTAGTGCAGGTATGGGGCTCGCTGGTACCATTTTAGCCGTTGCAGCAGGAAGTCTGCTAGGTAATATGATAGCAAATTCTCTTATGAGCAATAAAGCTTTCTCACGCAATACACGAAGTGCCTATACGGCATCAGCATATAAACAAAAAAAACAGCGTACATCGGCAAAGAAAAGTTTCTTTGGTAGCAGTTCTAAAAGCTCTACCTATAAAAAAAGCGGTTTCTTCGGAGGATAGATAAAAATGGTTACAACAGTAAAAGTCAATCCAATAGACGATGCAACCCTAAGTGATATAGGCTTTACTTGGCATACAGATAGTGATGGCAGCAAATATATAAGTGATGAGTTGGTACAGCTCACGCAAGAGGAAGCAGAAGCCTACTATGAAGCTGCTAATACAATTTATGATATGTATGTAGAAGCGGCTGAATATGTTATAGATAACAATCTCTTTTTTGATCTTGGTATTCCTTTTAACTTAATAGAGATGATAAAGAAATCATGGGAAAATGATGTTCACTGGCATATCTATGGCCGTTTTGATTTTGCAGGTGGCATAGATGGAGAACTAATCAAACTTATAGAATTCAATGCTGACACTCCGACAGCACTCTTTGAAATAGCCCTCCTGCAATGGGCCATACTTAAACACAATAATATGGATGAAGCAAAGCAATTTAACAATGTATATGAAGCCATTAGTGAGAATTTTAAAAGACTTATTACCCTCTTTGATGATACCCAGAGATTTAACGAACTCTATGACGGTTGGAAAATACTATTCTCATCTATCGAGGGAAATGATGAAGAAGAGGCAACCACAAAACTACTCCAACAAATGGCAAACGATGCTGGATTTGTAACAAGTTTTGAATTTTTGCAAAATGTGCATTTTGATGACAATGGTATATACGATCGTAATGAAAATCCTTATGAATATTGGTTTAAACTTTATCCATGGGAAGACATTGCAAGTGATGAACCAGAACTCGCAACAACACTTACAAAGATCATGGAGCAACAAAAAGCAATTATTCTCAATCCTGCCTATACACTCCTTTTTCAATCCAAAGGAATGTTAGCAATTTTATATGAACTTTTCCCAGACTCTCCATACCT
>VCAX01000084.1 GCA_013607665.1 Campylobacterota bacterium | reverse complement strand
ATGGACTATAAAGATGTAGCGAACCTACGTTTTTCACTCTCAGAGAGATACAAAATCATGCCACGTCGTTTAACAGGTAACTGTAAACGTCACCAAGATATGATCTCTACTGTCATCAAACGTGCGCGTGCAGCGGCATTCGTACCATATGTTGTAACTCGTAAAAAAGTTGTAACAAACCCTTTTGAAAACCTAAAATAAGGTTTTCTTGGTGCTTCGGCACCACTTTCAAATTAGGAATATTTATTGCTTTAAGTTTAGAAAAAAAGCAATCTAATGAAACTATTTCTACTCTTTTTCCTACTCTTCTCTCTTAGTAACGCACAAACAACAAAAGATTTTTCTGTCATTATACATAAGCCTTTCAATGCCGGACTTTTTGACATTACAGAAGATCATGACAGGACCATAACAGCCGTAGGTTTTGCGAACGAATTTAAGCGCTCTTCCGCTCCAAGCAAAACATACACCAATGCTTTTGATTATCTTGAGAGCGTCTCAAACAAATACGGGGCGCAGATGAGCCTTATTAAAGTAAATAATCAAGCACAGATTCTCCTCTCTAAAACAGCCAAGCTCAACCGTTTCAACAAAGCTGTCGCTGTTGTTAAAACACCAACGAATGGCTACTTTATAGGGGGCTATACACTCGATGGCTCTCTACTCGTTGCCAAACTTGATGCCAATGGCAATATCCTTTACGCAAAGATATTTGGAACAAAGAACTATGACAGGATGAGTAATCTCATACTGCTGAGTGACGGTGGTGTTCTTGCGGTTGGCTCCTCTTTTACATCCCGTGCCACAACTGACGCTATGTTTCAAACCGGTCTTGGCAATAACGATATCTTCATTACACGTTTTTCCAAAGAAGGAGAGATACTTTGGAGTAAAAAGTATGGTACTCGTTTTGATGACAATAGCATAGATGCTGTAGAAGCGCAGGACGGATCCATTATTGTTGTAAGTACTATGTCTTCACAAAAGAGTAGAGATGTGAGTTTTATGCGCATTACGGAAAATGGCAACAAAATATGGCTCAATCATTTCATTACACAAACTCAGGATGAAAACTTAGTCGTTCCTAAAAAAATCATAAGACTTAGAGACAACAATTTTGTCGTGAGTCTCATCCAATACAATCATGTGCAAAAAGAGCATATTCGCTTAGTGAAATTCGATCTTTATCAAAACATTTTAGCAGACAAAGAGATCGCTACAACATACCCTTCGGGGCTTATGGACATTAAAGAGTTTTCCAACGGTATGCTGATGGGTGTCGGTTATGTTAAAGACAAACACAATACAGATGGCCTTGCCATGCTTTTGGACTCAGATCTTGCTATGCTCAAACAGGAACATTACGGCGGAGAAAATTTCGATATCTTTTATGCATTGACAATTTTACACAACACACAAGTCGCTGTTGCGGGTATCCATACAGATGATTATTCACAAGAGGGAAATATGTGGATACTTAAACTCAATCAAGATGCAACGATAGCGCAGATTGCAACGCTACAGGGTAATTTTTACGACGCTCTTTGTAAAACTTTTGAAAAAGAGATACAAGCAAACAGACTGCACATCAAAGAGGATCTCACCATAGAGTTCACAGATAAAGCACTCTATTTTAAAGCAGGAGAGTATAAGCTCACGCAAGCACAAAGAAATTTTCTCCAAAGGTTTTCTAAAAAATTACTGGAATTTCTATACGCTAACAAAGACTATGTCGAAACATTGAGCATCAATGGACATACATCAAGTGAGTGGAAAAATGTAAGCTTCAAAGAGCGATATCTCAATAACGAAGACCTCTCTATGAAGCGTTCTTTTTCAGTCCTGCGTGAACTTTTTGGCACACAGGATGAGAGTAGGCAAAAATGGCTCACTAAAATTCTACAAGGGAGTGGGTTAAGCTACTCTCATAATATTATCAACAGCGGCCTTGAAGACAAAACACGCTCAAGACGGGTAACATTAAAAGTTATTTTAAAGTAAGGGGCTAACCACAAGATGGTGTTGCACCGTCTGAAGCATATTTCCATACAAAATCATAAAGATTTTTCACATCTTTTTTTCTGAGTTTTTTGACTTTTTTAGCAGCGTGAGGGCAGATTTTTACCCATTCGGCTTTCAGTTTGCCAGCCTTTTGTATGGCTTCCCACCCATGACGATCATGTTTAATGGCAAAAACAGCACCACTTTTCAAGCCATCTTTTTTGCATGCACCTTTTAATTTTTTGAGATAAATTCTTTGTCCTTTGCTCGCATCTGCTGTAGCGGCAGTTGTAAAAACTGAGACAGAGACAAGAGCTGCTAATAATAATGAAGTAGTTTTTTTCATTCTGTTTTTTCCTTATTTATGTGATAAAATTATAATATATTACTTACATCTTGGTAAATAAGAGATTAATAATATTTTTTACTCTATTTCTGTGCTTATACTTTCTCTAAAATCTAAACGTGTCTTATCTTGTTTGAGTTTTCTATAGAGTTTAAATTTCGCCTTTTCAAGTTCCTCATCATTGTAGGAAAACTCTTTTTTCAGCTCTTCATCACCTACTTTTGCACAGTCCATTGCAAAGAGCTTAAGCTCTTTTTTCGTCAATTTCGATTTTAAAACACTATAGAGCAGTTTATCATCTTCTATGAGATCGATACTCTCCAATTTACAAAACTGCGCTATTTTATCCCTAAAATTATTTTCATTATGGTACTGTCTCCAGACTGTATTTTCTAACATTAAATTTCCTTTAATAAGAGTGACAAATCTTTTTCTTCTATAATGATATTTGCCTCTTTTTTTAATATGTCATGTGCACAAAATGCCACACGAGTGCCTGCGTGAGCAAACATTGAGAGATCATTCGCACCATCACCACAGACAAGTGTCTCTTGCGGTGTGATATCCATAACGCTTTGAATACGCTCGAGCATATCTCCTTTAGAGAAATTAAACATCATATCTCCACCCACTAAACCTGTCAGCTTGCCGTCTTTAACATGCAGAGCGTTGGAAAAGTCTGCATCAAGTCCAAGCATATCCTTTGCATACGATGTCGCAGTACGAAATCCACCGCTAAAACAGACTACTTTCATACCACGACTTTTCAGCGCATCTATCGTCTCACGGGCACCTGGCATATAAGGTAGATTATGTGAAATCTTTTCAACAATGGAAAAGTCCAAACCTTTCAACAAACCGACTCTCTGCTGCAGCGATTCAAAAAAATCGAGTCTGCCGCTCATTGCCTCCTCTGTGATTTTCGACACCTCTTCTCTAATTCCAAGTTCTTCGGCAAAAAAGTCTATGGTTTCACCGTCCATCAATGTAGAATCAAAGTCAAATACTGCAAGTTTTAGCATAAATTTTCTCTCTTTTGTATATAATGTCGGAATTATATCCAAAGACAACTATAATAGGACTTTTTTTGTTTGATGCACTCATAAACAAGTTAAAAAACGATACATATATTACCCTAGAGACAACACCAGGGCACTCTGCAACATTTACGCCGATCATTGATAAGATCGAAGCACTCAATCTGCATACGATGGTAGATGGCTTCTCTACAACGGACAACCCTCTTGCGAAGCTGAAATTCAATGCGCTTTTTGCAGCAAAACTGCTTCAAGAGCGTTTTAACAAACCCGTTATAGCGACGATGAGTATGCGTGACAGAAATAAGATAGCATTGCAGTCTGACCTGCTCGGTGCAAATGAGTTTGACATCAGAGCTATTTTGGCGCTCACGGGAGATCCTGCGAACATCTCCGATCAACCCAATGCAAAAGGTGTCTTTGAGGCAGACTCTACACTTCTGCTTGACATTATCTCTGCTTTTAATGCGGGCATGGACTATGCGGCAAAACCTTTTAAAGAACGTCCAAAGCATATCTATCCTTTTGCCGTTGTCAACTCCTATGCAAAAAATCCAAAAACATTGCAAAAAAAGATGCAAAAAAAGATAAAACATGGCGCACGTGGCATTATAACTCAGCCAGTATATGATCTTGAGAGTGCGAAACAACTGCTTGAGCTCAAAGAGAATGCCAACAAAGAGTGCTGCAGTGAAAATAAAAGTGCGGAACTTATTTTAGGTGTCTTTCCAATTACAAAACTGCGTACTGCCCAGTTCCTCGCTTCTCATGTTCCCGGCATCAATGTTCCACCATGCTGGCTTGACAAGCTGCGTGAGGCAAATGCAAAAGGGATAGATGAAGAGTATAAGGTTGGATTTGAACTTAGCAAAACACTTTTTGAAGAACTCAAAGAGCTCCATCCAAAAATCCACCTAATGACTGCAAACCAATTTCAAATAGCAAAAGATATTTTAGTCTAGTGGCAACAAAGAAGGAAAAAAATGATTGATTTAAAACTACTGCAAAAAGACTTCGATGAAGTAAAACGAAAACTGCTTCGCAAAGGCGTTGATGAAAAACTTCTAGAAAAACTTCGCATCAAAAACGAAGAGCTCAAAGAGGCGAAGAAAGAGTATGAAGCACTGCAAGCTGCCCAAAATGCCATGAGTAAAGAGTTTGGTGTCTATAAACGTGAGGGAAAAGACATCTCCGAGCTTAAAGCACGAGTCGATGAAAACAAGATAAGAGTGGCCGATGCCATTGAGATACAAAGACTCCGTCAAGAAGAGCTTGAGGCTATTGCCATGGCCATTCCAAATATGCCGGATGACTCAGTTCCAGACGGTGAGGATGAAGAAGACAACATTGAGCTAAAGAAAGTATTGGAGCCTCGTAAATTTGACTTTACGCCAAAAGAGCATTGGGAACTTGCGGAGCAAAATGGCTGGATAGACTTTGAACGCGGTGTTAAACTCGCAGGAAGCCGTTTTAGTGTTGCTTATGATATGGGAGCAAAACTTGAACGTGCCCTCATCAACTTTATGCTCAACTACAACAATAAAAAAGGTTACACAGAAGTGAGTGTACCACACCTTGTAAACCGCAAAGCACTTGAAGGTACTGGACAGTTGCCAAAATTTGAAGATGACCTTTATAAAATTGAGGGGCAGGATCTTTATCTAATCCCGACAGCAGAAGTGCCACTGACAAATCTCTTTCAAGATGAGATACTCCCGGCAGATAAACTTCCGATAAAAATGACAGGCTATACATCATGCTACAGAAAAGAAGCTGGTGCAGCAGGACGCGATACACGCGGCATTATCCGTCAGCATCAGTTTCACAAGGTCGAACTTGTCTGTATTACAAAACCAGAGGAGAGTGAAGCAATATTTGACGATATGGTAAACACTGCCTCTGAAATTCTAACGGCACTCGAACTGCCACATAGACTTGTCAATCTCTGTACAGGGGATTTAGGATTTGGTGCTGCGCATACAACGGACATTGAAGTATGGCTGCCAGGACAAAATACCTACCGTGAGATCAGTTCCATCTCAAACACACGCGATTTTCAGGCACGACGCGCAAAAATTCGCTACAAAAACGGCAAAAAAAATGAACTCGTTCATACACTTAACGGTTCTTCTTTGGCAGTTGGCCGTACGATGGTAGCCATTATGGAAAACTACCAGAATGAAGACGGCACAATTAATATTCCTGAAGTCTTAAAACCATATATCTAAAAGTACGCACTGCGTTTTACTCTTTTTTTGAGTTATAACGCATGGCAAAAATAAAAATACTCAAAGAGCCCATCATCACGCCAACTCCTCCAATCAAATAAAATGCATAGATCATT
>VCAX01000083.1 GCA_013607665.1 Campylobacterota bacterium | reverse complement strand
GATGCTCATAATGTTTTAAGTATAAACCTTATGAGCAGCCCTGGAAGTGGAAAAACCACACTGTTGGAGAATATGGCAGATAT
The DNA here is from genome assembly GCA_013607665.1 of Campylobacterota bacterium. GTDB lineage: Bacteria > Campylobacterota > Campylobacteria > Campylobacterales > Sulfurimonadaceae > Sulfurimonas. The sequence continues at coordinate 5,717 of VCAX01000083.1, read as the reverse complement.
GGCAGATTTTAAATTTGGTGTTATTGAAGGGGATTTGGAAACTGCCAGAGATGCTGATAGAATTAAAGCTAAAGGGATTCCGGCATATCAAATCCAAACAGGATCAGCGTGTCATTTAGATGCATTTATGGTACATAAAGGGCTGCATGATATGCCACTTGATGAAATAGATGTCTGTTTTATAGAAAATGTAGGCAACCTTGTATGCCCTGCAAGTTATGATGTGGGAAGTCATCTTAATATTGTACTTGTTTCAATTCCAGAAGGAAGTGACAAGATAGAGAAATATCCTGTAATGTTTCGTCAGGCTGATTTAATTTTGATCACAAAAACTGATCTGTTGCCATATTTTGATTATGATTTAGAACATGAAAAGCAAGAGGCTAGAAAAATTAAGCCGGGTGTTGATATTTTAGAAGTTAATATCAAAGATAAAGATTCTATTCAAAGAGTGATTGAGTGGATAGAGTTTAAAAGAAAGATGAGGGCTTAGAAGTATGTGCCTTTCGATTCCAAGTAAAGTTGTAGAGATAGATACAGAGAGAAATGTTGCAATTGTTGACACCATGGGTGTCACAAGAGAAGCTGGTTTAGAGCTAATGGAAGAGGGTGATGTGAAAATCGGTGATTATGTTCTTTTACATATTGGTTTTATAATGAATAAAATTGATGAAGAGGATGCACTCGAATCTCTTAAAGTCTATAATGAGATTTTGGAGAAGCTTGATGAAGAGGAGAGGCGGGAACTTGTGCAAGAGGATGATAACTGTCCAAATAGAGGTGCATAATGGCTGAGTTACAGTTAAAAGATCTTTATGATGGTTTTCGCAATCCTGAAGTGATTCAAGGTTTTGCAAAGCTTATTAATGAAGAGTCAAAAAAACTTTTTCATCCGATTAATATTATGGAAGTGTGTGGTGGACATACACATTCGATCATGAAGTTTGGTCTGCCGCAGCTTTTGCCTGAAAATATCAACTTTGTGCATGGACCGGGGTGTCCTGTTTGTATCATGCCAAAGGAGCGGATAGATCATGCTTATATTCTAGCCGAGTTAGATGATACCATTCTTCTAACACTTGGAGATATGATTAAAGTTCCCGGTAGTCGTGGTAGTTTGCAAGATGCACGGGCAAAGGGTGCCGATGTACGCTTTGTCTATTCTCCACTTGATACACTTAAAATTGCACAAGACAACCCAGATAAAAAGATTATCTTTTTTGCTATTGGTTTTGAGACAACTACGCCAATGACTACATCACTTATTGATATTGTATTGAAACGAGGTATTAAAAATATATATTTTCATATCAACCATGTAACAGTTCCTGAAGTGATGGTAGAACTGATTGATAGTCGTGATGAGCATGTAGATAGTTACAACAATCGAATAGATGCATTTTTAGGGCCAAGTCATGTAAGTGTGATAACAGGAAGTAAAATTTATGAGCAGTTTCCACGTGATTATGAACGTCCTGTTGTAGTTGCCGGTTTTGAACCTGTAGATATTATGGAAGCTATATTAATGATAGTGCGACAATTTAATGAGAATCGATGTGAACTTGAAGTAGAATATAAACGCCTTGTGTCATATGATGGTAATATTAAAGCACAAGCTTTAATAGACAAATACTTTGAAAAAGCAAGTCTTTTTAAGTGGCGCGGATTGGGAAATGTACCTGAGAGCGGGTATAAATTACGACCTGAGTTTGCAGATATCGATGCTGAGAAGATCTACGCTGATATACTCCCACGTGAGGAGATTGAAGACCATAAACTTTGCATATGTGGTGATATTTTGCGTGGGATGGCAAAACCAAATGAGTGCACTATCTTTGGAACTGCATGTAAGCCAAATACACCACTTGGCAGCTGTATGGTCAGTAGTGAAGGGGCATGTGCTGCGTACTATAAATATGGAAATTTACTCAAGTAGGGATTGATGAATAAACAGATAACTTTAGCGATGGGAAATGGTGGCGAAGAAAATAACGAACTCATTTCTAAGATATTTTACAAAGCTTTTAAAAATGAGATACTCCAAAAGTCTGAAGATGCAGCAGTTATTCATAATGGGGAGCTTGCTTTTAGTACAGACAGCTTTACCGTGAGTCCACTCTTTTTTGCCGGTGGCGATATAGGAAAATTAGCCGTTTGTGGTACATGTAATGATCTTGCAATGATGGGTGCAAAACCAAAGTATCTCACATGTAGCGTCATAATAGAAGAGGGGTTTGCAACACGTGAGCTAGAAAAAATTGTTCGCAGTATGAAAAAAGAGCTTCAAAATAACGGTGCGATTGTCGTTAGTGGTGATACAAAAGTTGTTCCTCGTGGTAGTGTTGACAAGATTTTTATCAATACTACAGGAATAGGAGAGATCCAACAAAAAGGTATTAGTTCTAATAATATTATGCAAGATGATGTGATCATTGTCAGTCGCGATGTAGGACGACATGGTGCGACAATCTTTGCTGCACGTGAAGGAATTGAATTGTCAAGTGATTTACGTAGTGATTGTGCATCGCTTACGCATCAAGTCCAAGCACTTATTGAGGCTGGAGTGCAAATAACAGCTCTTCGTGATGCAACGCGTGGCGGAGTGAGTGCCGTACTTAATGAATGGGCAAAGCAATCAAATGTTTGTATTGAGGTGAAAGAAGATGCTATTCCTGTTTCACAAGAGGTTAACGGTATCTGTGAGATGCTCGGTTTTGAGGCACTGAGTTTAGCAAATGAGGGAACATTTGTTTTGGCTATCAAAAAAGATTCAGTACAAAAAGCTTTAGATGTGTTGCATAGCTTTGAAAACTCTGCTAATGCTGCAAAAATTGCTAAAGTGAGTGATGCGTATGTAGGTAAAGTTATACTTCTTAGCTCTTATGGCACAAAGCGGTTCCTAGATACACCAACAGGAGAACTTCTCCCTCGTATCTGTTAGGGAATTTTGAAAAATCAATGAAGATAACTTTGCTCGTAAGTACTTTTAACTCCACTTCTCAGCTTGCGTACACTTATCTAAAAAACAAAGGGCATAAGCTTGATGTGGTTTATGCAATCAGCGATGTTCAGATGTTAGAAGAGATAAAAGCATTTAAGCCTGAATTAGTCCTCTGCCCATATCTTAAAAAATTTGTCCCTTCAAAGATTTATACCAACATCCCAACTTATATTTTACATCCCGGTATCCGCGGAGATAAAGGGGCTTATTCTCTTGATAATGCTTTGCGTGAGCGAAAAAAAGCGTGGGGAGTTGTCTATTTACGGGCAAATGAGGAGTTTGATGGTGGGAGTATCTATGTGCAAGAAGATTTTTCAATGCGTTACACCTATAAAGCTTCTTTGTACCGCAATGAAGTCAACAGAGCCTCTTTGCACGCACTTAAAAAATTGTCAGCTAATATTGAAGATGAGACATTTAGCCCTGTACCACAACTTCAAACTCCTTTGCATAAACAGCTCACACAAAAAGATCGGGCAATTGATTGGCAAAAAAAGACAACACAGCAGATTCTTACAAAGATTTATATGAGTGATTCACATCCAGGTGTTTTAGATGAGATACTTGGTGTGCCTTGTTATCTTTATGGTGCTTGGGAGGAGGAGAAATTGCGCGCTAATAGCCCAAAAGAGATACTGGCAAAACGCGATGGTGCGATATGTCTGAGTACTATCGATGGAGCAGTTTGGATCACACACCTTAAAGAGATTGGCAAATTTAAACTCCCAGCAACTTATGTGCTTAAAGACCGGCTCAAGGGAGTCAAAGAGGATAGATTGCCACTTATATTTGACAAAAGTTATAAAACTTTTTATGAGATAAGTTGCGATATTAAAAATGAAGTAGCATATCTCTATTTTAATTTTCATAATGGTGCATTTAGTAGCGATAAGTGTATGAAGCTCAAATATGCTTTTGAATATATCAAAGAGCAGGTGAAAGTCGTTGTACTGATGGGTGGAGTTGATTTTTTTAGTAACGGTATCCATCTCAACATTTTAGAAGACAGTAAAAAAAATGGCGAAGATGGTTGGAGTAATATCAATGCGATGAATGATCTTGTTAGAAGTATATTGTTCGCGGATGATGTCGTTACTGTAGCGTCACTACAAAAAAATGCAGGAGCAGGAGGTGTTTTTTTGGCATTGGCTTGTGATTATGTTTTAGCGCGTGAGCAAGTTGTCCTTAACCCTCACTACAAAACTTTAGGACTTAGTGGAAGCGAATACCACACCTACACTCTATCAAAAAGAGTTGGCGAACCAAAAGCAAAAGCGTTGCTTGAAGAGTGTTTACCAATAGGTGCAGATGAAGCATGTGCTATAGGTTTGGTAGATAAAGTTTTAGCACATGCGCACTACAAACAGGAGCTTGAACTGTTTTGTGAGGCACTTATAGCAGATGAAGATGGTATTGAAGATTTTTTGTGGGAGAAAGAGGACTATTTAGAAGCAAATCGTGAACTCATTGAAGAAAAAAGAGAAGCTGAAATAGCTGTAATGCATCCTGAGTTTTGGGATGAAGCGAGTAGTTTTCACACACTTCGGTATGAGTTTGTTTATAAAATATGCCCTTTACAAACACCAAAAAGATTAAAAGCTATAATAACTGAATAATTATTCATATAGGAAAAAAGATGCATGAGTATAGTGTTGTGCAGGCACTTTTAGAGCAGATAGAGGACATTGCCCAGCAAAATGAAGCGACAAAAGTAAGTAAGGTTGTTGTAAAGATTGGGGTGATGAGTGGCATAGAAGCACACCTGTTAGAGATTGCGTTTAATACATTTAAAGAAAAAACAATTTGTGATCAAGCGGAGTTTGTCATGAATATACAAGTAATTACAATACGGTGTAGATCGTGTCAAGAGGAAAATGAACTGCAAAAAGTTCACTACTGTTGTCCTGCATGTAGCTCCACAGATGTGGATGTTATTGATGGAGAAGATATGTTTTTAATGAGTTTGGAGATGGAATAATGCAAGAGTATTGGGAAAGTTATGTAAAGCCTGTCGATGGAAACAAAGCAATGGTCGCATTTAATGCAAATATTGCCGATAGTGTACCGAACTATGAGTATATGTATGTTGGATTTGTCAAGATCAAGCTTAAAAATCCTAAAGAGGATGGTCTTGTCACAGAAGATGAGAGTGATGATATTGGTTTTATAGAAGATAGGCTTGAGATGGAATCCCTTCGGTGGCGAAGTGGGAAATATATAGGGCGAATTATTTCAAATGGTGAAGTAACATTTATTTATGCCCTTAAGCTTGATTTCGAGTGGAGCAATACAGTCTCTGCCGCAATGGAGTATTTTGATTATCAGTATGAATATGGCTCACGTCAAGATATGGAGTGGGAGGTCTATCAAAAACTTCTTTTTCCTACTGTCAAAGAGTGGCAAATAATCGCTAATCATCATAGTTGTAATTCTCTTAAAGAGCAAGGGGATAATTTAAAAGAAGAACGTGCTATTGAGCATAAAAGCTATTTTAAATCTGAACAAGATAGAGTTGATTTTATTGAAGCTATTGTGCAGGAGGGTTTTATTGCTCAAAAAGAGCTTGAAGTCCCATTTAATGGAGATATTATGTATGGCATACAGTTTTATCGTAAAGATACTCCCTTTTATTATAATATTGATGAATTAACACTCAAATTAATAGACAGAAGTCAGCAATTTAATGGTACGTATGACGGTTGGGAATGTAGTTTAG
>VCAX01000082.1 GCA_013607665.1 Campylobacterota bacterium | reverse complement strand
TTCACAGGCTCTTATAAAACTCAATCGCAAAGCATTTAAACAAAAGCCGCAGACAATTTTTGCGGCATATACAGAGCAGATAGAGCAGACATTGATGCTTGCACAAAGTGTCAGTAAAAGGTTTGCAAAAGACCTGACACCTTTTGGTAAAGAGATTTCTGCTGCAATGATGGAAATAATGCTTCCAATGACAGAATATACAGAACGTCTACGAGGTATGGGTGCAGGAATCGCGGCAAAAGGAAAAGTTACAAAAGCACAGATACAAGAGATGCAGGCGCTTGTATATGAATTGCGTTCTGCAAACAAAAAACTGCAAAACACCCTATCAAAAATCATTGCTTCCTATCCAAACAAATTGCCTCAGACTATCAGTAATGAGCTTGCAAAAGTCAATAAAGGGGTAAAAAATTACACTGCTTTCACGCAGAAAAAACTGCTTAAAGAACCAAATAAAGTTAATGCAGACAGCTATTTTGATAATGGAACGAAACTGATTGAAGATATTATTGCAGTGTACGATACAAGCAACAAAGCGATTATGGAAGATGCAAAAGGGTGGCTCTAGCCCCTTTGCTTGTCAAGCCAGACCATAAGCCCTTTTTGAGCATGGAGTCTATTCTCCGCTTCTGCAAAGACAATATCTGCGTGAGCTTCTAATATCTCTTCACTGACCTCCTGTCCACGATAGGCCGGCAGACAGTGTAAAAACTTTGCATTTTTATCGGCAAGGCACATCATTAATCCATCAACCATAAAACCTTCAAAATCTTTAATGCGTTGCTCTTTTTCATCCTCTTGTCCCATCGATGCCCAAGTATCAGTTGTCACTACAGTTGCCCCTTTGACAGCCTCTTTTGGATCACTCATGACTTTGATGACTGCACCGCTGTTCTTTGCTATCTCTAAGGCATCACGCAACACATCTGCATCTACCTCATAGCCTTGTGGTGTTGCAATGCGAAGCTCGAATCCAAGTTTTGCAGCGAGCATCAGCCATGAATTTGTCATATTATTCCCATCACCGACATAGGCGACCACAGCATTTTCATCAGCTCCATACTCTATCATCGTCATATAGTCAGCCAATAACTGCACAGGATGATAAGAATCCGTCAAACCATTAATGACAGGAACTTTTGAATAGCTTGCAAACTCCTCTATCATAGAATGCTCGAAAGTACGGATCATAACCATATCACACATACGTGAAATTACACGTGCCGTATCTTTTACAGGTTCCCCACGTCCTAAATGGATGTCACGATTTGAGAGAAAGAGGGCATGACCACCAAGTTGAAACATTCCCGTCTCAAAACTCACGCGTGTCCTTGTAGAGCTTTTTTCAAAAATCATGGCAAGTGTCTTATTTTCAAGTTCTTTATTGTATATACCTGCTTTTAAATCTTTTTTTATTTTCAGACCAAGATCTACAATCTCTAAAATCTCTTCTTTTGTAAAATCTTTGAGTGTTAAAAAATGTCTCACGGTTTTATCCTTTTTGTAATAGTTTTGCCACTTCTTTGGCGTGATATGAGATGATAATATCCGCTCCTGCACGTTTAAATGCTATCATCGTCTCTATCACAACACGCTCATAATCAATAAGATCATTCATCCCTGCAAATTTAAGCATTGCATACTCACCACTTACATTGTAAACAGCCATTGGAAGTGATGTAGCATCTTTTATCTCACGCACAATATCCAGGTATGCAAGTGCAGGTTTTACCATTAAAATATCGGCTCCCTGTGCTTCATCTGCAATACTTTCCGCGATTGCTTCACGACGATTCGCAGGATCCATCTGATAAGAAGCTCTGTCACCAAAGCTTGGTGTCGACTCTGCTACATCACGAAACGGTCCATAGTAACCACTGGCAAATTTTGTAGAGTAGGACATAATCGGCAGATCACTGTACCCTGCCCCATCTAGTGCCTCACGCAAAGTCTCAATTATCCCATCCATCATTCCAGATGGGGCGATCATATCTGCTCCCGCCTTTGCGTGAACAATTGCCTGTTGCCCCGATATCTCTAAAGTTACATCATTGAGTACAGTCTCTTTTTCTTCATCGATAATGCCACAATGTCCATGATCTGTATATTCACAAAAGCAGAGATCCGTTACAACAAACATATCTGGATGTGCTGCTTTAATCTCACGAATAGCCGTGGCAATAATACCATGCTCACACAAAGCATCACTTCCAACAGAGTCCTTAACAGCAGGAATACCAAATAAAATAATAGAATAAAGACCGAGTTTTTTCAACTCTGCGCACTCAGCGATTGCAACATCAATACTCATCTGATAAACACCCGGCATCGATGTAACTTCTGTTTTAACACCTTCTCCACTTCGAATAAAAAGTGGGTAGATAAAGTCATCTGTAGTGATATGTGTCTCACGTACCAATGCTCTGAGATGCTGATTTAAACGGGTACGGCGGAATCTTTGAAACATTTTTTAAACCTTTATTTGCTATAATAATATCTTTAGAGAAAATTCTACCATTTTAAAGATTAAATTAATGAATATAAAAATTTCAGACGTAGCAAATTTACCATCTCAATTTGGAGATTTCAAGGTACAAGCCTTTAAACAAGGGCAAAAAGAGCATCTTGTTATCTGTGCAAAAGAGCTCGCAGAAGTTCCCATAGTCAGAGTCCATTCCGAGTGCCTTACAGGTGATGCTATCGGAAGTCTCAAATGTGACTGCCGCGATCAGTTGGAGTATGGACTCAAAATGGCACAAGAGAGTGGCGGTATGGTCATCTACCTTCGCCAAGAAGGCAGAAATATAGGCCTGCTCAATAAAATAAATGCCTACGCTCTGCAAGACAAAGGGCTCAATACCATTGAAGCAAATCACCAACTTGGTTTTGCAGCAGATGAGAGAACCTATGAGGCTGTCACCTTTATACTCAATCATTACAATATTAAAAAAATTAAACTTTTAACGAACAATCCAGATAAAATCAATTCCATCAGCGGTGTTGAAATCGTAGAGAGGATTCCTATAGTCATGACTCCAAACGAGCATAATACAGACTACTTGAATGTAAAACGCGATGCTATGGGACATCTGCTATAAATATCTATAAAAATTTAAGCACTAAATACTCATAGTTACCTGCAGTATCGGTATCAGTATCTATCCTGATGATGCCCAAGAGCGAGATACACTTGTCAAATATGCCGACCGTGCAATGTACAATGCAAAAAATATCGGTAAAAACAACTTCAAATTCTATGTATAAATGGATTTAAGAGTTTTTTTAAGATAAAATACCCTATGAATTTACAAGCACGTATAGAAAAAGAGAATATTTCTCTACCAGATAATTTTTTTAACAATATTGCAAAGTATAAAGCACACCTTTTTAAATGGAACAAGATTCATAATCTCACAGGTGCGAGAGATGAGGCAAGCGTAGATGATTTTATCTTTGATGCACTCTTTCCTGTAAGCTTTTTGCCTGCAGTCGATTCTCTACTTGACATTGGAACGGGTGCCGGGTTTCCTGGAATGATACTCGCTTTAGCATTACCGTGTACTAAGGTTACACTTGTAGAGCCTTTAACAAAAAGAGCGAGTTTTTTGCAGTTTATAAAAGCAGATTTAGGACTTGAGAATGTCCGAGTTGTTAAAAAAAGAGTCGAAGAGATGGAGAGTGAGATTTTCGATCTCATCACTTCCCGTGCGGTAACAGATACAAAGATGCTCTTGGAGCTTAGCAAAAATTTTCGAGATGAACATTCTAAACTGCTTTTTTACAAAGGTGAAAAAGTCTTTGATGAGATAGAAGAGACCCATGGGATGCCATACAAAATCATTGAGAGAAAAAAGAGACACTACTTACTTATAGGAGAAGATTTATGATATTAAAAGCACTGCTCGTTGGCGCTGTAATTTACATCGTTTACATTATGTTCTTTAAACAAAAGAGCGTTAAAAACAGTCCAAAAGAGACAAATCCAAAAAACAAACCACAGGCAGACGAGATGGTAGAATGCGCTAACTGCGGTGTATATACAGAGATTTCAGAGTGCATTTTAAGTAATGGCAAATATTACTGCTCAAAAGAGTGTGTACTTGAGGCGAAAAAATAATGCTTCTCTTTGGACACAGATTTATTGAAAGTAATCTATTTTACCATATTTTTGACATTGATGCGCTCCAAAAAACACCCCCTTCTTCCACTGTCTATCTTGTGTTTAGTGAAGCTAATCTCGATATCATTGAGCATCTTCGTCTCAATAAAATCAACTTCGCACTGGGTGTAAAAACGATTCGAGAACTCATTTACGCTGCGGCTTTGGGTGCAAGTTATATTATGCTTTCAAAAGAGTTGGCAAAAACAGCACAAAGCATTGCAGAGACCTATCTCTTTGATGCAAAAATAGTTGTGCATATTCATGATGAAGAGGAGATAGAAGAGCTGGCACTGCTTGGCATTGACGGCGTTGTTTTTCCTGAAGCGATTGTCAAAGTCAGCTTCTAATACAATGAAAAAGACAGCTCTTTTTTTACTTACACTTACCCTGCTCTTTTCTGCCTGCTCCAGCACTCCAAAACCAAAGAAAAAACAGACAATATACAAACTTCATAAAAAGAACTTTGTCACAACAGCACTCTACCATGAGTATGAAAAATGGGCTGGTGTGCAGTACTGTTACGGAGGGGACAATGCCAATGGAATTGACTGTTCGGCACTTGTGCAGATGATCTACAAAGAGGCCTTTAACATAGAACTTCCAACAACAACAAAAAAGCAGCTGCAAGTAGGAAAAAGTATTCCAAAAAGCAAGCTAAAAAAGGGAGATATTCTCTTTTTTAGAACCTCTTACCGAGTATTGCACTCCGGCATCTATCTCGAACGTGGCAACTTCATTCATACATCCAGCAAACAGGGTGTCATCCTCTCTAATATCCACAATCCCTACTGGCGGGCAAAATACTACACAGCGCGACGGGTATTATACTAATTTACGAGGAAGCCTCTCTTTAAGGGCAGTAAGCACTTCATAGCTGATCGTTCCTGCAGACTTTGCGACTACTCTTGCATCGTTAAAGATCAGCAGCTCCTCATCATCAGCTAAAAAAGAGCTGTTATCCATTGAGATGCGTCCTAAAAGTTCTTTTGACTCAGGTGTGATGTACTGGTGTGAACAGCTGCGTAAAAACCCATCACCATAGCCAAAATCATAGTTGGAAACCCTGCACTCTTGCTCTGCTTTATAACTCGCTCCATAACCGACACATGCGCCCTCACGCAGTCTACGTGAGGAGATTCTCTTGGCATAAAGACTTAAAACAGGTTTGAGTTTTTGTGCCTCTTTACTCTGTGGCAATTCCAAACAACCATAGGCTGCAATGCCAACTCGTGCCATATCTTCAGAGAAATTTTCTGTTTGAAAAAGTGCTGCCGAGTTGCAGGAGTGAAAACGCAGCGGCGACAAAGCATACTCTTTTTGCAAAGTCGTTGTCTCCGCCCTCACGCGGGCAAAGTTTTCATTTTGCTCAGCAAACACAGCCTCATCTTCATCTGCAGAGCTATGATGCGTAAAAACTGCTTCAAGTACAAGTCCCTGCCGCTCTATCGCTTGAAATGCCTCACGCAGCTCATCCATCTCGATGCCGTTTCTATTCATTCCGGTATTGACCTTAAGCTCGACCTTTGTTCCTTTTGGAAACTTTTTTATGGCATGTAGATCATTGAGCGTGTAGCGAAATTTTGCACTGCACTGCTTGGGAGTATCTACTAAAATCAAAATATATTCAAAAAAATCTTCAATCTCTTTTGCCTCATCGTAAGAGCGCACAACCGCCTTACTAATGCCATACTCTTGAGCCATTATGGCTGTCTCACGCAAGCCGTGACCATAAGCATTGTCTTTTAATACAAGGGCAATTTTATCTTTACCATAGCTGCGTTGTGCAATAATATTTAAGTTGTTAAAAAAATGTTTTTTATTTAAAGTTATGTAAGCCATAAAGGAATTATATCAGATGCGCCGTTTAATTCCCGACTTCACCTATCAAACCCAAACAACACCCCTGTAGGTCGAAG
>VCAX01000081.1 GCA_013607665.1 Campylobacterota bacterium | reverse complement strand
GGGGGGGAAATACTGTAACTTTTTGTAAGATTTAGATGAATCATCACGAGTGACAATGGTAAAGAATTTGCTTATCACAAACAAGTCTCGGCTGCACTTGATGTTGACTTCTACTTTGCCAATCCTTATCATTTGTGAGAGAAAAATATTTTTTATGAGGAAATGGTGTTCGAGAGAGGATTTGAACCTCCGACCACTTCGATGTCAACGAAGTGCTCTACCCCTGAGCTACCCGAACTTGTTTTGAGAGTAGAATTTTAGCAAATTATCCTTAAAGTAATTTTCTTTTCTAAAATCTTTCAATATTGTAAAAATTTTACTTTTAATTTAGGTATAGACGTTGTATAATTTCACTCACAACAAAACTATGTTCCCCGAAGGTAAATTATGGACGTAAGAGAATTAGAAGCAATAGGCATTAATAACGTTGGTAAGATTTTTCATAACCTCAGCTATGACGAACTTATCAAGCATGAGCTTGAAAATGGTGAAGTTCGACGCACTAAGAGTGGTGCGACGGCTGTTGACACGGGAATCTTCACAGGAAGAAGCCCTAAAGACAAATATTTTGTCGATCGTGTACCATCAAACAAATACATCGCTTGGGGTGATGTAAATCAAAAGATAAGTGAAGAGATTTTCGATGAGCTTCTAGAGCTCTCACGCAAACAACTCTCAGGAAAAGATCTCTATGTTACAGATGTATATAGTGGCGCAAGTCCTGCTTCTAAAAAATCCATACGTTTCATAACAGAGATAGCATGGCAGTCTCACTTTGTCAAAAATATGTTCATCCGTCCTACAGAATCGGAACTTGCGTCATTTAAAGCTGATTTTACAGTCTTAAATGCCTGTAAAGCCGTGAATGACAAATGGAAAGAGCATGGTATGAACTCGGAAGTATTCGTACTTTTTGATGTTGAACGCAACATGTGTATCATTGGTGGAACATGGTATGGCGGTGAGCTGAAAAAGGGAATCTTCTCTATGATGAACTACTGGCTTCCACTCGATGGAAAACTTTCCATGCACTGTTCTGCAAATGTCGGCAAAGAAAATGATACAGCTCTTTTCTTCGGCCTGAGCGGTACAGGAAAAACTACACTTTCAACAGATCCAAACCGTGCACTTATCGGGGATGATGAGCATGGTTGGGACGATCACGGTGTCTTTAACTTCGAAGGTGGATGCTACGCAAAGGTCATCAATCTCGATGCAAAAAGCGAGCCTGAAATTTTTGGCGCAATTAGAGAAGATGCACTTCTAGAAAATGTCGTTATGGATGATGACGGTGAAGTAGATTATGAAGATGGCTCAAAAACAGAAAACACTCGTGTCTCTTACCCGATCGAGCATATAGAAAATCATAAACCTGATCTTATGGCAGGTCATCCGAAAAGCATCATCTTCCTCTCTGCAGATGCTTTTGGTGTTTTACCACCAGTTTCTAAACTAACACGTGAGCAAGCAATGTACTACTTCTTAAGTGGTTATACTGCAAAAGTAGCAGGAACAGAGCGTGGCATTACAGAGCCTGTTGCAACTTTCTCCGCATGTTTTGGTGAAGCGTTCATGACACTCCACCCAACAGTATATGCAAAACTTCTTGGTGAAAAAATCGACAAACATGAGGTAAACGTCTACCTTGTCAACACTGGATGGACAGGTGGGGAGTATGGTGTTGGAAAACGTATGAGTCTTAAAGATACGCGTGCATGTATCAATGCCATTTTAGACGGAACGATCAACAACTCTGAATTTGACACGACAAAAACCTTCAGACTGCAAGTTCCAAAAACATTAGGTGATATCAATCCAGATCTTCTTAACCCACGTAATGCATGGAAAGATAAAGAGGCATTTGATAGAACACGTGATAAACTGGCAGAAATGTTCATTGAGAACTTTAAACGCTACCAAGATGCAGACAGTGAGTTTGACTTCTCTGCAGCAGGACCAAAAGTAGAAAGCTAAAAAGCTTTTCTACTTTTTTTACTTCTTCTTTTTCTTCGTCGCTTTTTCCATATAGAACCAAACAGCCCCACCAATCGTTAAGAGTATTACCGGAGCAAGCCATCTATTGTCATTAATATACATCGCGAATTTACTCAGTGCCGCTCCAAAATAGTAACTTGAAAGACCAAAAGCCAAGGCCCAGATCGCCGCTGCAAAAACATTTAGAATGGCAAACTTTTTAAAATCATACTTGGTAAGTGCTATGGCGATAGGAACAACAGTTTTAAGACCATAAATAAATTTTTGAATAAAGATCACCCAATCTCCATGTTTTTTCATAAGAATGTGCGAGAGTGCCAATTTTCGTCTGTGTTTTCTCAGTCCCTCTACCATCATAGACTTCTGATAGCGTGTCAGCCAAAAGAGTAAAATATCCCCGAGTGCATTTCCGGCAAAAGCGATGGCAATGGAGAGCGTTAAATCCATCTTGCCCATAAAACTCAGCACACCCGCTGCAACAAGCCCCACAAATCCACCGCCGAGCGAGTAGATAAAGAGCCCTATATATCCATATGTCACTAAGTTATTAAATGTATCTTCCATAATTGTTGTTTGTTTCCTTTTTCTTAAAATATTCCTGTAAATTTTTTCGTCTATTTTAGAGGCTCAGACCGCAGGGAGGATTTGTCCTCTGAAATTGATGAAAAAATTTATTTATTTACGATTACAGTTTTTTTATTTTTGTAATCTCATCACGCAAGCGCGCTGCCTCTTCAAAATTAAGCTCTTTGGCCGCTGCTTTCATCTTGAGTGAAAGCTCTTTAACTAAAGCTTTTCTCTCAGTAGCCGGCATTTTATCCATTTTTTTACGTTTTTCATAGAGTCCACCGGCATCTTCAAGCTTTAAATTTTCATCCAAACTTCGCTTCGTCGTTGTTGGTGTGATACCGTGTTCCTTATTAAAAGCCTCTTGCAGTGCACGTCTTTTTTTCGTTATTTCAATAGCGCGTTCCATAGAACCCGTCATCTTGTTTGCATAAAGTATAACACGCCCATTCTCATTTCGAGCCGCACGCCCAATGGTTTGAATTAAAGCTGTTTCACTTCTTAAAAATCCCTCTTTATCTGCATCTAAAATGGCAACGAGACTGACCTCGGGCAGATCAAGTCCCTCACGCAAGAGGTTGATTCCTATAAGCACATCAAACTCTCCCTGACGTAAAGAACGGATAATCTGATTTCTCTCGATTGTATCAATATCGGAGTGCATATATTGTACTTTTATACCAAGATCTGCCAAGTACTTCGTAAGCGCCTCTGCCATTTTTTTTGTCAATACCGTGATAAGCACCCGCTCATCTTTTTGGGTTATTTTTTTGATCTCATCGTGAATATCTTCGACCTGATTATCTGCGGGCTTAATATCAATGATCGGGTCAAGCAGACCTGTCGGACGGATTATCTGCTCTGCTTTTACAGCTGAGCGTTCCAGCTCATACTCATTGGGTGTAGCTGAGACAAAGAGATAATGCGGTGCTTTTTCAATATACTCTTCAAGTTTCAAAGGACGGTTATCAAGAGCACTCGGTAGCCTAAATCCGTAATCGACAAGCACCTCTTTACGTGCCCTGTCCCCTGCATACATGCCACGAAACTGAGGCAAAGAGACATGAGATTCATCAACAATGATCAAATAATCTTTGTGTCGCACTTCAAAATAGTCTAAAAGCGTAAAAGGAGCCTCACCCGGTTTTTTATTCGTCAAAAGTCGTGAATAGTTTTCGATGCCTTTACACATCCCTGTCGTTTGCAGCATCTCCAAATCAAACTCTACACGCTGCTTGAGGCGTTGATACTCAACAAGTTTGCCCTCTTTTTGAAAATAGGCCAAGCGTTCATCAAGTTCCTCTTCTATGCGCTTGATCGCTACTGCCATCTTCTCTTTAGAGACTGTAAATTGACTCGTTGCGTAGATGGTGAAGTGTTTATGCTCTTCTAAACGCTTGTTGTCTATGACATCAAAGGTATAGATTGCCTCAATCTCATCACCAAAAAACTCAATGCGAATCGCCTCTTGTTCAAAATATGGCGGATAGATATCAATGCTCTCTCCATTTACACGAATATGCCCTGAGTCAAAATAGTTATCGTTGCGTGAGTAGCCCATCTCAACAAGACGCAGCAGCAGTTTTTTCTGGCTTACTTCATCGCCTACTGCTACAGACTGTACCATGCTTTGGTACTCCTCGGGATCTCCCAAACCATAGTTTGCAGAAACAGAAGCTATGACGATGACATCATCGTAGCTGAGCAGATTTGCCGTAGCAGAGAGACGCAGACGCTCAAGTTCATCGTTTATAGCCGAGTCTTTCTCAATAAAAAGATCCTGTCTGGGAATATAGGCCTCAGGCTGATAATAATCATAATATGAAACAAAATACTCGACATGATTATTTGGAAAAAATTGGCGAAACTCAGAGTAAAGCTGTGCTGCAAGCGTTTTGTTGTGCGTCATGATGATGGTAGGCATCTTCGTCTTTTCAATGACACGCGCCATTGTGTGTGTCTTTCCAGAACCCGTCACCCCTTCAAGGGTCTGATAACGGTTCCCTGCCAAGATGCTTTGAGAGAGTTTTTCTATAGCTTGTGGCTGATCACCTGCCGGTTTATAGGGTGATACCACTTCAAAATTTATATCTTTTTTCATTAGTGGAATTATAGCTAAATGGAGATAATAATGTATTGTTGCAAAAAGTATGCTATCATAATAAAAAACAAAAAAGGTCTATAATTGTATTTTTTGCGTATTTTTGGGTTCATGATTCTACTCAACTCCCTTTTATTTGCTTCTGTATCCCTTGAACTCACGCAAGAAGAAAAAGTGTGGCTTAGCAAACATAAAGAGATTCGCCACACAGGAGACTCTGACTGGCTCCCTTTTGAAGCTTTCAGCGAGAATGGAGAGTATATTGGCATCATTGCAGATGGTTTAGAAGTTATACAAAAAACACAGGACTGAAATTTCATATTATTCCTTCACATTCTTGGAGCGAATCACTCCAAATGCTTCGCAGCGGAAAAGTCGATATGCTGACTGAAACAACTGATTCGTATCTGAAAAAAGATTTTCTTTTTACAAACCCCTTTCTTTCAAACTCCATTATTATCATCATGCGCACGCGTAGCTCTTATGTAAACAATATTGAAGAGCTAAAAAATAATCATGATTAAAGATTACGGCTATGTTCACAAGATAGAGCAAAAATATAAAGACATACATTTTTATAAAGTTAACAATATTCAAGAGGGATTAGAAGATATAGCCACAGGAAAGTATGATGCGATGCTCGTCACCATGGCACTAGGTTCTTATGCCATCCATACAATGCAACTCTCAAACTTACAAATTGTAGGAAAAACAGAGTTCTCCACGCAGCTTGGTTTTGCCATTGCAAAAGAGAATGCTCCCCTAGTCAGTATTTTGAATAAAGCCTTTAAAACAATCGATGAACATACAAAACAAGCTATTTTGAGTCAGTGGATAACACATAAGTACGCAGAAAAAATCGACTATAAGCTTATCTGGCAGATTGCTTTAGTCTCTTTTTTGATCATTGCAGGGGCACTGCTTTGGAGCTGGCGCTTAAAACAGGAAATAAAAAGAAGAATCAAACTTGAAAAAGAAAATCAGGAGATGCTTGTACAGCAGGCAAAACATGCAGCACTTGGCGAGATGATGGATGCCAGTTGCCCACCAATGGAAGCAACCGCTCAATGCCATTACAATGCTCAGTGAACTGCTCATCTTAGAAGAAAAAGATGGCTGTGTCTCTGATGAATATCTCAAAAAGTATAAGCAGGAGATAGATACACAGGTCAATCATCTGCTTGTCACACTCAGTGAATTTCGCTCTTTTTTCAGACCTGACAAGCAAGCACAAGAGGTACAGTTATTAGAGATCATCAATTCTGTGCAACTGCTTGTAAAAGATGAACTCATGAAAAATGCCATTACTTTAGAGGTAGTATGCCCAGAGGATATCTACATAAAAGTCATCAAAAATGAGTTCAAACATATTTTACTCAACCTCATCAGCAACGCAAAAGATGCTTTTATAGAAAAAGATGACTTAATTAAAAAAACGGGTGCTT
>VCAX01000080.1 GCA_013607665.1 Campylobacterota bacterium | reverse complement strand
GGCTTTGACGGTAACATCATCTGTACAATCAGCGGGTGTTTTGGTCGTTTTTGCACTTCTCATTGCCCCTGCATATGCAGGTATAGTGCAAAAACGCTTCAATCCCCTCCATGTTGCGTGGGGCTTTGGCTCTGTGGCTATCATCATCGCTCTTTATGGCTCTTATACCTTTGATATGCCGACAGGATACACTATTATTTTCGTGACTGTTTTAGCGTCACTGTTATTTGTGGTGGGAACTTTTTTATTGAAAAGTAGTTCCACCGTCAACGACGATAGTCTGACCTGTTAGCCAAGAAGAGTCGTTTGAGCATAAGAATTTACATGCACCTGTTAAATCTTCTGCTTCACCCATGCGAGAAAGTGGTGAACGTGCAACGACTTCCGCTTTTACCTCTTCGTAGTTTGGAAATGCTTTGAGTGCGTCTGTGTCGATTGGTCCGCCGCTTACTGCATTGACTCTGATGTTTTTCTCACCAAGTTCTGCCGCTGCATATTTGACCATAGTCTCAACTGCTGCTTTGTTCGCACCATGACCTGCATAGTTAGGTGTGTAGACAAGGTTTCCGGTTGAACTCATAGAGATGATGTTTCCACCGCCTACTTTTTCCATTCTTTTTGCAGCTTCCTGTGCTCCAACTACAAAAGCATCGACTGTTGCCGTCCAGATATTGTCAAGTCCACGAGGTTTGAGGCGCATAAACGGACCGAAACCGCCAACGACTGCACGACCGGAGATAATGGCATTTGAGATGAAAAAGTCAAGTCTCTCAAAATCTTCATCGAATGCTTTAAAGACATCTTTGTAAGTGTTTGGCTCTAAGATATTGAGCTTATATGCGCGAGATTTCACACCAAACTTACTCTCTACATCAGCAATGATCTCATTAGCCGTGTCCGCACTTGAAGCATAGGTAAATGCCACATCAGCTCCAGCCTCTGCAAAAGCATAAACAATTGCTTTTCCGATTCCACGTGTTCCGCCACTGATAAAAAGAGTTTTTCCTTTAAAATCTGCCATATTATAATCCTTTAATGTCGTAATTTTTCATTACTTCTTCTATTTTTTTCATATTTTCGCTGCTTGGCGCAACAAGTGGAAGTCTGTACTCCAAAGTGTCAAGCAAGCCGGCAATGTACATAGCAGCTTTTACCGGAATAGGGTTGGCTTCACAGAACATAACTTTGTTTAAAGGGTAAAGTTTGTCATTAATCGCTTTTGCACCCATAAAGTCGCCTTCAAGTGCTTTTTTTACAAGTTGTGATTTCAAATCAGGCATAAGATTGGATGTAACAGATGTAATACCCGCACCGCCGTTTGCCAAGATAGGATAATCAATCGCATCATCACCAGAGAACACTTTGAGATCCGGTCTGCGTGAGAGCAGTTCAACAGTACGCTCTAAGCTTCCTGTTGCCTCTTTGACACCATAGATGTTTTTGACGTCATCAAAAAGACGAATGGTAGTATCTGCAGAGATGTCCACACCTGTACGACCCGGAACATTGTAAAGCATAAACGGAAGCTCGCTTACCGCTTCGGCTATCGCTTTATAGTGTTGGTAGAGTCCTTCCTGAGAAGGTTTGTTATAGTAAGGTGAAACTGAGAAAATAGCATCGACACCACAGCTTTGTGCATGTTTTGCAATTTCAATTGCTTCGTGTGTCGCATTGCTTCCTGCACCGGCAAGTACTTTTGTATCTGTGCCTTTGCAAACTTCTACTGCTATCTCTATACAGCGTTTATGCTCATTATGCGTAAGTGTTGCACTCTCGCCTGTTGTTCCCACAGGACAGACTGCATCCATGCCGTTGTTTATTTGACGTTTGATAAGCGCAGCATATTTTTGCTCATCAAGTTTTCCATTTTTAAATGGAGTAATCAGTGCGGTTGAAGAACCTGTAACTAAATTCATTAAACTTTACCCTTTGAATAGATGTGCTAATTATAGCTAAAAAGTTTTAAAAATCTTATTTTATAGAGAGAGAAATATTATAAATAAAAAAGATTGAAAGATATGACGAAAAATTAATCATTTTTTAAGTCTGAAAAATAGATAATGATATATATAAGATGAGGTGATAGATGAAATATTTTGTTATTTTACTGCTATTTGTTACAAATGTAATTGTACAAGCAGGTGACATTGATGCTTTATTGGAACGATACAAATCAGAGTCTGAACTCTCTAATTTCAAGCTTATTAATGACAACTTTGGACATGATGTCGGTGATGATGTACTGATCGCTGTAGTCAATGAAATAAAGTCAAATATTCGCCATGAAGATATTCTCATCCGCTTTGGAGGAGAAGAGTTTATTTTACTTGTTGATAAAAAAGAGAGCAGAGAGTCTATAAAGGTTGCTGAACGCATAAGAAAAGCAGTGATGCAAAGAGATATCGAGAACAGAAACAATAAAATCAAGATGACGCTTTCCATTGGTATAAATCCTTTTCCTTTCAGTGCGAAAAATATTGAAGAAGCGATTAAGATAGCAGATGAACAACTCTATATAGCAAAATCTTCAGGGCGTAACAGAGTAGAGATATTTGATGAAGGGAAAAAATATGAGAGTGAAGCATCCAATCGCATCAGTGATATTAGAGTAGCTATTGATGAGGGGGGAATTCGTTGTGCATTTCAGCCTATCTTCTCTGCAAAAAATGGTGAAATACTCAAATATGAGATGCTTATGCGTATGATGAGCAAAGAAGGCAAGATTATACCTCCAAACAATTTTCTTCCCTCTATTCGACATACGCAGGTCTATATCAGCCTTACTTCTATTGTCCTGCAAAAGGCAATTGCTATGTTTGAACAAAACGAGACCATTCGCCTCTCTATAAATCTTGATATTCAAGATATTCTCAATGAAGATATTATGGAACTTTTGCGTGTAACGTTTGAAAGTAAGCAAGAACTTGCAAAACGCCTTACCATTGAGATACTTGAACATGAAGAGATCACAAATTTTGAATTGATTCAAAAGAGTATTATGCGACTTAAAGCCATAGGATTTTTAATAGCCTTAGATGACTTTGGAAGTGGCTATGCAAATTTTCGCTATATGATAAGTCTCGATATAGATATACTAAAAATTGACGGCACTATCATTAAAAATGTAGATAAAGATAAAGCCGCATATAATATTGTAAAAGCCATTGTAGCTTTTGCGCAGAATATGAATATGAAAACAGTCGCTGAAATGATAGAGACAAAAGAAGAGCATGATGCGCTTATTGAATTGGGAGTTGATGCACTGCAGGGCTATTATTTAGGTCGCCCTGAGTTTGAATTATAGACTATTTTTTCAAAATAAGTGTTGTTGAAGTATTGAAATCAAAATATTTTTGTGCTGCTTTTTGCACTTTTTTGGCTGTAATTTTATTTACATTGGCTTCATAGTTTTGTAGTGGTGTGATGTCGCCTCTGACAAGATAGCTTCCATAGAGATTCGCAACTGAACTTGAGCTCTCCAGCGAGTAGATAAAGTCAGATTTTGTATTGATTTTTACTTTATTAAGCTCCTCTTTTGTAACAGGCTCATTTTTAATGCGCTCTATCTGCTTGATAAGCTCTTTTTCGACCTTTGTCGCTTTTACGCCCGGATTACAAGTTGCTAAGAAGATGAAAAGTCCAGGGTCTTTATTTTCCATATTATAGGCATAGACAGAGTTTACAAGACGTTTTTTATCGACCAGTTCTTTGTAAAGACGAGAACTTTTTCCAGAGTAGAGAATTTCAGAGATAACACTGAGTGTTACCTGATCTTTGTGTTGAAAGTTGGGGATGTGAAAAGCAATGGCAATCATCTCAACTTCGCTCTCTTTATGAATCACCACTCTTTTTGGACCATCTTGTTTTGGCTCTATGAATTTGACTTTAGGAATTTCCCCAGAGTTTTTAATAGCACCAAAAGCAGCTTCTGCTTCACGAAAGACCTCTTTTGGATCAATATCCCCTGTGACCATTAAAATGGCATTTTGTGGCTGGTAATAGGTTTTATGAAACGCTCTGATGTCATCAATCGTCCATGTCTTTATATCATTGATAAAACCAATAGGCGTCCAATGGTAGGGATGGTAGATATAGGCATTGTTAAAGAGTCTGAAATAGAGATAGCCCAAAGGATTGTTGTCTGTTCTCCAGCGTCTCTCTTCCATAACGACATTACGTTCAGGTTGAAACTCTTCATCTTTAAGATTCAAGTTTTGCATAAGTTCAGCAAAAAGATCAATAGACTTTTTAACATTGTCTGATGAAGATTTTATAAAGTAGTGCGTATAGTCAAAACTCGTTGAAGCATTGTTCACGCCACCAATACTCTTGACCTCTTTGTCGAAATCTCCGGCTTGGAGATGTTTTGTACTTTTAAAGTTCATATGCTCAAGCATATGTGAAATGCCGGTTTTTCCCATTATCTCGTTACGGCTTCCTACTTTATAGAAGATGTCCGTTGTGACAACATTTGTTTCATTGTGCAGGGGAATGACGACGATCTGCAGTCCGTTTTTTAGTGTCTTTGTTTCATATTGTGGTAGTGGTGAAGGCATTGTATGTTTCTCACTCTTTTGTAGTTTAGTTTGTTTTGTTGTTTTGTAGTTAATAAACGATGATGCACATAGCAAAGAAGTGCCAAGCAGCAGTGTTGTTAGAATTTTCATTATTTTCTATCTGCTCCGATAGCCTCTGTAATGTTTGTATAGCCATCTGCACGCAGAAGCTCTATAAGCTCACGGTTGATGTTCATAATCATATCAGGACCTTTAAAGACGATGCCGCTGAGGATTTGCACCAGTGAAGCACCTGCTTTGATACGTTTGTATGCCTCTTGTGCAGAGTCAATACCGCCAACGGAGATAAGTGTCGTTTTGCCATAAAGCTCTTTTGCAATGGCTTCAAATATTTTAAAACTCTTCTCTTTTAAAACTGCACCACTGATACCGCCGATCTCTTTTGGATGTTTGACTAAAGAGTAGTCGATTGTGGTATTTGTCGCAATGATGCCGTCAGCTCCTTTTTCAACTGCCAGAGTTGTCAGTGCTACAGCATCTTCAGGAGTCATATCTGGCGCGATTTTAAGAAGTATAGGCATATCTGTGAGTGCTTTGGCCTCAGCAAAGAGTTTTGTGATGAACTCCTCATTTTGTAAATCACGCAGCCCAGGAGTGTTGGGTGAAGAGATATTGATGACAAAGTAGTCTCCTAAGCCGTTAAATGCTTTGATGAGATGGGTATAGTCGTTGATGGCCTCTTTTTCCGGAGTGATTTTATTTTTTCCAATGTTAATGCCGATAGGTGTTGTAAAGGGATAGCGTTTTTTAAGACGCTTGATGACCTTATAGGCACCGTCATTGTTAAAGCCCATTGCATTTTGGATACTCTCCTCTTCAATATGGCGGAACATTCTTGGTTTTGGATTACCCGGCTGTGGTTTTGGTGTGACAGTTCCTATCTCGGTATATCCAAAGCCTAGAATCTGCATACCGCGTATCATCGTTGCATTTTTATCAAAGCCTGCACCAAGACCTATCGGGTTATAAAAAGTACGTCCAAAAAGCTCTTGCGTGAGACTTGCATCTGTCACGAAATGTGACTCTAAAAAAGAGTTAAAGGGAATCTGGCAGATGTTTGGCAGACGCAGAACACATTCGGCAACATGGTGTGCATTTTCCGGTTGTAGTTTAAACAAAAGAGGTTTTATGGATTCATAGTTTATCATCATACATTCACTTGTAAAAAATTAAAGTGATTATACTTAAAATTGTGTAACAAACAGATTAGGGGCAGTGGTGTGTTAGAAAAAGTTTTTCAAACTCTTGTGCAGGAAGTGGTTTGGAACATAAATATCCTTGATACTGTTCACACTTGATCTTTTTAAGATAGGCAAGCTACTCCTCATTCTCAACGCCTTCTGCAACAACATCCAGTTCTAATTCATCGGCAATACCGACTATCATGTTCACAAAAGAGTCTTCTTCTATGCTTCCAAGGTCATCAATAAAACTTTTATCTATTTTGAGTGTATCGAATGGTATCTTTTTCAAGTAGGATAGAGATGAATAGCCTGTACCAAAATCATCAAGAGAAAGGCGTAGTCCCAGTGCTTTGAACTGCTGTATTATTTCGAGTTTCTCATCAAAATTGAATTTCAGAGATTTTGGTGAGTATTTTTATAAAAAGTTGCATCGATATTGCCAGTGATTCAAGTTCACACTCT
>VCAX01000007.1 GCA_013607665.1 Campylobacterota bacterium | reverse complement strand
TGCATCAAGACCAAGAATTAAAAAGAGTGATATGATAATATATGAGAGTGTAAAGAAAATTGCAAGAGCTACACTCATTGCAATGAAGATTTTGAAAGTTATTAGAGCACCAAAAATGACAATAGCCCAAGATGCTCCAAGCAAAAAGTTTATGATTCTCTCATAGATATCTTTTTGCATGAATAAGGAGTCTAGTGTTCTTCTACGATGATAGCACCAGCGAGGTAAACATACGTAAGCATCATAAAGATAAATGCCTGTAAGAATGCACCAAAAGTCAGTAATCCGAATGGGATAAGAGGCATTACCCATGGAACAAGCATTAAAATTACCGCCAAGAACATATCGTCACCTTTGATATTACCAAAAAGACGGAAGCTAAGAGAGATGATACGTGAAAAGTGAGAAACGATCTCAACAGGGAACATTAACCATGCTAACCACCAAACCGGACCTGTAAAGTGTGCAAAGTATTTAACAACACCATGTGTTTTAATACCAACATAGTTATAGTAAACAAATACAACAAGTGCCAAAGTAAGTGTCATATTCAAGTTTGCTGAAGGTGCTTCAAAACCAGGAATAATACCAATAAAGTTTGCAATAAATACAAAAAGACCGATAGTAGCAACTAATGCTAAATATTTACGAGCATGTGCCTTACCCATTACATCAGCGCCCATTTGCAGTACGCCACCTACATAAGCTTCCATAAGGTTCTGTGTCCCCTTTGGTACAAGCTGTAAGTTTGACATAGCGACTTTCGCTAGTACTACTGCAATCAATGCTGATAGAACCATATGTGTTAGAAAAAGAAAATCATGATTTTCTGATATCAGTCCGAAAAAAGTAAACATTTCACCCATAGGCATGCTCCCTTGTCTTTAAAAAATTAGGGAATTATAGTTAAACTTGCATTAAATTATCCTAAGTCTTGCTATAATTTGGCAATAAAATCAAAAATTAAAGGAAGAATATGAAAGTGATAAAATCTATTGCGATTATGGGTTTAACCGCATCATTGCTTATTGCTCAGGGGCAAGGTAAGAAAAAAGATGAAGCATTACAAAGTGTAGTGCATGCAGGAAAGCAAAGTGCAAAACTTCTACTTAAAACACTTGGTTCTAATATGAAAAAAAATATGAAGGCAGGCGGTCCAATGAAAGCGTTGGATTTCTGTTCACAAGAAGCGTATAATCTGACAGAAAAAGTCAACAAAGAGCTTCCAAAAGGTGTGCATGTAAAACGTATCAGTATGAAGTTCAGAAATCCTGCAAACCAGCCTGCTACAGACGAGGCAGCAGTTCTTGAAGCACTACAAAAGCTAAAAAGCGCCAATGTAGTTCTTCCAAAACAGATTGTACAAAAAGTTGATGAAAATACGTATAAATACTATAAACCGTTAGTAATCAATAAAAATGTCTGTTTGAAATGCCACGGCAATATTCAAAATCCTACATTAAAACGCGCTATTGCAGAGCGTTATCCTCTTGATAAAGCAACACATTACAAAATGGGTGACCTACGTGGAGCAATCGTCGTAACCATTAAAAAATAAAATCAGCGAAGTAGAGGCTACTTCGCAAACTCCACCGCCCTGCTCTCACGAATGACATTCACTTTTATCTCACCGGGGTACTGCACTTTTTGTTCTATCTGCGTTGCTATCTCTTTTGCAAGAAGCGCAGATTCATCATCATTAACCAGAGTCGCATTTACAATAACACGCACTTCACGCCCTGCATTGATTGCATAAGCCTGTTTAACACCGGTATGTGCAGAAGCGATATCTTCTATTTCAGTTACACGTTTTAAAAAACTCTCTAAAACTTCTCGGCGTGCTCCCGGACGTGCAGCGGAGAGTGCATCGGCCGCACAAACAGCTCCACACTCTACGGAGTGAATCTTCTGCTGGCCATGATGTGCATAAATAGCATTAATCACTACTTCATCTTCATTGTATCTACGGCATATCTCAGCGCCAAGATCCACATGGTTGCCATCGACATCATGTGTCAAAGCCTTACCAATATCATGCAGTAATCCCGCTCGTTTTGCAAGAATTGGATCGCCACCCATCTCTGCAGCCATAATACCTGCTAAATGTGCAACTTCAAGTGTATGTGCCAAAGCATTTTGACCATAACTGGCACGATAACGCAGACGGCCAAGCAGCTTCATAAGCTCAGGGTGCATCACACCTACATTGAGCTCAGTGACCAACTCTTCACCCTCGGCGAGTATCTTTGACTCAAACTCATCGGAAACTTTTTTAAATATCTCTTCAATACGAGCCGGTTGAATCCGGCCATCTTCGATCAGTAACTGCAGCGTTTTTGTTGCAACAGCACGACGATAGAGATTAAAACTGCTGACCAAGATAGCATTTGGCGTATCATCAATGATGATATCCACACCAAGCAGTGTCTCCAAGGCTTTAATATTACGCCCCTCTTTCCCAATGATACGGCCTTTTAGTTCATCATTGTCAAAATGCACTAAGTTTGTCAAACGCTCACTGGCAAACTCTCCTGCAAAACGGCTTGTTGCCTGTGCCAAAATAAAATTTGCCTTTCTTTGTCCCTCTTCTTTTGCTTCATTCTCATAACGTCTTACGATATGCGCTATCTCAGCGCGTGATTTTTCTTCAACCGTAGCTAAAAGCATTTTTTTTGCTTCATCCTGCGTCATGCCTGCAGAGTGCTCTAGTGCATGAAGTGCCTCGTCAATTTTTTTCTCATATCTCTCTTTCAGTGAAGCGAGTGACTTTTCATTTCTCTCTAAATTAATTTTTTGCGCCTGCAAAGCTTTCTGCTCAAGCTGAATCTTTTTTTCTTTGCGCACAATATCATCTTCTCTTTGATGCAGATCTGCTCTTGCTCTTGCTTTTGCGCTGTCAAACTCTTTTTTTGCCTCAAGCTCTATCTCACGAGATTTAAGATGCGCACGTTCCAAAAGTGTCTGCGCTTCATTCTCTATGGCTTTGGCTTTGGCTTGAGCCTGCTGGACGTAAATATCAAAATTTGCGCCTGTAATTTTTTTAGAGATGAAAAATCCTACGACCCCACTGACAGTGGCAATGCCACCGCCTAGTAGTATCTCATTTAACATCTTTTATTTCCTTGTAATCTTTTTTGTCGGTGTTATCAGTACATCACCTGCGATATCATATTCATCGCATATCTTTTCGTTCGTATAACAAAGTTTTGGCTGTATAAAAATAGTATATGGTCTCTTTTTCAATTTTGCAAAGAAACGATCATACATTCCTTTTCCAAAACCAATTCTTCGTAAATTACCATCAACCCCAACTGTAGGCACTATGGCTATATCAATTTTTTTAATATCTCTTAATGTATTTCCCGCTTCAAAAATACCAAACTTTTTTTTCTTAAGCGGTAATCTAAATGGTACCATTTTAAAGCTTTTACCCACCATAAACGGTAAATAAACGGTATGTTTTTTCCGTAGTTTTTGCAAAGTTTTTCGGATATCTGCTTCATTTGGTAACGGATAATAGAAGAGAATATTTTTTCTTTTTTTGCTTTGAATCTCACGCAAAAGGGCTTTATTGAGTAGAGAATCTCTATAGTATTTTCTCTCTTGCTTTGTATTTGCAAGTTTTTTTAAACATTTTTCTCTAAATTTACTTTTTGTAAGAGGCATATAAAATCTTTATGGATATAATTTCGCCATATTTTACACAAACAAAGGTTAAATCTTCATGTTAAAAATCACACTTTTATCTTCTTTACTCGCAATATCACTTCTTTTTCAAGGCTGTTCTTCAGAAGAGAAATCCCAAGAAGAGGCAAATGCACTTTTAGCAAAAAACGAAATCGTCCTTACATCTACCGACAATAAGCAATTAGTACTGAAAAAAACAGATGAAGGTTATACTTTGGATAATTCAAAAGCAAAGATTTTAATCTTGGATATCTTTGCTACATGGTGCCCGCCTTGTCAGGCAGAAGCACCACATCTTGCATCCCTTCAAAAAAAGTACAAAGAGAACATAAAAATCATTGGTCTGACAATTGAAGAAAATATTCCAAACTCGAAACTCGAGACTTTTAAAAGCAAATACTCTGCAGACTATACAGTGGTCAATTCGAGTGAGAACAGCCGTTTAATCGATGAAGTCGCTAAAAAACTGCAACTTGGCAACAACTTTGGTATTCCTCTTCTTGTGTTATACAAAGATGGCAAAGTACTGAAATATTACCAAGGCGCCGCAGAAGAAGAGTTTATCGAGAGTGATATTAAACGCGCATTGGGACTATAATATGTTTGGATTTATTAAAAAATCACTTGGCAAAACTGTCGATGCCATTAAAACAGTCGCACCGAAGAAGCAGATCACGTTCACAAAAGATGAGATCGAAGATATCCTGCTTGAAGCCGATGTCGAGTATGAACTTGTTGAGATCATCCTGCGTGAGATCTATCAGGAAAATGTAACACGCGAGATTTTACGATCAAAGCTTTTAGCGACACTCCGTTATGCAGAGTATAAAGAACCTGCCTATACGCCTCCTTTTGTAGAGTTGATTGTCGGTGTCAATGGCGCAGGAAAAACAACAACCATTGCAAAACTGGCACAAAAATACAAGAATGAAGGCAAAAAGGTTATTTTAGGGGCGGGCGATACTTTTCGCGCTGCAGCCATTGAGCAGCTTACCCTTTGGTCCAAACGACTCGATATTCCCATTGTTGCATCAAAACAGGGACATGACTCCTCTGCCGTTGCCTACGATGCCATCGACTCTGCAAAAGCCAAAGGCTTTGACAATGTCATCATCGACACAGCAGGAAGACTCCATACACAGACAAACTTGGCAAATGAGCTTAAAAAGATCAACCGTATCTGTGCAAAAGCACATGAAGGTGCACCACATCGTACTATTTTGATCATCGACGGCACACAGGGTAACTCTGCAATTACGCAGGCAAAAGCATTCCATGAGATGATAGGCATCGACGGTATTATCATCACGAAACTTGACGGCACGGCAAAAGGAGGAAGTATCTTCTCTATTGCCTACGCTCTTGAGCTGCCTATTTTATATGTAGGAACAGGTGAACAACCTGAAAACCTGACACCCTTTAACAAATTTGAATTTGTCGATGGTCTGTTAGATGCAATATATGAACAAGAAGCATAAGCTCTTTTTATGTTAAAATTCCAAATCTAAACTAAAGGAAAACAAATGAAAAAACAACTTACAACAGTAGCACTTGCAGCACTCTTATCTGCAAGCACTGTAATGGCAAATGAAGAAGCTATAAATGAAAATGAAGAAAATGGTAATTTACGTCACAAAGAAGAAAAAGTATATGTTGTCATAAAAGGTTTGGTTTCTAATGGTGATACAATTACAGAAGGCGATGCTCGTGTTGAGGGAAAAGATGGAAAAGGTTTCGGTATAGACATTGGCTATAGAACTGGATATGGTGTTAACATTGAACTTGACTATGCATATGCAGACGTTGATATTACTGAAACAACGCCAACTGAAGAGACAAAAGCAACAGGAAAATACAACAGTGTTTCTCTCGATCTTCTTTACGCATATCATATCAATGAGCCTTTAGCCGTATTTGTAAAAACAGGTATCGAGTACGAACAAGAAAAAATCTCTGCACTGAATGTTGACAAAAGTGACACAGGTATCTTGTATGGTGCAGGCATTGAGTATGAAATAAAAGAAAATATCGCATTGATTGCCGAATATGAAGATTCTACCATTGATGGACCAAAAGGCTATACAATTGCAGCAGGCCTTGTTATTGGACTCAATATTCTTCCATAAAACGGATATTTCTCTTTAACTACCCCCTCATAGAGAGTATATAATATGACAGATTGTCATATTATATACTTATTACTCCAATATCCTCTATAATTATAGAAAATTTACAAAAGGCTGTTCATGGCTAAGAAAAAAACACTCTTTGAGTGTCAACACTGCGGGCTTACCACTCCAAAATGGATGGGAAAATGTACCAACTGCGGGGCATGGGATAGTTTTATTGAACTGAGTGAGCATCAACAAGAGGTTGTCAAACAGGCAAAATCCACATCAGGCAGCAGTGCAAAAGCAGTCAGCATCAATGATGTTGTTGAAGAGGAAATATATAGATTCTCTTCTCTTGATATAGAGCTTGACAATGTACTCGGCGGAGGCATAGTTCCCGGTTCCCTTACCCTCATTGGAGGCAGTCCCGGTGTAGGAAAATCAACCTTACTTTTAAAAGTAGGTGCTAATATTGCATCAACAAAGAAAGATGTTTTATATGTAACAGGCGAAGAGTCAACATCACAGATAAAACTGCGTGCCAATCGTCTCAAATCAAACCATGATTCGCTTTATCTTTTAAGTGAGATACGCCTTGAGCAGATTTTAGTCGAACTCGAGCACAGAGCCTATGATTTTCTCATTATCGATTCCATTCAAACCATCTATTCTGAAAACATCAGTTCAGCCCCCGGTTCTGTCACGCAGGTTCGTCAAATAACTTTTGAATTGATGCGCATCGCCAAAGAGAAGGATTTGGCGATATTCATCATTGGGCATATCACAAAAGAGGGCTCTATTGCTGGTCCTAGGGTACTTGAACATATGGTCGACACTGTTTTGTATTTTGAGGGAGACTCATCACAGGAGTTGCGCATTTTACGAGGTTTCAAAAATCGTTTTGGTGCAACAAGTGAAATCGGTGTTTTTGAGATGAAAGCAGAAGGTTTGGTAAGTGCGACAGATATTGCTTCACGATTTTTCAATCGAAACTCTCAGCAAAGCGGTTCTGCCCTGACTGTTGTTATGGAGGGAAGCCGTCCTATTATTCTTGAAGTACAAGCTTTAGTCTCTGAATCACACACACCCAATGCAAAACGCCAAGCTACAGGATTTGACAACAATCGCCTCAATATGCTGCTAGCCCTTTTAGAGAGAAAACTCGAGATCCCACTCTCAGGATATGATGTCTTTATCAACATCACAGGAGGCATCAAAATCACCGAAACAGCAGCAGATTTGGCAATACTTGCCGCCATTATCAGTAGTTTTCGTGACCGTGCTATATCAAAAGAGACCGTATTCATAGGCGAAGTCTCTCTTGTCGGCGATGTAAGAGAGGTCTATGGGCTTGACGTAAGACTCAAAGAGGCAAAAATGCAAAATATCAACAAGGCGCTTGTAGCCAAGAAACCTCTTGAAAAAACACTTATGAAGACATATATAGTCGATGAAGTAACAAAACTCTTAGAGTGGTACTAAAATCGCCCTCTCTAAAGTTGATTTTTTTTATATTAGTAGTATAATTACGGAATAAAATTCTAGAAGGCAAAAAATGATTGATACTGAATTTAGAAGTGAAGAGAGATTTGCACGATTGGCGATCGCTTACGAGACAGCTGAAGAAAAAGAGTGCGTAAACGAACATGTTGACGCTATCCTTGCAAAATATGAAAGAAAACCTGAAGAGATGTATACGACAAAAGTTGCCAATGGTAAAAAAGAAGTATTGGTCATTGAGTATCATGACTCCGATCGTGAGACCGGAGATATTTTTGAAGATATCATAAAGTCTTTAAATATCACCTGTTGTTCATAAGGACGTACAATGAATCTCCAAGAGTATGCAAAAGGAAATGAGCTTTTTAGAACATACTTTAAAAAAAATAAAGAATCCCTTCTTGAACTCGTAAAAAGCGGACAATCCCCAAAGGCTCTTTTTATAGGCTGTTCAGACTCAAGGGTCATTCCTGATTTGATGCTCCAAACAAATCCCGGAGACCTTTTTGTCATTCGCAATGTCGGCAATTTTGTCCCTCCTTATCAACCTGATGAAGATTTTCACGCAACAGCATCTGGTATAGAATATGCAGTGAGTGTTTTAAAGGTACAAGAGGTTATAATCTGCGGGCATACACACTGTGGTGCTTGTCAACATCTCTATGAGCCCATTGAGGATGCATCTTTAATACATACAAAAAAATGGCTTGAACTTGGAGAAAATGCTAAAAAATCAGCAATACTGAGTCTTGGATCCGATGCAGACAAAGAAGCACTTTTACGTTTAACGGAAAAGCTCTCCGTTATCAATCAAATCGATAATATCCTCACATATCCAAGTGTAAAAAAGCGCTTTGAAGAGGGTTCTCTGCATATTCACGGATGGTGTTACGATATAGAAACAGGAAAAATTGAATACTATAATGCAGAAACATATGAATTTTTACCATTAAAAGAGCTTGTTTTACAAGATCAACCTTAATAAATTTTCATAATATTCGATATAATACAAAACAAAATATTCATTTCAAGGAAGAAATATGGCTGAAGAAGAGACAAAAGAAGAAGAATCTGCACCCAAAGAGAAAAAATCAAGTAATTTGCTGATGATTATCATCATTATTGTACTGACACTTATCATAATCATTGGAGCTGTGGTTGCAGTTTTATTGATGAGTGGTGATGATGAAGCCATTGATGTGACAACTACACCACAGGTAAAAGAGAAAACAGTTTCCAAACAGTCAAGCAGAAGCAGTTCAAGCAGTTTTGAAGATACTCGAAAGTTAGACCAGATCGGTACACTCTATCCACTCGATACGTTTACTGTAAACTTAAAAAGCGACTCTGGAAGAAGATACCTCAAAGTCACAATGTCACTTGAACTTGAAGGTGAAGAGTTGAGTATGGAGCTTGATGCAAAAGCACCTGTGCTGCGTGACAGAATCATTCGTATTCTCTCATCAAAAACCCTAGAAGAGATCTCATCAAAAAAAGGCAAGCAAAAAGTTTCCCAGCAAATCATGGATACTTTGAATGCAATGCTGACAGATGGAAGAATAAAAGGTATCTATTTTACCGAGTTCGTCATTCAGTAAATTTCAATGATAGGTATAGATATCATCAAGACTTCTCGTATGGAACGCTTTATAGAGCGCTTCGGGAATAAAGCTCTAAAGAGGTTTTTACGCAAAGAAGAGATGGAACTTATCAAAAGTCCTAAAACGGCTGCAGGTTTTTGGGCTGCTAAAGAGGCCTTTTCAAAAGTCCTTGGCACTGGAATTGGAAAAGATTGTTCTTTTTTTGATATGAAAATCTACAAAGACACAAAAGGCGCTCCAAAACTCGCCCTCTCACGCAACATCGTCCAACAGTTTAATATTATAAATACGGCTCTCTCCATCACACATGATGGTGAATATGCTGTTGCTGTTGTGACAATAGAGCGATCATCCCCCGCCGACAAAGTCAAGCAGTTCTAGTTTATCACCCTCATGCAAAATATAATTTTGCCATTCATCCTGCTTTACAATGTTCATATTGACAGCTGCTGCCATAACTTTACCTTCTAGTGACAAAGCCTCAAGGAGTTCTTGCAGCGTTATATTCTCCTTAAATTCTTTTTCTTGTCCATTCACTATAATTTTCATTAAATATCCTATACCTCATTTCTGAAATTGTATCACTGTTTATTGAATATATTAGCAATACTTGATATACTTAGCAAAAAACTAAAGAAAAATTAAACATGACACATTCAAAAGAGTTATTACAATACACAGGCAATTTAAAACTTTTGTTTGCAGAGGACCATCAGGAACTGCGTGAGAGTACTGTAGAGATCCTAAAAAACTTTTTTAAAACAATAGATGCTGTTGATGACGGTGATAAGGCACTTGCACTTTATAAGAACAGTATATATGATATTGTTCTAACAGATATTAGAATGCCGAATATGGATGGTGTAGAACTAGCTCAAAAGCTTTATGAGATAAATCCACAACAAAGCATCATTATTCTCTCTGCCCATGATGAATCCAAATACCTTATTCCCTTAATTAATATGGGGGTGTCTCATTTTATAAAAAAACCAATTGATTATCAAGAACTCATAGCAGTACTTCTGAAAGTTTCTAAGAAGCTTCTTAATACTCCACGCAGCCTACAACCTGCACCACACATTATAAACTTAGATAAAAACCATCGATATGACAGAGAGAATAAATTGCTACTAGAGGGTGAAGAGAGTATTTATCTTACAAAATATGAAATAATCTTTCTCGATATTTTAACAAGTCAAAGTGGAAAAATATTTCCAAATGAAGATATTGTCAATTACTATTTAAGCCAAGAAGAGAGTATTGATGCACAAAACATTAGAAAACTTGTTTCTAAATTACGCAAAAAGGTACCGGCCGATTCCATAGAAAGTGTTTATGGAGTCGGCTACAGAGTCGTTGCAAACAGTTAAAGTTCTGAAATATAATCTGCCAACGCTTTTATCTCGGCGTCACTCAGCTTTGAGGCCTGCCCTTTCATTACCGCTTTCATAGCACCACCGTATGTACCGTCTTTATAGCCTTTAAGAGCAGTAACAATTCTTGCACTCTCCCAACCACCAATAATCTGTGATTTTCCAAGCGCTTTTTTCTCGCCTTTTGCACCATGACAACCTGAACAAGCTGTAAAAAGCTTTGCACCATCTACTGCTGCTGTTGCTACTGGCTTTGGCAGTTCTTCTTTTGGTGTCTCAACTACTGTTTTTGGTGCTGCAACCGCTTTTTGTACATCAGCGACAATCTCTTGTGCAGTTTTATCTTCTGTTTTCTTTTAAGAAACTACTTCTTGCGTAGTAGTTTTTACAGCTGCCGCTGCTTTTTCACTTTCTTGTGTTGTGGATTTGTTCTCACTGCATCCTATTAACAGCAATGCTGCTAGCGTTGATAATACTATTTTCATCTGTTTTTTCTATAAGTTTAAAGATTTTAGTTATTGTACACTAATTTCAGTTTATCATTTTCGTAGCCAAATATCCATCGAAACAGAACAACAAATATCCAGAGAAAAAAGAGCGGTAAAATCACCGTTTGAAACACAAAAACAGTAATAAGCGTAATAATATTTCGCGTTGCTTCATCAATACTTTTTTGCAAAGACTCCAACTGCTTTGAAACATTGAGACTTGCAATAATGCCGCTGTATTTTCCTTCAAGTGAATCAAAAAAACCCTGCTCTTTTTTACTCTCTAAAATCGCTTTGTTTTGACTCTCAATATCTTCAAGCTGTTCCTGTGTTGCGCTAATTACCTCGGTAGCTTGTTGGTACTCATTTTGTAGTAATGTATCATACATAAGCTCAGAGGAGAGAACAAAAACAATGGCAAAAAAACGCAAAAGAAGTAATAAGGCAAACAGTTTTAAGCTATATGCAAGAGCAACAGAACTTTTAAGCTGTTTTACCCAAAGAAGTGCTAGCGTTGCAATCGCACTCGCCCCAAGAACTACTTGTAAAAAGAGTTTTGAACTCAAAGTCAGTAAAAGCTTCTCAATTCCTAATGAAACAGAAGAGAGTAGCATAATCCACGAGAAACGCTCAACTATGTCATTAAAGGGATCAAGCACTTCCCCAACACTGAAATTAAGACCAATCCCTACAGGTGTAAGTGAGAGTTCTGTTCCCTGAATAAGTGAAATGACGGCATTGAGTGCCTTTGCAAGTCCAAAAGCCACCATAGCCCGATCAAAGGAAGTATCTAAAAGTTGCATCGCTCTTGCATCGACATGCAGTGTTGAACTCACAACAACCAAGAGCACAAGAACAATACTCAACCATACTTTCATAACAACTCCTAATGGTAAATAAATACTTTTTCGATATAATTGCATTAATTTAATAAAGTGAAAAAATTATGCATTTTGAACCATATCCATTTGAAAAACTAAATGTTTTACTACAAAACATTATACCAAATAAAAATTATACGCCTTCTGTTTTAACCATAGGTGAGCCACAGTTTCAAACACCGCAATTCATTCAAGAGGCACTTTGTGAGCATGCTCCTCTACTGAAAAAATATCCTAAAACGACAGGAGAAGCATCACTGCGTGAAGCGATGCGTACTTTTGTACAAAAACGATTTAGCGTCACACTTGATGATGCGCAAATCATCCCTACTTTTGGAACAAGAGAGGTACTTTTCAATTTCCCGCAATTTTTACTTTTTGATAAAGAAAATCCCGTAATGGCCTATACAAATCCTTTTTATCAGATCTATGAAGGTGCAGCCATTGCAACACGCTCTGAGGTGATTCACATTAACCTTGATGCACAGAACAACTTCAAACCGACACTCTCCAAAGAGGAATTAAAAAGAGCTGACTTGATCATCATCAACTTTCCAAATAATCCTACGGCAGCAACACTGACACTTCAAGAGCTTGGAGAGTGGGTAAAACTGGCACTGCAATATGACTTCGTTCTTTTAAATGATGAGTGTTACAGTGAAATCTACACACAAAGCGCACCACCATCTTTGCTTGAAGCTGCACAACATATCGGTAACAGTGATTTTAAAAATATTTTAGTCATAAACTCTATCTCAAAACGCTCCTGTGCCCCAGGACTGCGTTCAGGTTTCATCGCCGGTGATGCAACTATCTTAGAGGAGTATATGAAGTACAGAACCTATGTCGGGTGTGCTTCCCCGCTTCCACTACAGGCAGCCGCTGCTGCTGCGTGGAGTGATGAAGCACATGTTGCATCTTCACGCGACAAATACAAAGAAAATTTTCAAATAGCACATGAGATTTTAGGCACAGAGATACCTGAAGCGACCTTTTACATCTGGCTCTATGTCGGTGATGCTTTGGCGTTTACAAAAAAACTCTATGAAGCATACAATGTCAAAGTCCTGCCGGGAGAATTTTTAGCACGCCAAGACCGACAAGGACAAAACCCGGGTGTTGGCTATGTGAGAATTGCACTTGTAGAGAGTGCAGAGATGACAAGAGATGCATTAACGCGTATAAAGGAGTGTTTAGGTGAATAAAGAGGAACTCAAAGCAAAGATATTAAAGGCACAAAAAGAAGCAGACATCGCAGCACTCTATGTTCTAAAGCAAAAGGCTCATGAACTCTTAGATGAAGATACACTGCATGGTTATTACGCAAACATTCTTGACCTTGCCCTTGAGAAGCTGATAGAAACACTTGAGGCACACCGCACTATGGATATGAATGAAGTACAAGACTTTGCCACACTGCGTGCACTCTATGAGTATGCTATGGAGCACTACTCAGCAGGAAGCCCAAAAGATTCAGCAGCACTTTTTGAAGTACTTGGAGGACTCAGCAATGATGCAAAGTTCTCTGATGCTATGAAGGTGCACCAAGCAGCTGCTTTAGAAAATCTCACACTTGACGATTTTTTAGAGAAGCTTGCTGACTTGCAAGCAACGGAACTTGCCGGTACTTTTTATGTCTCTCGTTTTGTAAAAGAGGCACAAGAGTTGCTTAATTCTATAAAAAGCCAAGAGGACTAACGCTATGAAAATTCACTTTATTGGAATCGGCGGCATAGGCATCTCCGGACTTGCACAATATATGCAGTACAAAGGCCACACAGTCAGTGGCTCGGACATCAAAGAGACACTCATCACAAAAAAATTACGCTCTTTAGGTATTGATGTCACTATTCCTCACGCAAGCTCTGCCATTACAGATCAAGATCTCGTAGTACACTCTGCTATCATCCGTCCTGATAATCCAGAAGTCATAGCAGCCAAAGAAAAAGGCATAGAGGTCCTTGCTCGTCGTGAAGCCCTGCTAAAGATTTTAGATGACCAAAAAGTCTATTCTGTTGCCGGAGCACATGGTAAAAGTACCACAACCGCAATTCTTGCTTCTATTATGGACGGTTCAGCCATCATTGGTGCAGAATCCAAAGCCTTTGGTTCAAATGTCCGTTATGATGCAAAAAGTGATGTTATGATCTTTGAAGCTGATGAGAGTGACGGGAGTTTCATTAACTCCAACCCTTACTGTGCCATCGTTATCAATGCAGAACCGGAACATATGGAGTATTATGATTACAATTATGACCGTTTTTATGACTTCTACAAAAGATTTATAAACTCTGCGAAATGCCGAATTTTAAATGCCGAAGATCCTTTTCTTGCGACACTCAAAGATGAAGTGGATGCTCAGTGGCTCTATCCTTCAAAAGATATTCAAAACATCGAATATGTACTCATCAACAATGAACCGCACACTCGTTTTACACTCCATGATCTAGGAAGTTTTGATGTATGGGGATTTGGAAAGCACATCGCACTCGATGCTGCACTTGCTATTTTAGCAGCTAACGAATCTATGGACATAGAAGAGATTCGTAAAAAACTCTTAACTTTTAAAGGCATCAAAAAACGTTTTGATATCATCTCACTTGAAAATGAGAGTGTCATCATTGATGATTACGGGCACCATCCAACAGAGATCAAAGCGACTTTTGAATCTGTCAAAGAATATGCACAGCTCAAAGGATTTGATAAAATAACAGCTATCTGGCAACCGCATAAATACTCACGAACAATTGACAATCTCGATGAGTTCATTAAATGTTTCGAAGGCGCTGCCGAGCTTATTATCTTGCCTGTATGGGCAGCTGGAGAAGCACCACGAAATATAGATTTCAAAGAGAAGTTTAAAGATTACAACCTTACACTCGCGGACTCCATCAAGCGTGCAAACAACACGATCACTGTCATAAAGGACAAAGAGAACCTTGAGACACTCGATAAAGGACTTATCATCGGTTTTGGTGCCGGTGACATTACATACCAAATCAGAGGTGTCAGTTAAGTGGCCTATATCTTTTCTTTTTTTGCACTCGCGGCACTCTTTGTTGTTATGCACTATTTTACAGAACTCTCACGCAAACACAAGATATCCATTACTCTTGTGCTCTTTGTGCTCATTTACAGTGCCATTGCTTACAATACCTATCAAAATGAGCAGAGTCAAAAACTACTCGCTGTCGTTACAAAATACAATCAAGGTAAAACACTCCACTGCGAAAATAACAAAGAGGTAAATCTCTCAAGTTATTCGCTCAGTGTAGGGACATATACCTTTATAGGCAAAGAGAACACTCCGCACTATGCAGAGATGATAGATGCTTCCACATGTCAATAGATAATAAACAAAATAAAATCACAAAACTTATCACGCAACTCGACCTGCAACAGCATATTGCAGAGTTTGAGAGTTTCTTCTCACGCAAACACTCGCTCTATATAGAGGGTGATCAAGAGCTGCATTTTCGCTACATCAAAGCCCTTGATGCACTTGAGTTTAAAGCACCACCGAAAATTGCAGACTTCACAGAGATAAAACTCCATCTTAAAAAACACGGTGTACTCAACTTTGAACAGATTTTTGAAGTCATTAAAGTCGTGCGTTATTTTCGCTACTTTAAAAATCGTGACCTTGAGGGACTCATTGGGGAGTGGATGGCGAAGATCATCACTCCTGAGCATTTTTTAGAAGTCGAAAAGTACTTCACAAGTGAAGGAAAATTTGAAGAGAATCTCGATGAGACATTCTTTGGACTCTCACAAAGAATCAAAGAGTATAAAAACGAGATGAGCGGCTCGCTCAAACGTATGATGAACAGCTCGAAACTTGCCGGTTACCTTGTCGATACACAGGTTCACTACATCAACAACGAAGAGTGTCTGCTTGTGCGCGGCGGCTTTAACCATGTGCTCAAAGGTGCTGTTATTGGGCGCAGTAGCGGCGGCTTTTTCTATGTCGCTCCTGATGCTATTTTAAAGACAAAAGAGAAAATCCGCTACATAGAACAAGAGCGTGAAGCCATCTTTTACAACTATGCAAAGGAGTTTTCTCAAAAGCTTGCAGAACTCCTGCCTTTTATTAACTTTATAGACAAAGAGTTTACCCGTTTTGACAACTACCAAGCACGTGTCCTTTTTGCAAAGAGTAAGAATCTCCAACTTCTTAAAAGCCAAAAAGATTCTAAAATACTCCTGCATGAATTTATCCACCCTGCCCTGCATAATGCAAAACCGATAAGTGTCGATTTTTCAAAAAATATTTTGATGATCACGGGTGTCAATGCCGGCGGGAAAACAATGCTGCTCAAATCCATTCTTGCCGCTGCATTTATGGCAAAATACATTATTCCGATGAGACTCAATGAGAACAAATCCCACATTGGGAACTTCAAAGCCATTGAAGCCATCATCGATGACCCGCAAAATGTAAAAAATGACATCTCGACCTTTGCAGGACGTATGCAGCAGTTTGCACATATATTTGGCTATAAATCTGCGCTTATCGGTGTTGATGAGATAGAACTCGGAACAGACTCTGATGAAGCGGCAGCCCTTTTTAAGGTCATTTTGGACGATCTTATCAAACGTGGACATAAAGTTGTTGTCACTACCCACCATAAACGCCTGGCAGCTCTTATGGCTGATCGTGACGATGTAGAGCTTATGGCAGCCGTTTATGACGAGGGATCTCGTCGTCCTACCTATGAATTTATACAGGGCATCATTGGAAAAAGTTACGCTTTTGAGACCGCCTCACGCTATGGCATAGCCAACAGTTTGGTAAATGAAGCAAAAAAAGTTTATGGAGACAACTCCGAAAAACTCTCTTTACTTATTGAGCGTGGAAGTCAGCTTGAGCGTGAACTCAAACAAAAACACAAAGCCGTTGATGAGAAGATCGAAGCACTGCAAAAAAAAGAGCTTGCACTCAAAGAGCAAAAAGAGGAGCTGCACAGAGAACTCCAAAAGCAAAAAGCCAAGCTCAAACGTGAATATGATCTTGCCATAAACGAAGCAAAAAAAGCGGCTCGCGGTAGCGATGTAAAAGAGATTCACCGTGCCATGAATGCTGCAAATAAAAAACTGCCGCGTGAGCAAAAAGAGAACATCCAACGCGAAGTAACTTTTAAAGTCGGTGATGAAGTAAAATATCACTCACAAAGCGGTACTATTGTTGCGATGAAAGGCAAAAACGAGGCTATCATTGAAGTAAACGGTATGAAGGTGCGCGTGAAAACAAAACATCTCAAACATACCAAAATCGTCAAAACAAAAGCGACAACCAATGTCAATCTCAATGTCACAAAAAAAGCAGGATTAAAATGTGACCTGCACGGTATGCGAGCCGATGAAGCGACAGAAGTGCTCGATAAGTTCTTAAATGATGCACTTATCAACGGCTGGGACGAGGTTATCGTCTATCATGGTATCGGTACAGGAAAACTCTCCTATGCTGTCAAAGAGTTTCTCAAGCAGCATCCACGTGTCAAAGGCTTTGAGGATGCACCACAGTATATGGGTGGATTTGGTGCTAAGATAGTGCATCTCTAAAGGAAAGGAAAAAGATGTTTAAGACACTTATAGCCAAATTCAGTTTTTTCTTTTGGCTTATTTTTCTTCTTTTAAATATCTTTACCTATCTCTTCATAACCACCTCTTTTGAAAAAATTTTAAATCAATCAGAAGCAGATAAAATAAAACTGATTCTCAATACTCTCAAACCGGCCATGGCCTATGATATCTCCTTTAACCAAGAAAAACAGTTTGAACAACTGCTCAAAACAATCCTACAGGCCAATGGAGTAGAGTCTATACAAGTCAGATATGCTGATAAACACAGTATCACAAAACAAAAAGAGACACATGCAAAATCAAAAAAACTTTTTTCCTATACAACGAATATTATTGACCCCTTTACACATAAAAAAATTGCAACTATAACAATACACTACTCAAATGCTTATATCCAGACCCTGCAGCAGCAAATCTTGACCTTACAGTTATATATTTTTCTGCTCACCCTTTTTCTCTTTTCAATGTTCTATGTATATGTCAAACAAGACTTAAATGCGCTCAGAACAATCGCTCATATCCTAAGAATGTATTCACAATCCAAAAAAAGAAAAGTTATCCGCTTTAGAAATAGAAGTCAAGAGATACAGACCATTGCAAATGTTGCCAACACAATGATGGGCGAAATCGAGCAGCACCTCCAAGAGCTCAAAACATTCAACGAAAAACTCAAAGACGACATAAAAGAAGAAGTGCAAAAAGTGCAGAAACAAGAACAGCTAATGCTGCATCAATCGCGTCAAGCGGCAATGGGGGAGATCCTCGAGTCTATTGCACACCAGTGGAGACAACCACTTAATATCATCGGTATCTCTGTCTCAAATCTTGAAATGGAAGCGATGCTCGGCAAGGTCGATGACAATAACTTACGTGAAAAACTCGCACTCATTGCAGCAAACACCAACTATATGTCTGATACGATCGATGATTTTCGTAATTTTCTCAATCCACAAGGTAAGAAAGAGTTGTTCAACCCAAAAGAGAGTATTGAAGATATACTGAAGATTTTAAAAGATGAGTTAAAAGCACATCATATTCACATTAAGCTTATAGAAAAAACACCACTCCTTTTTGAAGGTATTGAAAATGAATTTAAACAACTGCTTTTAATTTTGCTTAATAATGCAAAAGATGCGCTGCATAGTAAAATAACAGACAAAAGCATCTCTTTTGGTGAAATTTTCATTGTTATTTCGAAAAATGAAAAGGAAGGTATTATAGCTGTTGAGGATAATGGAGGAGGTATTCCTGAGGATATCATTTCTTCAATTTTTGAGCCTTACTTCAGTACAAAACCAGCCTCTCACGGAACAGGTATAGGACTCTACATCGCTAAAAATATTGTCGATAAAAAATTATGCGGAACTCTCTTGGTTCATAACACAAAAAGAGGATGTTGTTTTAGTATAAAGATACCGCTACAAGGGGAAAAACAATGAAAAGAATAGTTTTAATATTTATAGCTGTAACCATAGTTGTTTTTGGAGATGAAATCGACAAACTACATCTGCTTGAAGATTTGAATGACGCTTCTGAGATCACTGCAAAAACGAAACTCAACATCAACAAAACACCTGCCATTGTCTCTGTCCTGCATGCAAATGAGCTCAAAAAACTTGGTATTACAAATCTCTAT
The DNA here is from genome assembly GCA_013607665.1 of Campylobacterota bacterium. Taxonomy (GTDB): domain Bacteria; phylum Campylobacterota; class Campylobacteria; order Campylobacterales; family Sulfurimonadaceae; genus Sulfurimonas. The sequence goes on along the minus strand of VCAX01000007.1, from coordinate 13,669 downwards.
GATGCACTGGGCACTGTTCCGGGAATAGAACTCTCTATGGGAACAGCCGGAGCAAAACAGAGATCATTATGCGGGGAAACAAATCCTTTGTTCGCGATAAGATAAAACTGATGATTGACGGTATCAGTATCAATACAGAACTTGCCGGTTCAAGCTATTTTTATCTTGATATGCCTATAGAGAGTATACAAAGAATTGAAGTCATTCGAGGACCTGCTTCTGCTTTATATGGCTCCTATGCCCACATCGGTGTTATCAATGTCATCACAAAAGCCTCCGCACATAAAGAGAATATCCTCTTTACAAATGTCAGCACTGTTGGCAATCACAACATCGGATTTACGCAAAATGTCAATGCAAATGGCATAAAACTAGCTCTTGATGGTTTTTTTGTAAAGAATGACAACTCTCGCGAGTACAATTCTTATTCCCTTTTACCTATGCAAAACAGTTTTACCTCCTATGAAGACTTTACAAATAAATCCTTAGGCATAACACTGCAATTTGCAAAAGAACTTTCACTGACAAGCAGATGGCTTGAAAAAAATACACAGAACTTCTATGGCTATGGAGCATGGCCTATTGTTCAAGATCCAAAGAATCTTCAAAACACCTCTTTTATCAACGAACTTCGCTATACGCCTAAAATATCCAAAAACAGTTCCATTGATGCAAAAATAGGCTATAAACAGTACAAATATACAGGAAAATCACGACTCAGACCACTAAGTTTACTTGGACAAGCTTACGACCTCATAGGAAACGGTTACTATAAAGAGTATGTTGTCTATGCAGATGCTGCTTTAAAATATCAAAACAAAGTCCATAATGCCCTCTTTGGGTTATTCCTTTCTCAAGCAAAGGCAAACGATACAAAATATTTTGTTAACGATCCTTCGGTTTCTGAAGATACGGACATTGAATTACCTAACAATGGTCTTAAAAACAATCTTACAAGAAGAGAGTATGCTCTTTACTTCAACGACATCTATACATTTTCAACACACTTCACAGGTAATATCGGACTGCGATATGACAACTATAATGATGCAGAATCGAGCCTCGCTCCAAAATTATCGCTTCTTTATACGGCCGATGAGACACAAAGTTACAAACTTATGTACCAACGCTCTTTTAGAGTACCCTCATGGGTAGAACTTTACGGTAGTACAAGTCAATTTCAAGGCAACAGTTCCCTGCAATCAGAGACTATAGATACGCTGGAACTTGCCTATACATATGAAGCAGCTTTTGACAAATGGCTAAGGGTCAATATTTTTTATTCCGATATGAAAAATTTCATCTACAGAGATGCTGCATATGTTATGCACAATGCAGATACACAATACTCCTACGGTGCAGAGTTCGAGGAAAAAACGCCTTTGAATCAACAACTCACACTGCAGGCAAACTACAGTTATATGCAAATGCGTACAAAAGAGCATACTGATGTTCCTTTTGTTGCCAATCATCTGGCAAATGCTATGCTCTACTATCAAATAACTTCCAAATGGCATACTGCAAGTAAACTTCGCTATGTCGGTGATAGAAAAAGAGAGGCCGGTGATTCACGCAGCGCACTGCATGGCTATACAATGTTTGATCAAACACTTAGCTTCACGCAAGGTGTCTTTTGTATACAGGCAAGTGCAAAAAATATTTTTGATGCAGATGTAGCTTTTCCGTCACAACTGGGAAATGAAAGCTATAGCGGTACAGGAACCTACCTAGATGATTTTCATCGTGACGGACGCTCCTTTTGGCTCTCTTTAGAGTGGAGTATGCGATGATAAAAAGAGTCCTTGCTCTTCTTTTTCTCATACTATTACAACTCTCTGCAAAACAGTATGACTCCAATATCATCGATATTGAAGCCAAACTCTTTGTAAAGATCGCCCTGCTTGAATCAAGCATTCAAAAGAGTGATAATACACTCTTGCGTATCTATATTGTGGCAAAACAGATTGACAACAGTGCAGCTATGCAATTCAAAAATGCAATTCAAGCAGACTACCCTGATATGCTGCTCAATAAAAAAATAGTAGTAAAAGCAGTGCACTTTCAAGATGCTGTGAAACAAAAACCTGATGCGATCATTGTTCTAGAACATACAGAACAAAAGCTGCGTGAGATCGCTAAATGGGCAAATGAAAATAAAATTGTCTCCTTTGCTTATGACCCTGCCTATTTGGAGTATGGAGTGCTTGTTTCACTCTATTTTGGTAAAACGACACAACCCTATCTCAATAAAAAAATCATACAAGAGTATGGATTTGTTTTTGATCCCTACCTGATCCAACTTTCAAAATTTAAAGAGTAAGGCTGAAAAAATGGCAAAAAAAATAGCAATCATCGGTGGTGGCGCAAGCGGTTTAGCCTGTGCCATTTTTTGTGCCGGCAAAGGTCATAATGTCGTTGTTTTTGAGCAAAATGCCAAAGTGGCAAAAAAGATTCTCGTATCTGGAAACGGTCGTTGCAACATTACAAATAGAAATCTCTCAGTACAGGATTATTTTGGTGAAAATCCCAGCTTTGTTGCACATGCTCTGAAAAGTTTTGACTTTCACGCTTTTGAGAAGTTTGCAAACTCTATGGGACTGCTCCTAGAAGTAAAAGCAGACGGCAAGGTCTATCCTCTCTCCAATGAAGCCAAAAGTGTCGCAAAAATTTATGAGACCTATGCAAAAAGTCTCGGTGTCGTTTTTCACTACAATGCCAAGATAAACTCTATAAAAGAGTTTTTTGCCAAATACGATGCAGTTGTCGTAGCAACAGGCTCACGCGCTGCCTCACATCTTGGCGGCAATAGTGACTCAGAGACATTTGCAGAGGAATTCAGGCATAACATCATTCCCCCTTACCCAAGCCTTGTACAGCTTGAAATCGACGTAAAAGCAGTACATAAAATGGCAGGAGCGAAAGTAGATGGCGAAGTGACGCTCTTTATCAACCATCAAAAAAAGTTTACGACAAAAGGAGACATTCTCTTTACAAACTATGGTGTCTCCGGTTTTGCGATTTTGGATATCTCGCAGGCGGCTTCCAAAGCATTGTTGGAGTATTCTCACGTAGCCGTTTCACTCAATCTGCTTCCAAGTCTCACGCAGCAGCAGATCGCAAGTCACATCACTACTACTGCAAAAGAGCTGCCTCACTTTACTCTTGTGGACATCTTGGTCGGTCTTTTACCGCTGAAGATCGCTACAAATATATTGGAGTTTTTAGAACTCTCTCCTATAACAGAGGCAAAAGACATCAATACAAAAACGGCCAAAAAGATAGCCAACACTATTGCAAACTGGAGACTTGAAGTCGAGGAGACACACGGTTTTCGTCATGCGGAGGTCAGCGGTGGTGGAATTGATACGACTGAAATCAATCCCAAGACAATGGAATCACACAAACAAAAAAATCTCTACTTTACAGGAGAAGCGCTTGATGTCGTCGGCCGCCGTGGTGGATACAACTTCGCTTTTGCCTGGGCATCCGCTTACTTGGCAGCACAAGATATAATCAAAAAATAATCTGCTATAATAAATAAAACAAACAGAAGGTAGATTTATGTCAACACCACTCATCATACTCATTGTCATAGCGATTATTCTCGTTTTAATGTACAACTCCCTTGTTGTAAAGAAGAATCAAGTAGAGAATATCTTCGCATCTGTCGATACTCAGCTCAAAAAGCGTTACGACCTCATTCCCAATCTCGTTGCATCGGTATCAAAGTATATGGATCATGAAAAATCTCTGCTTGAAGAGGTGACAAAGCTCAGAAGTGAGGCAAACCGGCCAAATATCTCAGACAAACAAAAAATCGATCTCGATGCTAAAATTTCAAAGGCACTCGGTTCTATTATGATAGCCGTTGAGAACTATCCTGAGCTCAAAGCAAATGAAAATGTCATGCATCTACAGCGCTCACTTAATGAAGTCGAAGAGCAGATAGCTGCAGCGCGCCGTGCTTACAATCAGGCTGTTACAGACTACAATAACGCACTTGAAATGATCCCTACGAACATAATGGCTTCCATGATGGGCTACAAAGAAAAAGATGTTTTTGAGATCACGGAAGATGAGAGAAAAAATGTCAATGTAGGTGAGCTGTTTTCTAAATAATGAAAACCATCAGTGAACTTACCAACTTTTACTACAAGAACCTTTATCCTGTGCTTCAGGAGCTTGAAGAGGACAGAAAAGCAGTTAAGAAAAGAGTTATAAACTTTGGCATCATCTACGGTGTCATTGTCGCCATCATTGCATTTTCAAGTTTTAAATATGTTGATGTCGATGTACTCTTTTTTATGGGTGTTTTTGCCCTTGCGGGTTTTGGATGGCTCTACCGTTTTCTAGTCAGTGACTACGCAAATGATTTTAAACAAAAGGTCATAGCACCACTCATACATGAGATAGATGAAAATCTTGACTACATTCCAGACCTGCACATTCCCGTTGCAAATTTCAACCGCTCGAAACTCTTTACATCTCGGCCTGACCGTGTCAGCGGTAATGACTATGTAAGGGGGAAAATAGACGGCATCGACATTGCATTTTCTGACTTTCACGCAGAAAAACGCCATAAAGACTCCAAGGGCAGAGAGTCATGGAGTACCATTTTTCAAGGACTCTTCATCGTTTCGGATTTTCATAAGAACTTTTACGGAGAGACTGTCATCCTGCCTGATTATGCCAAGTCGACCTTTGGCGACCTCATCGGCTCATGGCTGCAGACAAACAACTTCTCACGCAAGCAGCTCGTCAAAATGGACTCACCTGAATTTGAGAAGGCATTCGTTGTCTATGGAACCGATCAGGTCGAAGCGAGATATATCCTCACCCATACACTTATGCAAAAGCTCTTAAACTATAAAAAACGCTCAAAACACCCACTCTATGTCTCTTTCATCCGTGGAAAAATATATATGGCAATCGAGTATAATGACGATATGTTCGAGCCGGCTGTTTTTCGTTCACTTTTAAACTATAAAATAGCAATGGAGTATGTAGCAACACTACATCTTGCCATAGGCATCGTAGAAGAGCTGAAGCTCAATCAAAAATTATGGAGTAAAAAATGAAAATTAAAACTGGACTAGCAGCACTTCTTGCTGCACTAAATCTTTTTGCCGTTACAGTCGGTGAACAACCAAAGCAGGTTAGCATCTCAGGTGAGAATGGCGGACTCGTCAAAGACGCTAAAGCGTGGAACTCAAATATGCTTCACGATAAACTCTATGTCATGTTCTATGTAGACCCTGATGAGAAAGATGTCAATGAAGCATTTTCCCAAGCACTCAAGAAAAAAGAGTACAGAAAAAAAGGTGCTTTTGGCAGCATTGCCATTATCAACCTTGCTGCTACCTGGAAACCAAACTTCATTATAGAGTCCATTCTCAAAAGCAAACAAAAAGAGTTTCCAAAGACCATTTACGTTAAAGACAAAAACAAAGTTCTTGTAAAAGAGTGGGCTCTTGGTGATGATGCATCAAATATTCTCATTTTTGACAAAAATGGAAAACTCATGTTTTACAAATCCGGTAAAATGAGCGAAGATGATATGCAAAAAGCATTTCAACTCATAGAGGAAAACCTATAAATGAATGACGAAACAAATATACTCACTCTCAGTCTCAAAGATCTCTTCACAAAGAAGATGATCACCTACTCCATTATGCCTTTTATACTGAGTATGATAGTGCTCTATATTCTCTTCTTTATCGTAGCAGGTATGGGTGTGGACCAACTCACAACAATGGAAGTACAGACAACACAGACTACCATTGAAAACGGAGTCCCGCATACTGAGAGTTTCCAAGCTACTCTTGCCGGAACTGCCATCATGAAATTTTTAATGAGCTCTGCACTTACATCATGGATAGCGACTTTTTTCATCTATACCATTGGCGGTTTTTTAACACTCTATGCATCCATCTTTGTAGCACTGCTCGTCATCGGTTTTTTAACCCATAACATCCTGCGTGAGATACAGGCAAGGCACTATCAAGATGTAGAGATGATAGGCTATTCAAATACCATAGAGAGCATTTTTCTAACACTCAAATGGATTTTCATTATGGTAGCGCTCTTTTTTCTCTTTATTCCGCTCTATTTTATTCCACTTGTCAATATCATCGCTTTTAATCTGCCGCTGTATTACTTTTTTCACAAGATGATGACCTACGATGTCAGCTCCAATATCTGTACAGAAGAGGAAGCTATGAAAATAAGTTTTTTCTACGGCTCAACGCTCAGATTAAAAACTCTCGGACTCTACCTGCTCTCACTCATCCCTTTTGTCATCTTCTTTGCCTCTGTCTTTTATGTCATCTACTTAGGGCACAGTTATTTTATTGAGGTGCGAAAACTAAGAGCTGAAGCTTAATCTTCCTCTTTATCGGCCTCTTTCATCACAAGAGCTCGATAATTTTCATCTTTTGCAACTAAACCGGCTTCATAAAGGAACTGGCTTGGCAGAAAGTTTTGCTTTTTGATTTTGTCATATTTGGCATAACTGAGATACAAAATATCTTTCGCACGCGTCACTGCCACGTAAAAAAGGCGTCGCTCTTCATCAAGACTCCCGCCACGCTGCATCAACTTTCTGTTTGGAAAACGCCCATCCATCAAATCTACCACATAGACCTCTTTATACTCCAATCCCTTACTCGCATGCACGCTTAAAAGATTGACTCCCTCACCCTGCGTGAGGTCGGATGAGCCAAGTATCATCGCATTTAAAAAACGGTCATGCTCGCTGTAGGGCTTTGCAAGTTCCTGAAGCAGCAGCATCTTTCTGTTTATGCGGATGAGAGACTCCTCTTTTTGCTTCTCATCGATACTGCCGTCTTTGAGCGTAGCGCGTTTTATAGAGAGATACTCTGCGATGTATTTAAAAAGCTCCGAATCGGCGATTTTTCGCACAATGGTTCGCGGCTGTTTAATCCCTTTAAAATCTCGAAAGAGCAGATAAAAGTTATGTAAAAAAGTTGCTGATTCTTTTGTGAGCTTTGGGTGTTTTAAAATCGGATTTTTCATAAATTTTGCTTCAAATCCAAGCTTTGCATACTTCCCTACTGCACCGAGTTCCAAAAAGTCATCAAAAAGACCGAGCTGATGATTGAGCTTACGTTTTTCAAAAGGATTTTTCATCGACTCATCAGGAGCGTAGAGTCCATAAAACATACTTCCCTGCCCTAAAGATTTCAAAGCATTGTAGAGCTCTTTTGCCATGGCAGATCCAATACCGCGAGCAAATTCAAAGAGGTGGATAAAGGCCATCATATCGGCTTCGTTAACAAGCAGTGTATAAAGGTCTAAAACAGCTTTAACCTCACGCGAATCAAAAAAACTCGTACCACCTTTGCGTTTACAGGCAATACCAAGCTCACGCAGCCCTACTTCAATACCGTCCGCTGAAGAGTTGTTCCGAAAGATAACGGCTATCTCCTCACGCGAAGTCGTGCTGTTGGCAATTTTGTCTGCCACACCATGATACTGGTCAAAAAGTTCATCAAAAGCTAAAAGTTTAGGTAATTGGGCATCAAAATCACGCGTCACTTCCAATTTTTTTGGATAAATTCGCTCGTTTATCTCTATGACCTTGTTTGCCAAAGAGAGGATCGGTCGGGATGAACGGTAGTTCTTTGTCAGTGTATGGACAACCGCATCAGGGTACTTCTTCGTAAATGAGCCGATAATGCTGATATCCGCACCGTTAAAAGCATAGATGGACTGGTCATAATCTCCCACACAAAAAAGTGAGGGCGGGTTCATCGCATCGATGAGTGTACCCTGCAGGGCATTGGTGTCTTGATACTCATCGACAAGTACCTCTTTATAACCAAGCTCACTCTCTTTTGCCATCTTGCGAAACTCTAAGAGCAGATCATTAAAGTTTAAAAAACCATACTCCTTTTTGAGTGCTTCAAACTCATCAACTACATCGGCATAGATCATTGCAAAAAGTTCATGTTCGGGATAATTTTCAATCAGCCAGCTTTCAAAATGTCTCTTTAACTCTGTATTTTGATAGTAGGAATAAAGGTCATAAAGATAGCTACCGCCATAAGGCTGTACTTCAGCATCTATATGCATAAAAGAGCGTTTTTCAAAGACTGAACGAAAGAGGGTTTTGAGTTCACGCTGCTGTTTGAGTACCACGCGTTTATCGCGTTTTTTGAGCCAGCGATAGCTCACTGCGTGAAAAGTTCCGGCATCTATCTTCTTGGCAACATCCGCTCCGAAATATTCTGCTACACGGGCTACCATCTCTGCAGCAGCCTTATTTGTAAAAGTAAGCAGCAGTATCTCCTGCGGCTCTATTCCGGAGTGCAGCAAATAGGCGATTCTTCCGACTATTGTCGATGTTTTTCCTGTTCCGGCTGAAGCGATAATAAGATTTTGATTTGCTTTGGAAGTAGCAGCTGCATACTGCTCTTCATTTAAACGGCTTAACGGCATGCGGAATTATACCCTGCTACTATTAAAATGTACTAATTGACGCAGTTTTAATCTTAATGAGGGTACAATTATAGCAACAATATTCAAGGAATGGCAAAGATGCAAGAGGATCGTACAGTTTTTAAAATCATTACCAATGAGACAAAAGAAAGCATCGAAGATATGGAAGTCGTCACATCTTCTATTTATGGTTCTGTTTTTTCAAAATTTGCAGATGAACATAATATTTCTCTTGAAAATGAAGAAGAAATTTCACGCAAAATTCTTGAAGATGCATGCTCTAATTTAGAACAAATCCAAGAAAAAACAGTACAGAATGCAAATTTATTAAACAAAAACACTACAAAAGCCATCAATGCCATTAAAGAGAAAAACGACACTCTTCTCAATGAAGTTTTACATGAAACAGAAGCACTTCGTCTTGAAGTAGAAAAGCTGCGTGAGTCTGTCTATCAAGATGAGCTCACACATACACACAATCGAAAATGGCTTCATGACAACTATATGCAAGATGACAATGAATCATTTAATCAAGATGGACTTTTGGTCCTTATTGATCTCAACTATTTCAAGCAGATCAATGATACGCATGGGCATATCATTGGAGACAAAGTGCTCATTTTTATTGCAAACAGACTCAAAAGTATCAGTAAAAATGTCGTGCGTTATGGGGGTGATGAGTTTCTTCTATTCTTCCCTAAAGAAAAATCTCTTGAACAAAGCAGTAAAATATTGCACAAGCTGCGTGAGAGTGTTCTTGCTAAAAAACTAAAAGCGCATGAAGAGATGTTTACACTCAGTTTTTCATTTGGAATCTCTCCTTTTCAAACAGGTGACAAACTCACAGAGATTATCCAAAAAGCTGATGAGAACATGTATGACGATAAAGTAGAAATCAAAAAGAGAATCAAAGGTATCTAAGCTCTTTTTCGATATAATCGCGCAATTTTAAATACTTGCAAGGTCTACAATGTCAGAGAACAAATACAATCCACAAGAGACAGAAAACAGATACTATAAAATTTGGGAAGAGAGAAAGTACTTCGAAATAGACGGCAACAAAGCCATCCAGGAAGAGGGAAAAAACTTCGCTATTATGATGCCGCCGCCAAATGTTACAGGGCGACTGCACATTGGTCACGCACTTACCTTTACACTCCAAGATATCATTACACGCTACAAACGTATGGATGGCTACAAAACACTTTGGCAGCCGGGAACGGATCATGCCGGAATAGCAACACAGAATGTCGTTGAGAAACAACTCTTAGCTGAAGGCACGACAAAAGAAGAAATTGGCCGTGAGGCATTTTTAGAGCGTGCTTGGAAATGGAAAGCAGAGTCTGCAGGCATTATGACAGAACAACTGCGTAAGATGGGTGTCTCTCCTGCGTGGGAGCGTGAGCGTTTTACAATGGATGAAGGCCTGCAAAAGTCTGTAAAAGAAGCATTTGTTCATCTTTACAACGAAGGGCTCATTGTCCGTGGAAACTATATGGTCAACTGGTGTACACATGATGGTGCACTCTCAGACATCGAAGTGGAACATGAAGAAGAGGATGGCAAGTTTTACCACATCAAATACCCGTTTGCTGATGGCAGCGGCTTTGTCGAGGTGGCGACAACACGTCCTGAAACATACTTTGGAGATACCGCTGTTATGGTACATCCTGATGATGCACGTTACAAAGATATCATCGGTAAAGAAATCAAGCTGCCACTGCTCGATCGCACTGTAAAAGTCATCACTGACTCCTATGTTGACATGGAGTTTGGAACAGGCGTCGTAAAAGTTACACCGGCACACGACCAAAATGACTACGAAGTCGGAAAGCGTCATGATCTTGAGTTTATCACTGTATTTGATGAAAAAGGGATTTTAAATGACTATGCAGGCGAATTTAAGGGCTTAGAGCGTCTTGAAGCGCGTGACATTATTGTCAAACGTCTTGATGAAGAGGGTTTCACTGTAAAAATCGAAGACCACAAACACCAAGTCGGGCACTGCTACCGCTGTAAAAACGTTGTTGAGCCATACATCTCAAAACAGTGGTTTGTGCGTAAAGAGGTGGCTGATGAGTCTATTAAAAAGACAAATGCGGGTGAGGCAAAATTCTTCCCGCCACACTGGATAAACTCTTACAACTCTTGGATGGGAGAGCTGCGTGACTGGTGTATCTCACGCCAACTTTGGTGGGGACATCAGATTCCTGTCTTTTACTGTGACGATTGCGGACATGAGTTTGCCTCTACTGAAGAGCATCCTGCAGCATGTCCTAAGTGTGCCTCTAAAAACTTTCATCAAGACCCTGATGTACTCGATACCTGGTTCAGCTCTGCACTTTGGCCATTCTCAACATTTGGTTGGGGGAACGGCGATGTTGAGATGGACAAACTTTTCAAATCAGAAGATATGAAAGAGTTTTATCCTAACTCTCTGCTCATTACCGGTTTTGACATCCTCTTCTTCTGGGTTGCGAGAATGATGATGATGGGAGAGCACTTCATTGGAGAGCTTCCTTTTAAAGACATCTATCTTCATGCCCTCGTTCGTGATGAACACGGCAACAAAATGAGTAAATCTCGCGGAAATGTCATCGATCCGCTCGATATGGTCAACAAATACTCAGCGGACATTCTGCGTTTTACCCTTGCTATCTCAGCAGCACAAGGACGTGACATCAGAATGAGTACGGATAAGCTTGAACAAAACCGTAACTTTACCAACAAACTCTACAATGCTGCAAAATATCTGCAGATAAATGTCGAGACTTTCCCTGATCTAAGCGGTTTTTGCGTTGAAAGCGATTTAGGACGCTATATGATGAGCCGTCTTAACTTTGCAACACAAGAAGTACGTGATTATCTCGATGAGTATAAATTCAATGATGCTGCCCTTATAATGTACAGATTTTTATGGAATGAATTTTGTGACTGGGGTATTGAGCTCTCTAAAGCAGACAAAGGTGCCATCGTAGAGCTTGGTGCAATCTTTAAAGAGGCTATGAAGCTGTTGCATCCTTTTATGCCGTTTATTACAGAGCATCTCTACCATCAACTTAGCGGCACTTCGCTTGATGATGCAGACTCTATTATGATCAAAAAATTCCCTCATAAGGTAAAAAGACGCAAAGAAGAGGCAAAATTTGAGATCATTATGGATGCTATCGTCTCTATCCGCCGTGCAAAAGTACTTGTAGATATGGCAAACCAAAAAATAGAAAAGGCCTATGTAAAAATTGACGGACTCAGTGAGAAAGACAAAGCTATGATGCTGCCGTTCATCGCAAAACTTGCAAAAGTGGAAGCTGTAGAGTTTACAGAAGAAAAAATCGACAATGCAGTGAGTGACATTGCCGATAAATGTGAGACCTTCATTCCGACAGACTCCATTGACCTCACGCCAATCATCAACAAACTGACAAAACAGGATGAAAAACTCCAAAAAGAGATAGGCAAACTCAGTGGTATGCTAAATAACGAACGCTTTGTAGCCAATGCACCTGCAGATGTTTTAGAGAAAAACCGCACTGCCCTTGCAGAAGCACAAGAGAAACGTGAAAAAGTACTAGAGCAACTTAGCTCACTGAAGGGTTAATGCTTGTTTGACATAAAAAAATATACATCGCCAAATATCAAAAACGACATTCTCTCAGGACTTGTTGTTGCCGTTGCTCTTGTTCCTGAAGCGATCGCCTTTAGTTTTATAGCGGGTGTGAGTCCCATTGTCGGGCTCTATACTGCCTTTATTTTAGGGCTTATCACTGCACTTATCGGTGGTAAACCGGGAATGATATCTGGCGCGACAGGGAGTGTTGCCGTTGTAATTGTCGGGCTGGTCCTTGAAGCAAATGCAAAACTCACTGCACTTGGGATGAGCGGCGATGAGCTCTATATTCATATGCTCAACTATGTCCTGCTTGCTACTATTATGGCAGGTGTTATCCAGATACTTGTCGGTGTACTGAAATTTGGAAAGTTCATCCGTCTTGTACCACAGCCGGCGCTTTATGGCTTTGTCAATGGTCTTGCCATTGTCATCGCTATGGCACAGTTTAAGTTCTTTGATGGGCAGGGAATGAGTATGTATATTATTGTCGTGGTAACAATGCTTATCATGTACTTTCTGCCAAAAGTCACAAAAGCTGTTCCTTCCGGCCTTGTCGCCATTGTAGTGCTGACACTAATTGTCTATTATTTGAAAATCGACACCTTAACTGTCGGTGCATTAGCTGACCTTTCAGAGTTTAAAGGAAAATTGCCGCATCTCATTATTCTAGATACACTCTTTAGTCTCGATGCAATGATTATGGTTCTGCCTTATGCTGTTATTATGGCACTTGTCGGGCTTATCGAATCTCTGCTTACACTTGCGGTACTTGATGAGATGAGCGGTACGCGCGGAAGCGGAAATCAGGAGTGTATCGCCCTTGGTTGTGGGAATGTTGCAAGTGGTTTCTTTGGAGGGATGGCAGGATGTGCAATGATTGGGCAGTCCATCATCAACTTTACCTCAGGCGGACTTGGCAGACTCTCTTCATTTACAGCGGCAGTAGGTCTCATTGTCTTGGTTATCTCTTTGACGGATGTACTCAATACAATTCCCGTTGGTGTGCTTGTTGGTATCATGTTTATGGTGAGTATCGGAACATTTGAGTGGTCTAGCTTTTCACATCTTAAACATATGCCAAAAACGGATGTCTTTGTTATGGTAGTCGTTACTATCATTACGGTTGTTGAAGATTTAGCTGTTGCCGTTATCATTGGTGTCATCATCTCTGCTCTCGTTTTTGCATGGAAGCACGCACGTATTTGGGCAAAAAGCTATGTTGAAGCAGACGGTACGAAAGTCTATGAGCTCGAAGGGCCTCTTTTCTTTGGAAGTGCAACGACATTCTCAGATAATTTCGACATCAAAAATGACCCTCCAAAAGTCGTCATCGATTTTAGAAATGCCAGAGTCATGGACTTTTCCGGTGTTGAAGCCATTGATGCTTTAGTCAAAAAGTATGAAGATGCAGGAAAAAATCTACTGCTTCGTCACCTCAGTGAAGATTGTAAAAAAATCATGAAAAAGGCTGGACCGCACTGTACCTACGAAGAGGATGACCCAACCTATAAGGTCGCCATTAATTACTAGGAGAGTCAAAATGCATGCAAAAATATACGCACTTGTAGAGTCTGAAAAGTTTAAAAACTTTATTCTTTT
>VCAX01000079.1 GCA_013607665.1 Campylobacterota bacterium | reverse complement strand
AGCAAAAGCTTAGAAAGAAATTTGAGCAACCATTACCACGAAACTTTTTGCCCACCAAAACTATGTGTTTTGTTTATATCTTTTGATGCAAGCATTGCTTGTACTTTTGTACATAAAGCATTCCCTGATGCCGGAAAAGAAACGGAAATGTTTCCATCTGCTAAAGCCTCTGCAGTTGTGTTGAAATCAACACAGTCAACACCATTCACTTGATAGCTCGGAGCAGTCGTTAAGTTGCCATCTCCAGACAGTTTAACATTTGTCATATCACTTACATCCCCAAATTGGTCTTGTGCAGTGTAATATGCACCCATATCTTGAATTGCTGTAGCAACATCAGTAGCAGCTTTCGCAATATTTGCATCATCACGAGTAGCTGCAAGCTTTGGAATAGCAACCGCTGCTAAAATACCTAAAATAACGATAACGAAGATCAATTCGATCATTGTAAAACCAGCTCTTTTCATAAGAACTCCTTAATTGTAAAAATTGGACTACTCTAGTAATCTTAATGGCCATTAAGAAATCATTTTGTTTAAATCTTGCTTAAATACTAAAGATTTTACTCACTTTGTTGTTTTGGTACTCTATTTGCTTGTACTTTTCAACTAAGAAAATGCGAGGAAAATATACGATGAGCATAGAGATATCAAAAACTCACTCTCTTTTAGTGCGTGCGATGGATTATCGTGCTGCACGTCAAGATATGATAGCTTCTAACATCGCCAATGCAGATACGCCAAACTATAAACCACGAGACATCCGTTTTGAAGAAGCACTGAGTGCTAAAAAACAGGAACTCTACAAAAACAGTACACAGCAACTCAAAATGGCTCGTACCGATGCACAACATTTAACTCAAAAAGAAGAAGGAAGTGCACTCAAACCTACACTCTATTTTCGTGACGGGCATATGGCACGCAATGACGGTAGCTCAGTCGATTTGGATGTAGAAACGACAGAAATGAGTAAAAACTCCGTAATGTTTAACGCCCTTGTAATGGCAGCGAAAAAAGATACAGCGATTTTTAGAAGTGTCATCGATGCTTCGGCAAAAGTAAATTAAGGATAGATGATGTCTAATTTTTTAAACAGTTTTGATATTAGCGGTTATGGGCTCTCAGCACAGCGTGTGCGCGTCAATGCAATATCGAGCAACATCGCAAATGCACAGACGACACGAACCGATGAAGGCGGCCCTTACCATCGTAAAGAGGTTGTCTTTAAAGCGATCAACTTCAATGATGTCTATAACAATATGATAGACAACGAAACAAATAAAGCAGCCTACGCCAACCCACTTGATGAGAATCAATTTGGCAAAAAGGCAAATCCTGCTATAATGAGCGTAATAGTTGACAAGGTCGTCAGAGATGATTCAAAGCCGCTTATGAAATATGAGCCGAATCATCCTGATGCCGATGCAAACGGTTATGTCGCCTACCCTAACATTAATCCTGTTGTGGAAATGGCCGATTTAGTTGAAGCAACACGCTCTTATCAGGCAAATGTTGCTGCATTTCAAAGTGCAAAAGATATGGCAAGTTCGTCCGTATCTCTACTACAATAGAGAGGATTTTATGAGTGATATAAGTAAAATAGCATCGCCATCCACAGCCGAGTTGCTCAAACAAAAAGATGCACTCTCAGAATCTAGTGCAGGAGGCGAAGCATTTGCCAAGCATCTCAAATCTGCCATCAATGAAGTCAATGATTTGCAAAAGAGTAGTGAGCAAGCCATTGCAGACCTCGCAACCGGTCAGGTAAAAGACCTGCACCAGGCAGCCCTTGCAATTAACAAAGCAGAAACAAGTATGAAACTGATGCTCGAAATTCGCAATAAAGCACTCAATGCATATAAAGAGATAGGTAGAACACAGCTCTAGATGATACAACGCAGTAGAAGTAAGAAGATTCTTCTTCTTTACGTCCTTATTTTTCTCGCATTTCTTGTCTTTTTGTCTGTAATGCTGCTTACCGCTATAAAACCACGGCATATGCCTTCCATTTATACAAAAGAGAGCTCACGTGCCCAGCGGGGTAATATTATCTCAGCGGACGGCTTTCACATTGCCACTACAAAAAAACTCTATAAGGCGATGGTCGATACCCGCTACATCGATCCACAAAAAAAAGAGCTCTTTGTCAAACTCTTTAGCATCTACTCAGGTATGACGCCAAAAGAGATAAAAAAACGTCTCTCACGCAGACGAGGTGTCGTTGTTTTAAGTTACAACATCCCACAGATTCAGGCACAGTACCTTAAAAAACTCTCTTTTGAGCTACGCCGTTTTAAAGTCTTTCTCGCACTGAAAAACCCTCGAACCAGTCTGCGCTCTGTCCATGGGCTGAGTATCATAGAGAGTGGGGAGAGTCGAGAGTACCCTTATGGCAATCTGCTCACTCCAATCATCGGATATCCTCATAAAGTTGAAGATGATGGTTATACATCTATTAAAGGGGTCAAAGGACTTGAAAAGCGTTTTGATGCAGATCTTTCAGCAAGACAAGATGGTTTCTCACGCGGCAAACGAGATGTCAATAGCTACATTATTTTAAACAAAGAGAGCTTTACAAAACCAAAGATAAACGGCTTGGATATCAAATTGAGTATTCCTGTCAACTTACAGATTCGTATGGAAAAGATGCTTGATGGTATAAAAAAAGAGCTCGATGCCCAGCAAATCATGCTTGCTATTATGGACGCAACAAACGGCAAAGTCTATGCTATGGCAAGTTCGAACAGATACCTTCCAAAATCTATCCGCAAAAAAGATTATCCTTCTCTTAATTCCGGTATGATCGAGTATAGTTTTGAGCCAGGAAGTGTTATAAAGCCCATTACCTTCTCACTTTTACTTGAACACAAACTCGTCAATCCTTATGATCTTGTCAATGGACATAACGGACGTTTTAAAATGGGACGTAAGATCATCACTGATGAGCATAAGTTTTACTGGCTCTCTGCTGAGAACGTCATTGTCTACTCATCAAACATAGGTATAGCACAGCTCGCTCAAAAGCTCTCAGGCTATGAGTTTTATAATGGGCTGCTGCAATATGGTTTTGTACAGAAGTCAACACCTGATTTGATCTATGAAAAAAAGGGATCCATTCCTTCAGCCAAAAGACTTGAAAATGAGATATACAAAGCGACCTGCGCCTATGGCTATGGCATGCGTGTCAACCTTATGCAGCTTATGCGTGCCTATTCTGTCTTTAACAATAATGGAAAGATGGTGACACCACAGATTGTTGAGAGTTTTATAGACGAGTATTCCCAAGAGAGAAAAATTGACCCTCAAGAGAGCATAGCGGTTCTGCCTGCTGCAACTGCTGCACGTATGAAAAAAATTCTCATCAAAACAGTCAACAAGGGAACGGGGAAAAAGGCCATTACACCTGGGCTTGTCATTGGCGGTAAAACAGGAACAGCGCACATTGTTGAAAAAGGAAAATATGTCCATGAGTACAACACTGCTTTTATGGGCTTTGCAAATGACAACAAACACAAGTTCATTATCGGTGTCGTCGTAATCAAACCAAAGAAAAACCACTTTGCTGCGCAAACTGCCGTACCGGTCTTTAAAAAAGCCGTAGATATTATGATAGAGGAAGGCTATTTAGAGCCAAATGTTATCAAGTAACCTCGTAGTTCCGACCACTGCTTCTACAAGAATCACCGTATTGCCTAGTTCTACTTTTTCAATGGCTTTAAAATCACGCGAGAGAATTGCCACATAGCCAATCTCAAGTGGTGCTAAAATATTATACATCTCTTTTTGTATTACTTTTACATCAACAATACCGCGACTTACCATAGAAGATGCCATATAGAGTGATTTAGAAATTTTAAGCGCCTCCTGACGCTGCTCTTTTGAGAGGTAGACATTGCGACTAGAGAGAGCAAGTCCATCACTGTCACGCAATGTATCAACTGCAACAATATTGACATCCATAAAATAGTGCTTCACCATAAGTTCTATAAGGTGCAGTTGCTGTGCATCTTTTTTCCCAAAATAAGCGTTTGCTGGGTTAACGATATTGAGCAGTTTCATTACTACACGCAGTACACCGCTAAAGTGTCCCGGTCGTGTCGCGCCTTCAAGAATGTAACCTCTTACATTGGGAGCAGCAATTTTTACTTCATCTTCAAAATAGAGATCTTCTGCCTTTGGCATAAAAAGAAAATCTACACCTGCAAGCTCACATATTTTTTTATCGGCTTCATCACGGCGTGGGTATTTATCGAGATCTTCACCGACTAAAAACTGTGTCGGATTAACAAAAATAGAAACCACAACGATCTCGTTTGCTGAGCGTGCTGCTTTAATAAGCGAGATATGCCCCTCATGCAATGCACCCATTGTCGCTACATAGCCAATCGCTCCCTTGCACTCACGCAGCTCTTGTTTTAATTCCAAAGCATCAGAAATAATCTTCATTTTAAGTCCCAATATAATATAATCGCAATTATAACAGAACTTTAAAGCTCTCTTATCTTATTTTTTAGTGCGACAAATCCTCCCTACGGTCTGAGTGCACAAAAAAACAAGATTAGAGAGCAAGATTTAAGTAAAAGAGTGGCGGGAAATGGATAACTACGAATACACAGAACTTTTAAAAAACATTACAACAAAAATGCAAAACATTACAGGGGTGGTTGAGCCTGAAAAACTCAAAACTCGGCTGCGTGAGATAGAAGAGCTGGAAAACGATCCTGAATTTTGGAATGATGCTACCAATGCAGCGAAGATCCAAAAAGAGAAAACCCAGCTCTCACGCAAGCTTGAAAAGTATGCAACAGCTCACGCTGCCGTTGAAGATGCCAAAGAGCTTTATGAGATGGCAAAAGAGGAGAATGACGAAGAGTCATTAGAAGCACTTTATGAAGATGCACCGGCATTAGAAGAGCAGATTCGGGCCATGGAGATAGAAGTACTGCTCAGTGGTGAGAGCGATGCCAATAATGCCATTTTATCTATCCATCCAGGAGCTGGTGGAACTGAGAGCCAAGACTGGGCTGCAATGCTGCTTCGAATGTATAAACGCTGGGCTGAAAGGCATGATTTTAAAGTGGAGGTGCTGGATTATCAGACAGGGGAGGAAGCAGGAATTAAGGATGCGACGATTCTCATAAAAGGCGAAAATGCCTATGGATACTTAAAAGTTGAAAACGGTATCCACAGACTTGTTCGCATCTCTCCATTTGACTCCAATGCAAAGCGACACACCTCTTTTAGTTCTGTTATGGTCTCGCCTGAAATAGATGATGATATCGATATTGTCATTGAAGATAAGGATATCCGTATAGACACCTACCGTGCCAGTGGTGCCGGCGGACAGCATGTTAATAAAACAGAGTCTGCAATCCGCATTACACACATTCCTACCGGTGTCGTTGTACAGTGTCAAAATGACAGAAGCCAGCATAAGAACAAAGCTACAGCGATGAAAATGTTAAAATCACGTCTCTATGAGCTTGAACTTGAAGAACAAAAGGCAAAAGAGGCCGGTGTGGCAAAGAGTGAGATAGGCTGGGGGCATCAGATTCGCTCTTACGTCATGCAACCCTATCAACAGGTAAAAGATACACGCTCAAACCAAGCCTATTCCAATGTATCGGCAATTTTGGATGGTGATATCGATAAAATAATAGAAGATGTCCTCATCGCGCAAAACCGTGCTTAAATAGTTGACTTAACTCTCCTCTTTTTTTAAAAAGCTGTAGCCTAAAAAGAGAGCACCAATGACCATTGCTATAATGGTCATATACTTCATCTGCTGTGCCCGCGTTGCCTTGAGTGCTTTTGAAATGTGCGAAACAGCAGGCTTTTTTTGTGCTTTTTGTATACTTACACCTTGTACACTTGCCTCCATCCGCTTGACATTGGCAAGTGCCACTGCATTTTGGCTCACACCCTTTTGCGGTGTCACCCAAAAGTTTATGACAAAACCGGCAAGAAGTAAAAAAGCACCCAAACTCCGTAAAATCACTTTTTGATGTTTTAAAAAAAATTCCAAGTAAATCCCTTTGTAAAATAATAATTATTATGTCAAAATATGCGTATGAATCTACTTAAAGAATTTTTGCTCAACGATAAATGCTCTTATCTTCAAAACAAAGAACAGACGACGCACTATAAAGTCATAGAGAACTGTTCTGCCCACTCCTGTCAGGAACTTATAGAGAGAGGTTTCAGACGCTTTGGAAAGATGTACTTCCGTCCTATCTGTGAGGGCTGTAATGAGTGTCAAAGCATCAAGATAGATGTAGAAAACTATCAATTTTCAAAATCTGCACGCAGAATAATGAAAAAAGCAAAGGATCTTCGTTCATACATACAACGCCCCACTCTCTCCCAT
>VCAX01000078.1 GCA_013607665.1 Campylobacterota bacterium | reverse complement strand
TAATGTAAAAAATATTTTATCGGTACTGTCAGCGTTAATTTTTCATCTGGTTTTGGAAATTCCCCTGAGAGGTTTTCAAGTGTTTTGAGTGCACCTCGTGAGAGAATAGCATTTGATGAAGAGAGTATCTTGCTCTCAATAACCTCTGCATCTTGCGTGAGCGTAAATTTTACAATCACCTCACCTTCTATACCACGTTTTCTCGCACGTCTTGGATAGTAGAGATTCTCTTGTAAAAGTTGTGCTATTTCTGTGAGGTGTCTATTCACATATCTCTCTTCTAGGGACTCTATTTGTCTATTTTCTTGTTGTGCTTGCACGGTTTTATTGTTAGATTGCCTATTTTGTTGCTGCATAGGACATTCATTTTCTTCAATAATCACATCTTCTTTTACTAGTTGTTCTTTTTCTGGCTCTTCAATCTTTTTCGGTGGTTTTACCAGCTCTTTCTTCTTTTTGATCGGGATGACTTTTTTAGGAAGTGGTTTCTTTTTTATCGCTTGTTTGGGAGGCTTTTTTTGAGGAGTTTTTTTTACTTTCTGAACTTTTTTTTCTTCTTTTTTGCTCTTTTGTGTCTGTACTGCAACAGTTGTAATAGTACCTAATTTAATACAGACTTTTTTATCTCCTATAAATGGTGATACTTCATTATATGCATAGAAAATCCCTCCTAAGAGTATAGAGTGGATTAAAATCGAGAGAAACAGAGATTTCGAATGTTTTGTCATAAGGCAAATGGTATCGAAATCTCTGTTATAATAGTGTTAAATAGCACGTTTAAATTCTGGATATGCCTCAACACCTACTTCATTAACATCAAGCCCTTCGACTTGCACATCATCATCAGCTCTAAAAGGTACGATTTTATTAATGACAAAGATAACGATATAAGAAACTATAAAAGCAAACAGTGCCACAACAACAATACCTTTGAGCTGATCCATTATGGAGACACTATCAACAAAAATACCTACTGCTAAAGTACCCCATATACCATTGACCAAGTGCACAGAGAGTGCTCCAACCGGATCATCAAGTTTGAACTTATCAAATACCGGTACAGCAAAAACAACAAGTGCACCCCCGATTGCACCAATAAGGATAGGTGTATATATATCATATAAATCTGGGCCCGCCGTAATAGCAACAAGCCCTCCAAGCGCACCATTGAGAATCATTGTGATATCAAGCAGCTTATAACGAAAGTACATTATGATTGCTGCGATGATAGCACCTGCAAGCCCTGCTGTATTGGTATTCATAATCGTTTTCGCAACTGTGTCTGCATTTTCAACAGACGAAATAGAGCCAACACTTCCACCATTAAAACCAAACCAACCTATCCACAGTAAGAGTGCACCAAGGACAACAAGAGGAATATTTGAAGCAGGAACGACCTTTATCTTGCCATCTTTATAGCGCCCTTTACGCGGTCCCATAATAATGATTGCCGCAAGCAGTGCCCAACCACCTGTTGAGTGAATAACAGTAGAACCTGCCAAGTCATACATATTGATATCTAAAAATGTTCCATCGAGGAGGTCAGCACCCCAACTGATGTTGACCACAAGAGGATAAATAACACCCGCCATAGCCACTGTAAATATCATCAAAGGGATGATTTTGACACGCTCACTCACACCCCCACTCATAATATTGATAGTTTTACCGACAAAGGCCATCTGAAATAAAAATGCAGCCCATATGCTCATAGAAGCATTCTCCCATGAACCAAACGCGACGGTATATCCAATGAGTAAAAAGACTATGGATGCAACAGCATAGATCATAGTATTTACAGTTAAAACAGAAGATACATTCTTTGTTCTTACCAATCCTGCTTCAAGCATAGCAAAACCAGGTACCATAAAAATAATGAGCACCATTGCAAAAAGAGCAAAGAATGTATCTATTATATATTTAAAGTCAGCTTCTGACATTATCAATTCCTTTAATAAACTTCTTGTGCCGAGTTTAACAAAAAATAGATAGTTTTAAAATTAAAGGGGGAATTTTAGAAGAGTGCATATGCAAAAAGCATATGCAAATGGGCAGTTTTGAAACTAGATAGCTTCTTCGTCAGTCTCACCAGTACGGATTCTGATAATTTTTTCAATATCGCTGACAAAGATCTTACCATCACCGATTCTTCCAGTTCTTGCAGCTTCTACGATTGTAGCAGTTACCTGTTCTACCATATCTTCAGCAACAACCATCTCCATTTTGATTTTCGGTAAAAAATCAACTACATACTCAGCACCACGGTAAAGTTCGCTATGACCTTTTTGGCGACCGTAACCTTTAACTTCGCTTACTGTCATACCGTCAATTCCGATCTCTGCAAGAGCATCTTTTACATCTTCTAATTTGAATGGTTTAATAACCGCTTCTACTTTTTTCATTATTATTACTCCAAAAAGTTATATTCTTATTTCAATTGTAACCATATTTGATTACAAAATCAACATTCTAATCTCAAAAAGAGATTAGTTGTTGATATATTTCTCACCATGAACAGATTCATCAAGTCCCATAGACTCACTCTCTTCATCAACACGGCTTCCACCAGTAAGTGCAGTAGCAATGTAGTAAACAACCACAGTACCGATTAAAGTAAAGAGTCCTACAACGACAACTGATTCAACTTGAACCATAAACTGTCCCATTCTATCACCAGACTCTTTGAGTGGTCCGTCCCATAGTAAGTCATTGTCTTTAAGGGCAAGAAGACCTGTAGCTAATGCACCAAAAAGTCCCGCTAAAAAGTGAACACCAAATGCATCTAATGAATCATCATAACCAAGTTTTTTCTTCAGAACTGTAACACCCCAGAATGCGAACAGCGTTCCAACGATACCAACAATGAAAGCACCGCCAACACTCACAAAACCTGCAGCAGGAGTAATAGCAACAAGACCTGCAACAGCACCTGTAGCGAGTCCTAAAAGTGTAGGTTTTTTATACACAATCCACTCAGCAAGCATCCATGTGATAGCAGCAGCTGCAGTCGCGATAGTAGTAGTAAGAAGTGCCACACCAGCAATAGCATTTGCACCAAATGCAGATCCTGCATTAAATCCATACCAACCGAACCAAAGAAGAGCCGCACCAAGTGCAGTTAAAAGTACAGTAGCAGGTTTCATTGCAGATTTTGGATAACCGGCACGCTTACCTACCAAGATAGCAAGTACTAAACCAGCCAGACCACCGTTCATATGTACAACAGTACCACCGGCAAAATCAAGAGCACCAGCGTCAAAAAGAAGTGCACCGTCTCCACCCCATACCATGTGAGCAACAGGAGCAT
Source organism: Campylobacterota bacterium (assembly GCA_013607665.1). Classification (GTDB taxonomy): domain Bacteria; phylum Campylobacterota; class Campylobacteria; order Campylobacterales; family Sulfurimonadaceae; genus Sulfurimonas. The sequence continues at coordinate 3,168 of VCAX01000078.1, read as the reverse complement.
ACACTACAAGTCCCCAAATAGCTACGAACACCAACCATGTTGAGAATTTGATACGCTCAATAACAGAACCAGCTGCAATAGCAACTGTGATAGCAGCAAATGTCCCTTGAAATGCAACAAATACATATGTAGGATATGTTCCGCTCAGATCAGTCCATTTGATTCCATTTAAGAAAACATTACTGAGTCCACCCATTACTTTTTGAACCGCAGCAGACTCTGCAGTACCAAAAGCAATCGAATATCCAGCAGCAATCCAAACAACAAAAGCAACGACAAACGCTCCAAATACCATTGCGTAAGTATTAAGCACATTTTTGCTTCTTGTCATACCAGCATAAAAAAGTGCAAGTCCAGCAGGTGTCATAAGTAATACTAATGCAGTAGACATCATCATCCACGCAGTATCCCCTGTATCTAATGTATCTTCAGCAAATACAAATGTTGGTAAAGCAAGTAATAATGCTATTAACCATTTCTTCATAAGAATCCTTTGTTTTATATTTTTCGAAACGGAGTATGACACAAATCTCTGCATAAATTATTATTATGCTGCCTAATTTTTAATCACTTGTTTTATTTCTAAAATCTAAGGCGTTTAAACATTTTTTTAAGTCTTTATTAGATATTATGTACGGATTTTATTTTTAATTATTAGGATGTTTGAATGAGCGATTTGCTAAATAACGAAGATATACATACTATTAACATTGAAGAGACGCTTCAAAATAGTTATCTTGACTACTCCATGAGTGTCATTGTAGGACGTGCTTTACCTGATGTTAGAGATGGTTTAAAACCGGTTCATAGAAGAATTCTCTATGCGATGGACAAACTCAATCTCTCTCACGGTGCCAAGTATAAAAAATCAGCCCGTATCGTCGGTGATGTTATTGGTCAGTATCACCCGCATGGTGATACTGCTGTTTATGATGCACTTGTTCGTATGGCACAGGACTTCTCTATGAGGATGGAACTCGTTGACGGACAAGGAAACTTCGGTTCAGTTGACGGCGACTCTGCAGCAGCTATGCGTTATACAGAAGCAAGAATGACAAAGTATGCAGGAGAACTTCTTAAAGATCTCGATAAAAACACGGTTAATATGATAGACAACTACGATGCTACAACAAAAGAGCCGGATGTTATGCCAACACGCGTACCAAATCTTTTAATAAACGGTTCAAGTGGTATCGCCGTTGGTATGGCAACAAACATTCCTCCGCATAATCCGACAGAAGTTCTTAACGGACTCAAAGCACTCCTTGCAAATCCTGAAATCACTTTAGTAGAGTTGATGGAGCATATTAAAGCACCGGATTTTCCTACAGGTGGTATCATCTTTGGTAAAAAAGGCATAATGGATGCATATGAAACAGGACGCGGCCGTATTAAAGTACGTGCAAAAACACATATAGAGCAAAAAGCGAAAAAAGAGGTCATTGTCATTGATGAGCTTCCATATCAAGTCAACAAAGCCCGTTTGATTGAAAATGTAGCAAACCTTGTAAAAGACAAACTCATCGAAGGTGTATCTGAGATAAGAGATGAATCTGACCGTGACGGTATGCGTGTGGTCATCGAACTCAAGCGTGATGCAATGAGTGAAATCGTTTTGAACAATCTCTTCAAACAGACAGCTATGCAGGTCACTTTTGGTATCATCATGCTATCTATATTAAATCAAGAACCAAGAATCTTTGGTATCATTGATATTCTCAAGCACTTTATCAATCACCGTAAAACTATCATTATCCGTCGTACTATTTTCGATCTGGAAAAAGCAAAAGCACGAGCACACATCTTAGAAGGTCTGAAAAAAGCGATCGACATCATCGATGATGTCATTCGTGTTATCCGTGCTTCTACCAATGAGGATGAAGCAAAAGAAAACCTTGTTTCTGAGTTTGATTTCTCTGAAATTCAAGCAGCAAGTATCGTTGCTATGCGTCTTGGCCGTCTAACAGGTCTTGAAATCGAGAAAATCGAAAATGAGCTTGCAGAGCTTATGAAACTTATCCAATACCTTGAATCGATTCTTAAAAGCGAAGATGTACTTCATGGTATCATTGCAGAAGAGTTTGACGAAATCTTAGAGACATACACTACTCCAAGAAAAACAGAGATAGAAGATGACTATGATGATATCGACATCGAAGATCTCATTCCAAATGAGCCAATGGTCGTAACAATCACACACCGTGGATACATCAAACGTGTTCCACTTGCAAACTATGAGAAACAAAAACGTGGTGGTAAAGGAAAAACTGCCGTAACGACATATGAAGATGATTTCATTGAAAACTTCTTTACATGCAATACCCATGATACTCTTCTCTTTGTTACAGACCGCGGACAATTACACTGGCTCAAAGTCTATAAAATTCCAGAAGGAAGCAGAACTGCAAAAGGAAAAGCGGTTGTCAATCTTATCAACCTTCAAGCTGATGAGAAGATTCAGTCTATCATTCCTACAACAGACTTCTCTAATGAAAAATCATTGGTATTCTTTACGAAAAACGGTGTTGTGAAACGTACAAATCTCAGTGAATTCAGCAACATCAGAAGCAATGGTGTTCGTGCAATCGTTCTTGATGAAGGTGATGAACTCATTACTGCAAAAATTGCCGACCAAGAGATCAAGTACCTCTTTATCGTCACAAAACTTGCGCAATGTATCAAATTCGAGATAGAAAAAACACGTGAACAAGGACGTTCTACTCGTGGTGTACGTGGTATCAAATTCAAACATGCAGGCGATGAAGTCGTCGATGCCAACATCATTGCCAATGATGAACAAGAGATTTTAATCGTAGCAGAAAAAGGAATCGGTAAACGTACTGATGCCGGTGAGTATCGCCTTACAAATCGTGGTGGTTCAGGTGTTATCGCGATGAAAATGACACCAAAAACAGGTAAACACATAGTAGGTTGTCTCATGGTCGATGAAACAATGGATATGATGGCACTTACAAAAGCAGGTAAAATGATTCGTGTCGATATGCAGACCATCTCAAAATCAAGCCGTAACACTTCTGGTGTTTATATCGTTAAAGGTGATGAAGTAGTCAGTATTTCACGCTGTCCTAAAGAAGAAAAAGAGGAAGATGAAAGTTCTGATGATACACAGTCATTAGAGTTGGAATAGTACTTGCTTAAATTTTAGCA
>VCAX01000077.1 GCA_013607665.1 Campylobacterota bacterium | reverse complement strand
ATAATTGTAGCATAGATAAACAAAGGCATAGCAGATGTTAGACGGCGAAAAACTTTTTTTAAATATGTTGGTACTTTTTTGTGCAGGAGCGTATTGGCTTGCGACAGGACACTATGTTCCTGCGCTCTTAGGTCTTTTCATTGTCATATTGTATTTTGTCGATACGTCATTTGCTTTTTTAGATTTAGTGCTTGCTTTGGGAACTCTGCTGCTTATTATCATCTTCTTTTTTATTGACTATTTTTATTATGAGCAAAGCAGTGATTTCGCCCAGTTTAGTTTTAGCATACTTTATATGGGTGTGATCTTCTTAAAGTCACGCAGTATCTTTTATGCTGAATAAATATTGCAGTTTGTAATATTTTTTTCGTTTTTTTGCATTTTCTTTTACAATAACAGAAAAAAAAGAGTGTGTGATGCTGCTTGGAAAATGTCCTTATTGTGAAGATGGCGAGATCAAGGTGCGTGACAAAGAAGTCCGCGGAAAAAAAGTCAAACTCTATGCCTGCAGCAATGCGCACTGGATAAGTGAAGATGGTGAGATGTTCGAGTTACGTGAGGATGCAAGCTGCGGCTTTCGCATTTGGCAGAATTCATTGGCAAAGTATGGTAAGTGGATCTCTTATAAAGAGGTGCGTACGCTTCTGAGTGACGGCGAGCTTGAAGTCGAACTGCTGAGTAAAAAATATGGCAAAAAAATTTACTACACAAAAACCGTCATTTTAAATGAAGAGTATGGTGTAAGCGTTGTTTGGGATTAAATTGGATAGAATTAATTTATGTTACAACAGTATCAAGAGGCGATCGAAAACAGCAATATTGTTTCAAAGACCGATGTAAACGGCATCATCACTTTTGTCAATGATGAGTTTTGCAAGATCTCGGGCTACTCAAAAGAGGAGCTTGTCGGGAAAAACCACAACATCGTCCGCCATCCTGATGTCCCCGCTTCCAAGTTCAGACTGCTCTGGAAAACCATAAAATCTAAAAATATCTACAAAGGTACGGTAAAGAATCGTGCAAAAGACGGTTCGACCTTTTATGTCAACACAACCGTCATTCCCATCTTGGATGAAGAGGGTGCGATTGAAGAGTTCATTGCTATTCGTTACGATGTGACCAAAGAGGTCTTTTACAGAGAATCTTTAGAGAAAAAAGAGAAAGAGCTCGAAGAGCTCAATGAGGAGCTCGAAAAAAGAGTCGAAGCAAAAACAAAAGAGCTAAAAGAGCTCAATGAGACACTTGAACGCCGTGTCCAAGAGGAGATAGCAAAGAACGAAGAGAAGCAAAAAGTGATGTTCTGGCAGTCGCGTTTTGCCTCTTTGGGTGAGATGCTCGCAAACATCGCGCACCAGTGGCGACAACCGCTGACCGAGTTGAACTTGACACTCTTTAGCCTCAAAAAAGCGGCATTGCGTGAGGAGCATGAGGCGGTTGAGACACTCTACAGCGAGAGCAAGGTGCTCATACAAAATATGTCGAGTACCATCGAAGACTTCTCGAACTTTTTTAAACCCGAAAAAGAGAAACAACATTTTATGCTGCGTGAGAGTATAGAAGAAGCGCTGCATATTTTAAAAAGAGTGCTCAAGCGTGATATGATCCAAGTAAAAACCACCTATGAAGATGCGATGGTTTTGGGCATAAGCAATGAGTTCACGCAGGTCATTGTCAATCTTTTAAAGAACTCTCGGGACGCTTTTGTGGAAAACGGAGTGCTCATCCGTGAGATATATATTGAAATAAAAAAAGATGCAGAGTTTGCGTATGTGTATGTAGAAGACAATGCAGGCGGCATTGCAGAAAAAGAGCGTTATAAGATATTTGAGCCTTATTTTACGACGAAACATGCATCACAGGGAACAGGGCTGGGGCTTTTTATGTCGAAGATGATCTGTGAGAAAGGTTTTAACGGCTCACTCGATGTAAGTTCAAAAAAGGGTATGACCCGCTTTAGTATTAAAATTCCTCTGGAGATGCGTGATGCGAAATAAATTTTTAAAAACATTGCGAGTTCTGCTTGTAGAGGATGAGCAGAAACTCTCAACTCTGCTAAAAAACGCAATAGGAGATAGTTTTTACAAGTTTAGTGTCGCCTCAAACGGGGAGGAAGGCTTGGAGCTCTTTGAAAAACTCAGACCCGACATTATCATCACAGATATTATGATGCCCAAAAAAACCGGCTTAGAGATGGCAAAAGAGATACGGACCATTGATAAAAATGTACCTATAGTCATACTCTCTGCATTTTCTGAAACGGAAAAATTTTTAGATGCCATTGATGTCGGTGTCGTGAAGTACTTTATCAAGCCTTTTGATCCGGATGAACTTTTGGTGTATATGGCATCGCTTGAAGCTGTTTTTGCCGAGCGTTCATTAGCGTTGCGTGAGGGATTTGTTTACAATAGAGCCAACAAAAGCCTTTACAAAAAGCAGCGTTATGTAGCCTTGACAAAAAAAGAGCAGCTGTTTCTCTCACTGTTGATAGAGCAGTATAATGCAGGTGCTTTTGTCGTTCCCGATACAAAGATAAAAGCGCTGTTATGGGGTAAAATTGTCAGTGATGAGCGATTGCGAACATTTGTACGGCGTTTTAGAGAAAAGACAGCGAAGGAGTTGATTAAAAACATCAAAGGCGAAGGCTACCAGATCATGGCAGCCTAAGAAGAAAGATCACTATTTTGTATAAAGATCCGTACCTGGATGATTTGGCTTTGAAATAGCCGGTTTTTTCACTGTTTTTGTATCATAGTGAACGATGTTCTCTGCCTGTGCAGCAACGAATGCGAATGTAAGTGCAAGTAAAATTTTTGTCATTTTTTTCCTTTGTAATGGTAAAAAGTCGTTATTTTTTAAATAAGACAATTTTTATCCGATTTAAAATTAGCAGAATGATAGCAACTTATTTACAAAGAAAAATTGACATATATCAAGATTTTGAGAATAATTCTTATTTATCGCCAAACTATCTCTATATCACTTGACAGGCATGATTTGTCAAAACTATTTTTGGGTGCTTGCAGTGCAGCGATATTCTCTTGCGTGAGTCGAAACTCCTGAATGTAATAGACTCCATTGTAGTTGCGCTCTTGTAAATCTTTTATGATGCACTGTATATCTTCTTCATTTAAAAGGTCAGTGTGCAGGGTTGTGCGTACTTCAAAATCAAAAGCTGTTTCTATTAAATAAGTGAGCGTCTCACTAAAAGCGTCATACTTGCGTGAGTGGGTTATTACAGTATATTTCTCTTTTGGTGCTTTGTAATCAAGGGCGATATAGTCAATGAGCTTGCGTTTGATGAGTTCTTTGATGAGCTGAGGGTTTGTGCCATTCGTATCGAGTTTGATTGCAAAGCCGAGTTCTTTAATGGCTTGGCAAAAAGGGATGAGTTCTTGCAGACTCGCCTCTCCACCTGAGAGAACGACACCGTCTAAAAGGGATTGTCTTGTTCGTAAAAAAGCAAGCGCATCATCTAGTGAATACTCGCCGTTTTTTGCAAAGACTATCTCTTTGTTATAACAGTAGTCACAGCGCATATTGCATCCTGTAAACCAAAAAATGCACGCAAGATGATCAGGGTAGTCGAGATGCGTGAACTTTGTTATGTCATAGATGGGTTTAGCGTTCTTTGAATTGAACCCGCTGTCTATGTTCACCTGTTTTTCCTATGTTAAAGCTCTCAACAGGTCTGTGGTATCCCATTACTCTTGTATAAACTGTACATTTTTGTCTTTTGCTCTCTAAGAGCAGTAAAATATCTTCTTTACTCATGATACACTCCTTAAATCTAGGTTTTCATATTTTGCAAACAGTTCCTCGTCGCATTTTGGACAGTACTCATGCTCTCCTGCGATGTAGCCGTGTTTCGGGCAGACCGAAAAGAGCGGCGTGACGGTTATGTAAGGCAGCTGAAAGTTCGATATGACATTTTTGACAAGTTTACGACAGGCTTCTGCAGAACTGACCTGTTCTTGCATATGAAGATGCAGCACTGTCCCGCCTGTATATTTTGTCTGCAGTTCATCTTGGAGTTGCAGTGCTTCAAAAGGGTCATCTGTATAGTCAACCGGAATTTGTGAGGAGTTGGTGTAGTAGATATGCTCCCCACTGCCTGCCTGTACTATCTTGTCGCCAAAGCGTTTTTTATCCTCTTTGGCAAATCTGTAGGTCGTACCCTCTGCCGGTGTTGCTTCAAGATTGTAGAGATTTCCGGTCTCCTCCTGAAAAGTCACCATTCTATCTCGCATATGGTTGAATATCTCTATGGCAAACTCCATCCCTTTTTCAGTGGTAATGTTTTCCCATCTGTCGCTGAAGTTTAGGATCATCTCATTGATGCCGTTGACACCGATGGTGGAGAAGTGGTTTTTAAAGCCTGGAAGATACCTTTTTGTATAAGGAAAAAGCCCTCGGTCGTACATCTCCTGAATAAAAACACGTTTTTTCTCCAGTGTGGATTTTGCATGCTCCATCAGTTCATCGAGTTTTGCAAAGAGTCCCTCTTTGTCACCCTTGTATAAAAATCCAAGCCGTGCCATATTGATGGTGACAACACCTATGCTGCCGGTCATCTCTGCAGAGCCAAACAGGCCACCGCCTCGTTTAAGAAGTTCTCTTAAATCAAGCTGTAGTCTGCAGCACATACTTCTCGCATGTCCTGGTTTATATGCTTCTTCGTTTTTTATAAGATTGCCGTTCTCATCGCGTTTATATTGGCTCCCTATGAAATTTTGAAAGTAGGAGGAGTCAATTTTTGCTGTATTTTCAAACAGCAGGTCTGTATTTTCACCGTACCAGTCAAAATCTTCTGTGATATTGACAGTCGGTATAGGAAATGTGAAGGGTTGGCCGGTTTTATCCCCCTCCGTCATAACCTCATAGTAAGCTTTGTTTATCATGTTCATCTCATGTTGAAAATGTTTGTATGTCATATCGGTGAGAGAGTTAGCGCCTCTCTCTTGTGCTTTGAATCTTAGATTGGCATCGGAAATATCTTCAAAGAGATGTCTTTGCTTACTTGTTGGAATCTGATCCTTCAAATCTGAAGGCACAGTCCAATCTATTGTGATGTTTGTAAAAGGTGATTGTCCCCATCGTGCAGGAACGTTAAGGTTATATATGAAACTACGAATACTTTTCTTTACCTCCTTGAAATCAAGTTGATCTTTAAATAGATATGGTGCTAAATAGGTGTCAAAAGAGGAAAATGCCTGTGCTCCCGCCCATTCACTTTGCAAAATTCCTAAGAAATTCGCCATCTGTCCAAGAGCTTCTCTAAAGTGCTTGGGCGCAGAGCTCTCAACTCTGCCTCTTACACCATTAAACCCCTCATCAAGAAGCACCCTCAGACTCCAACCGGCACAGTAGCCGGTCAAACAGTCAAGGTCGTGTATGTGATAGTCCCCATTTCTATGCGCATACCCTTCTTCTTTTGAGTAGATCTTATCTAGCCAATAATTTGCAATCACTTTTCCCGCAGTATTGTTTACCAATCCTGCATTGGAGTAGCCTGTGTTTGAGTTTGCTTTGATTCTCCAGTCACTTCCATTTATATACTCCTCAATGGTCTGTGTAGAGTTGATGTAGGTAGTGTCATCATCCAAAAGGTTTTCACGCTGCATTTTATGCGTATGACGATAAATCATAAAGGAACGCATGACGTCAAAATATCTACCCTTATACAGCTCATATTCGATCAAATCCTGAACGTCTTCAACTGCAACAGCACGTTTATGCTCGAGTTTTTCTAAAACATTGATAAAGATAGTTTCGTCATACGAAACATTTTCACTATCAAAGGCTTTTTTTATAGCATCTTCTATCTTATATGAAAGAAACTGCTTGTAAGTGCCATCGCGTTTTAGAATGTACTCAACCATTTGCTAACTCCTAAAGTGATAGCAGCAGTTTAATGCAAATTGCGTTAAGGGGCAATAATAATTTCTGTCACTTTTGTGTCACTTATAAGAAGCCTTTTTTCTTTGATTTTCGATTTTCTGATATGAATATCACTCTTCTTTAGATAGAATAGTCTTACTCGGAAACTACTTTCAAGGAAAAACAAATGAAAACAAGCATTTCAAAAATTACAACAACACTACTGCTTGGTGCAGTTTTGACAACTGCTGCTATGGGAGCCCAAAAATGCCGCAAAGAGTATTATGCACCGACATGGGATCATCAGGCACCAACAGTTGATGCGTTTAACTATGTGCGTGCAGAGACAGATGAGCAGTTTAAAGGCTATATCAAAAACTACAATGCCTTTGGTAAATTTTTGCATAGCAGAAAACCATATGATGTGCACAATCAGGTAACAGTGAGTGGAAACAGAGATACCATCTACTCTTTTGGGGTATTTGATCTCTCCAAGTCACCACTGACGATAGAATTGCCAAATACGAATGGTCGATATATGTCCCTAATGATGGTCAGCCAAGATCAGATAAAAGATGTCAAATATATTTCAACTCGATTTTTTTAATCGTAAAAATTAGGTTAAGGAAAATTAGTCACCTAT
>VCAX01000076.1 GCA_013607665.1 Campylobacterota bacterium | reverse complement strand
ATGCTAAACCAATTCAGGTAGCCCCAACACCTTCAAACATCACAGTGGTATGCCCAACGGGAAGTTGTACAAAACCCGCAGAGGTACAAAAGGTTGAAGTGATCAACCCTGTTGAAATTTCAAAGCCAATAGAAATTGCAAAACCGAAAGAGCAAGAGAAGAAGCCTGTTGCTAAAAATGATGACGTTCTGGATGCAAAGCAGAATTTACTCATCAGTGTTGTAGGACAAGGTGTCGCACCTGTAAACACATCTTCACCTGCACAGGCATATGCGCTTGCAAAACGTGCCGCTGTTGCTGATGCATACAGACTTATTGCTGAAAAGGTAAAAGGTGTTCGTATTGATGGACAAGACCTTGTTAAAAACATGATGGTTAAACGTTCGACTGTCAGAATATCCGTACAAGCAATGGTAAGAAATGCAAACATTGTTGAAACAACTTTCAAAGAGGGATTATGCGAAGTCGAGATGGAAATCACTCTTTCACGTTCTCAATTTCCACAGTAATAACTCTTTTTTTACTCCTTTCATCTGCACTTACTGCAGATGAATACCTTATTTCCTACAGATACACTGTCAAAGATGCCACGATATATAATGAAACACTCTATGTTTCAAGAGCAATGAAAAAATGCCATGGAAAACCGTATGCTATGCTTACTTTAGACCCACATAACGCTAATGACCTTAAAAAAATTCTTTTGAAAAACAAAGAAGAGTTTACAAATTTTTTATATAAAATCGGGCTCAACATAGCACATAAGGAAGTCACAAACAATAGCGTGAATCACTCCTCAACTATCCTTACACTCAAGACAACATGCTTCAAAGTCGATTTTAATGATAATTCTGTTAGAATTGCACCTTTAAAATAAGTGTATAAACAGGACTTTTTGTGAAAATTGCCATAGTCGAAGACGATATCAATATGCGTAAATCTCTTGAGATAGCTATGAGCGATTATAAAGAGTTTGAGGTAAAAACATTTAAAAATGCAAAAGATGCACTTAAAGGACTTGATGAAAGTTTTGATCTTGTCATTACAGATATCAATATGCCAGGAATGGATGGCATAGAGTTTGTCAAGGAGCTTAACGGGCGTTTTGAAGTCATCATAATGACCGGCAATGCAACACTTTCTCGTGCAATTGAGTCGATTCAACTTGGCGTGAAAGATTTTTTACTCAAACCTTTTGATATTAATACACTTGTTGAGGCAATAAAACGTGAAGAGCAAGTGCAAAAAGTCAAAAAAACTAAAGCCAAAACAACGAAAAAAAGTTCACAAGATTTTTTAGGCTCATCACAAGCATTGCAAAAAGCACTTTCAATAGCTCACAAAGCAAGTAAAACAGATGCAAGTATTTTATTGCTTGGAGAGAGTGGCGTTGGTAAAGAGGTATTTGCCTCTTACATTCATAAAAATTCTCCATGTGCGAAGAAACCTTTTGTTGCCATTAACATGGCTGCACTTCCAGATAATCTCATAGAAAGTGAATTGTTTGGCTTTGAAAAAGGCGCTTTTACCGATGCGACAGAAGCAAAAGCAGGACAGTTTGAGCTTGCTAATGGCGGAACGCTCTTTTTAGATGAAATAGGTGAAATGCCTTATGGTGTTCAAGCAAAACTGCTTCGGGCACTCCAAGAAAAAGAAGTACGTCGTCTTGGTTCTTCAAAATCGGTCAAGATAGACATCCGCATTATTTCAGCGACCAATGCTGATTTACACAAAAAGATAGCTAACGGAGAGTTTCGTGAAGATCTTTACTACAGACTCAACACAATCCCTCTCAATATTCCACCCTTGCGTGAGCGACGTGATGAGATACTCCAAATTGCACAGGCAGTTTGTGAAGAGAATTGTAAAAAATATGATTTTGAGCCGAAAAACTTTTCAAAAGAGGCACAAAATGAACTACAGGAATACAGTTGGCCTGGAAACATTCGCGAGCTTATCTCTGTTGTGGAGCGAGCTGTAATACTCAGCGAAGGTAATGAAATACAAAAAGATGAACTCTTTTTGGACATTAGAAAATAATTAGAGGAGAAATTTTGAAAAAATATAATGTAGCAGTTGTCGGAGCAAACGGAGCAGTTGGAGAAGAGGTACTTCGCATCCTTGAAGAGATAGATTTTCCACTTGCCAAACTCGTGCCATTAGCGAGTGCTAGAAGTGCCGGAACGAAAATAAAGTTTAACGGTGAAGAATTGACGATTCAAGAACTTACAAATGAGATATTTGAACAAGAAGCAGTAGAGATAGCGATCTTTTCTGCAGGTGGCAGCGTGAGTGCAGAGTTCGCACCTGCGGCTGTAAAAGCCGGTGCTGTTGTCATTGACAATACTAGTCATTTCAGAATGCAGGAAAATGTTCCTTTGGTAGTTCCTGAAGTCAATCCAGAAGATATTGCCAAATGGCGTGAGACTGGAATTATCGCAAATCCTAACTGCTCTACCATTCAAATGGTGCAGGCACTCAAGCCGCTTGATGATGCCTATGATTTGGTTCGTGTCGATGTTGCAACGTATCAGGCAACAAGCGGTGCCGGAAAATCTGCGATGGAAGAACTCGTCAATCAGATACAGGCATTTTTTGCATTTAAGCTTGATGAAGCAGAGATTAAAGCTTTCAATCAGCAGATTGCACTCAATGTCATTCCACAGATCGATAAGTTTATGGAGAATGGTTACACAAAAGAAGAGATGAAAATGGTCAATGAGACAACGAAGATCATGCACAAAGAGATTCCTCTTAGTGCTACGTGTGTCCGTGTTCCTGTCCTTAGAGGACACTCAGAGGCAGTAACGATGACTTTTGATTCAGAAGTCAGTGCTAATGAAGCAAAAGAGCTTTTACGAAAAGCACCTAACATTATTGTCGTAGATGACCCTGAGAAAGAACTCTATCCTATGCCAAAAGATTGTGTCGATCAAAATGAAACTTTTGTCGGAAGAATCCGTGAAGATGTTTATGCAAACAATATGCTGCATATGTTTGTAGTCGCTGACAATCTACGTGTCGGTGCTGCTACAAATGCAGTTAGAATCGCCCAAAAATGGGTTGAGATGGAAGGATAAAAATGTTTGAGAAAATGTTTGAAGGCGGTCTCTGGGGATCACGTTTTATGGTCATTATGGCCGTAGTTTTTGGTCTGGTTGGCGCAATTGTTCTTTTCATTGTAGCCTCATTTGATATATATGACACTGCGAAGCTTGTTATCAACACTTATGTCAATCATCACCATCCTGAGCATTTTCATGAACTTGTTGTAGGGGGTGTCATCGGTGCGGTTGATCTCTACCTCATTGGCGTAGTTATGCTACTGTTTGCATTTGGTCTCTATGAACTTTTCATTTCAGACATCGATGTGGCACGAGAAGATGAAGAGAGAGAAAGCAAGATCCTTTCTATTCACTCTCTCGATCAGCTCAAAGACAAAATATCAAAAGTAATTGTCATGGTTCTTGTCGTTGGATTTTTCAAAAAAGTAGGTCTTGCAAGCTATACAACTCCGTTAGAGTTGCTCTATCTTGCCCTCTCTATTACAGCTGTTTCTGTTGGTTTATACTTTTTAAGTAAAGTTGGACACAAACACTAAAATTTATTATTAGGAAAAAAAATGAGTAAAATATTTGTAGATGCATGTTTTGGAAAAGAAACACCATACACTCCTGTATGGATGATGAGACAGGCAGGACGTTATTTACCAGAATATATGGCTGTACGTGCAAAAGCCGGCGACTTTTTAAACTTATGTCATAATCCAGAGATGGCCTGTGAAGTAACACTCCAACCTGTTGATATCATTGGTGTTGATGCTGCTATACTCTTTAGTGACATTTTAGTCATTCCTGATGAAATGGGAATGGATCTCTCTTTTGTAAAAGGAGAAGGGCCTAAGTTCTCTGATCCTATCAAAGATGAAGCAGACCTTAACAGACTTATTGGTGAAGAAGAAGCGGCAAACAAACTTACATATGTTTATGACACAATCAAACTCATTAAAGAACGCCTTGCAGATGACAAAGCACTCATAGGTTTTACAGGTGCACCATGGACACTTGCAACCTATATGATAGAGGGACAAGGTACAAAAACATACAATATATGTAAGAAAATGATGTACTCAAATCCTGAGCTTCTACATAAAATCCTGAGAAAAGTAACAGATGTCGTAAAACTCTATATGGAAAAGCAAATACAAGCGGGCATCGATGTCGTACAGATATTTGACTCATGGGCAGCAGCGATCGAACCAGGAAAATACGATGAATTCTCTTGGCAATATATGGTAGAAATCGCAGAGTATCTTAAAGAGAAATATCCTCATATTCCGATCATTATGTTCCCTAAAGGCATTCCTGCATTTTTAGACAAAGTCTATGGAAATTTCGATGTTTTTGGAGTGGACTGGTCAACTCCTATGGCATTCGCAAAAGAGAAACTTGGTGACAAATATGTCCTCCAAGGCAATATGGAGCCATGCCGTCTTTACTCTAAAGAAGCAACAACAGAGTGTGTAGAAGCAATTCAAAACATTATGCAGGGTAAACGCCACATTTTTAATCTAGGACACGGAATTTTACCGGATGTGCCGGTTGCAAATGCAAAACACTTCATCAACGAATGCCATAGAGTCAGTGGAAAAAAATAGTATAATCTTTGGTCCAATCAACTCCCGCCGTTTTGGCGTGAGTCTTGGCATAGACCTCTCCCCTTCTCATAAACAGTGTAACTTTGACTGCCTTTACTGCGAACTCGCTCCATCTGCAACGGTAAATGAGCAAACAGAAGTAGTCCCAGTTGAGAGAATCATCACTGAATTAAAAACACACCTTCATGATACAATAGATGTCATAACTCTGACAGCTAACGGTGAACCAACACTCTACCCTTACCTTGATACACTTATAGAGGAAATCAACAAAATAAAAAAAGAGACACAAACGCTCATACTGACAAACTCTGCAACTCTAATCGATGAAAAAGTCTACAACTCACTCCTGAAGCTCGATCAGGTAAAACTCTCATTAGATGCAGTAAGCCCTGATATTTCTAAAAAGATAGACAGACCGCACAAAGCGATTCATATTGAAGAGATAGTCAAAAAGACGCAAAGTTTTTCCAAAGAGTATAAAGGCAAACTTTTCATAGAGATTTTGTTTGTTCATGGTTTAAATGATACCAAAGAAGAAGTTACAAAGCTAAATGAAGTACTGCTTACAATCAATGCTGCAAGAGTTGATCTCGGCACCATCGATAGACCTCCTGCCTACCCTGTAACGGGAATCAGCTATAAAGAACTGCATGCGCTCTCACATCTCTTTGATAGTTCTCTGCCAATCCATATAGTCTCACGCCAACATGCCGAAGCAAATCAAAAAAATTACAGCGAAGAAGAGATAATAAACACGCTAGACAAACGCCCTCTCACGCAAGAGGATATTGACCTTCTCTTTGATTCACAAAGCAAAGAAAGACTTACAAAACTTATTTTGGAATCGAAAATAACACGAAAGAAACTTGATAACCTAGAATTTTTCATTCCAGTACAAAACGCTAAGAGAAAAAGAAAAAAAGTTAAGTTCTTTTAGAAGTAGATAATAAAAAGCTCTCAAACTTTTTTTTGGTATAGGCTTAGAGTCCAGATAACCTTGAGAAAGGTTACAATTATGTTTCAATAGAAACTCTTGCTGTTTTTGTGTTTCTATACCTTCGGCAAGTACTTCTAGCTTCATACTTTAAGCGATAAAAGTATAACAGCTTTTACAATAGCTTCATCTTGTGATATATCATCAACAAAAGATTTATCTATTTTAAGTTTGTTAACAGGGAGTTTTTTTAGATAAGATAAAGAAGAACCTGTCCCAAAATCATCTAATAACAAAGTGAAACCAAGGTTGACAATTTTTTTGAGGAGTACAATAGCAAACTAGGGATCATTCATCGCATAAGTTTCTGTCACTTCAAACTCAATCCATTCAGCCTTACCAAAACAGACTGATTTTACACAGGTTAAAAGAAAGCAGATTAGATTCATTCAAGACGGACTCAACAACAGACCGAGAAAATCTCTGGACTTTAAAACTCCTGCTCAATTTTTATGCTACAGTTTTGAAAGTAATGGCTGCATAGTTAGGTGAAAATTGTATTTATTGGTTGAATGGGCGAAGGATTAAAAGGTATAACCAAGAGCTAAACCAAGATACTTACCTTCTCTATGGGATTTTTTTATAACTGGTGCTAAAATGTATTTGTCCGTTATCCATACACCACAAGCTGCTCCGAGTGTATGAGCTGCAAAGTCCAACAACTGACCGCCTGCTCCACCATTTTCTGCATATTGTATACTTTGATCTACCAAACCATATAATGTACTTACACCAAAACCGATAATTGCACGATTTTGTTTGTAGTCCTGAAATTGATCGACGACAGCAGTACTGATGCCCGCAAGAACTGCACCGCCAACGAAATGGCTTGCTTCACTGTTAAATGTATCTGTAGCTTTTAGCTGTAATGAAAAGAGTAAAG
>VCAX01000075.1 GCA_013607665.1 Campylobacterota bacterium | reverse complement strand
GCATCGATCTCTACAAGAGCATTTTTAGGGAGAGTTTTTACAGCTACAGTTGAACGAGCCGGCTTATGATCTTTAAAAAAACTTTCATAAATTTCGTTAATTGTTACAAAATCATCCATATCTGCAATAAAAATAGTCGTTTTTATTACATTGTCTAAAGAAGAACCTGCTGCTTCCAAGACTTCACGCAGATTCGTTAAAACCTGTTTTGCCTGTATTGCAACATCTGCACTCAAAAGTTCATCACTTCCATTTGGAAGGAGTGCTATCTGTCCTGAAGTATAGACCATGCCATTGACTACTGTCGCTTGTGAGTATAGCCCTATGGCTGAAGGGGCTTTTTGGGTTTGTACAAATTTCATTTGTTCTCCTTGTTTTGTTTGAATTTTTCTTGGGCATTCCCCATAAACGACTCAAAAGTATCTACTTTTCTGTATCCTAAAGAGTTATATAAAATCTCTCCTTTACTATCAGTAAAGTAGTGTCTAGGTACAGGGGAAGTAGCAAATTTTTGCGGTACATCATCAAATTCACGCACAAGATGAACGGAAACAAACTCTCTTTGTAATCTCTTTTTGACATTCTCATCTTGCAGCGTTGTCTTCTCAAACTTATCACACCAGCCACATGTAGATGATGATATAAAGATATAAATAAGTTTGTTCTCTTGCTTTGCTTTTTGCATTGCTGTATTGTAATTATCCAACCACTTTATCTCAGTTGCCATTAGTGTTACGGCTAACAGTATCATTGTTACTATATATCTCATTACTTCTCCCAGATCTCAATCAACGTTTTAAAGACTCTGTATAAATCTTCTACCTCTTTTTTTGTTGTTCGCTCGTTAATGGAATGAATCGTATCGTTTTTCACACCAAACTCAATCACATCAACTCCAAAGGCCGAGATGAATCGGGCATCACTCGTTCCTCCGGCTGTAGAATGTTTTGGTGAGACTCCTGTTACGCTCTCAATGGCAGTATCTATCATGCGAACAAGTTTCGTATCACTGTCGGTCTTAAACGGATAAGAGCCTTGCGTGAGACGCAGTTCATAATCCAAACCATCCATATGTTTTGCAACAAACATTGTAATCTCTTTTTGTGTAGTTTTTGTGTTATTACGAACATTGAACATCATATTAAGCTCATTGGGTGTTACATTGGTCACCTGCATGCCAGAGCGGATATCTGTTACAACGAACTTTGAAGGTGCGAAATGCTCATCGCCGTTGTCAAGGTCAACACCTGCCATCTCGGCAAGCGGCTTTGCGATCTGATGAATCGGGTTGATGGCTTTTTCAGGGTAAGCGGCATGTCCCTGCTTTCCTTTAAGTGTTAAATAGCTATTGATACTACCACGACGCCCTACTTTGATAGCATCACCAAAAATCTCTTCACAGGTAGGTTCAGCAACCACACAAACATCAGGCAGCATCTCTTTTTCTTTAAGGTATTCAAGTACCTTTATCGTTCCATCTGTTGCTTCGCCCTCTTCATCCGATGTGAGCAGCAGTGAGAGTGTACCCTTAAAATCGCGTGCCTCTTTGACAGCCTGCACAAAAGCGGCAACACCGCTTTTCATATCCTGTGTACCGCGTCCGTAAATGTAGCCCTCTTTCTCCACTGCTTCATAAGGCGGTGTATCCCAACCTTCTCCAGCAGGTACGACATCGACATGCCCTGCAAAACAGAGATGCTCACCCTCTGAAAACTTTTTATATAAAAAAAGATTTTTAACACCGTTTCGATCTATCCGTACTGCCTCAAAATCGCTCAAATGCGCTGCAATAAAATCCAACAAGCCACCATCATCAGGCGTTTCACTTTTTGTAGAGACAAGTTTTTTAAAAAGCTCTATAACATTCACGTCTTAGTTCTCTGGGTTTTCATAAAAGATATAAGGTGTAGAGTCGTTACTCACTTCAAAGTAGAGCTTTTTCTCTCCTGCATCTTTTTTAAAGTTAAAATTTGTATCAAGATAGCCGTAACCATAACGATAATTTCTCGATGTTGTACCATCTGTTGCCGTAGCAGTTGTCAATTTATCGATTTTAATGAATCGCTGCACAAGTTTACCACCCATGTAAATGTCTAAAACACCATTTGTCCCTGTCCAATTTTGAATACCCCGTCCAATCTTATTCTGTGTCTCTTGTGTACATCCGCTAAAGATGAGCGTAAGGAGCACAACTGTCAATACCAATACCTTTTTCATTATACTTCTCCATATTTTAATTTTTTGAGTGCTGCTTCTTCATCTTCTTGACGCATCAAAGATTCACCCACCAAAAAAGCATCCACACCGGCACGACTTAAATCTTCCAACTGTCCATGCTCATAAATGCCGCTCTCTGCAACAATGATTTTTCCATTTGGAATAAGAGGAATCAATTTATACGAAAGTTCCATATCCATCTCAAAAGTTTGTAGATTTCTATGGTTTATACCAATGATGTCCGCACCTGCATAGATCGCTTTGACAAGATCGGCTTTGTCATGTACCTCAACAAGTACTTCCAAGCCTAAATGACGTGCATAGTTAAGCAGATCTTTAAGATCTTTTTTCGAAAGTGCCGCAGCAATGAGTAAAATAAAATCAGCACCAAAGACCAAAGCCTCTAAAACTTGATACTTTGAGATGATAAAATCTTTTCTTAAAAGTGGAATGCTTACATAACGTCTTATTCCTGCAAGATACTCCAAATCACCTTGAAAAAAGTGCGGTTCAGTGAGCACAGAAATAGCACTTGCACCCCCTCTTTCGTATGCCTGTGCAATAGCCAAAGGATCGAAATCTTCACGAATCACTCCTTTAGAAGGAGAAGCTTTTTTCACTTCGGAGATAATTCTGTACGGATCTTCCTCTGTTGCTTTGAGATAAGGAATGACATCACGCGGCTGTCGAGCATTAAAAGCCAGAGAACGCCCAAGCCAATCTAGCGAGAACTCTTTTTCACGTTGTACAAGATCTTCTTTTGTCTTTTTTATAATATCATCTAAAATCATTTTTTCTTTTTTACCCTTTTGTGTTTTTGAATACATCTGTTGATTTTTTTCAGATGCTCTCTTACTTCAGGAACATCTCCGCCTTCGAGTTTGATGACTCTGAGCATGATCTTTTTCGCTTTTTGACACTGCCCGAGCTTATAATATCCCCACGCTAGTGAATCTAAATAGTATGCTGAGTTTGGCTGAATTTTCAGCACTTCTCTAATATACTTCATACCTTTTTTCACATTCATCTCATGGTCTATGAGAATATAACCAAGGTAATTCATATAAAGTGGGTCTTTGTTCTTTTTTACAACATTTTCAAGGTTTGCTACTACATTGTAAAGTACTTTTTTAGGAACTTTTGGCTGATAACTTTCATATTTATAGATAGCACTTTGTCCAAGATACGCTACATCAGAACTCTCTTTGTAGAGCTTAAATGCCAATTTGCTTGCTTTTGCATAATTTTTTCCCGACACATACAGCTGCAGCAGCAACCCATCGTCAATATGATTTTCTTCTAAAAAGTCGATAAGTTTTACATACTCACGCTTGTAAGAGTAGATTTGAATGATCTTTTGCGCTACATCTTCACTTTTATTCTTTGCATAGAGTCTTTTATAAACAGAGAGCAGTCCGTCAATGTTGTTGTCATGACTATAGAAACTCACAAGACGAGTACAGATCAGATCCGAACAGCCGTGAATCCTTGCGTGAGACTCCAGCTCTGCAATGGCATCTTTTTTACGGTGTAGATTAACATAAAGAATAATGGCCATTTTGTCGAGTATCTTTTCATTGTACTCTTTCATGTAAGCACCTTCAAGATACTTCAGCGCCTGATCATAATCTTTACTTTTCGTGTAAACATCACTCACTAAGAGATAGTCTTTTGGTTTATGCGTAAAACGCGCAAGTGCAATGGAGACCTTCTTTGCCTCTTGCAGTCTGTTAGACTCCATCAGGGCTACGATCTTCAGACGTACAAGTTCAGGATCCTCCAATGAACCTTCGGTAAAATCATCGACCGTTTTAATCACATCATCATACTCTTTTAAGATGATCTTGTCTTTGAGATATCTGTAGAGGTACTCTTTTTTCGATGACTTGTCATTGAGCTCTCCAAAGAGTCTTGCTGCAGCTTTATAATCACCGACCTGCTCTGCACGCAAGGCAAACACTATGTATGTATCTTCTGCTGCAAAAGCTTTCTCGTTCGGTTTGACACTCCTTTGTGAACATGCACTCAAGAGCAATAATAGTGATAGAAGGAAAAATCTAAGCATCAATAATCCCTGGGCACTCTTCTTTTAACTCATCCACATGTGTTTTGAAGTAATCCCAAAAAGGAAAAGTTTTACATTGATTTGGTCGTGCCATATATATTTTACATCCATTGGACTCTCTGTCATAAAAGACACACTCATAAGAGTCTTCGATTTTGTTTTCTTTGAGTGAATATTTGTACCCATTTTTGAAGAGATATTTTACTCCAAATTCATTAACATCCATATTTAAAAGCTCAGCTATAGCAAATATCTCAGCTTTTGTTACATAAATATAGCCGCTCTCTCCCGTACAACAGCGTCCTTGACAAGTTGCACAGGCATCACTGTTAAATGCATAAGGATAGCCCTCTTTTTTTATAATTGACATTTGACACTCTCTGTTTTAGCTTTTGCATAAATCTTTTGTACCTCTTGCGTGAGTTCATTACCATCAAAATGAATCAAAGGCGGATGTACTTTTACCATTGCTTTAGAACCGTTTCTTGCATGTATCATGACCAACGAAGCAGTTCTCTCTAGCTTTGGATGCACAAAACGTACATCCACAAGACGCATTTTTACTCTATCTAATGCCGCAGAGATAAGACCAAACTGCGTTGCATCATAGCAGAAGATAAAATGTGAATGCGGTTTTAAAAGCTGTGAAACCTTTTTAAAAAAAGCATCCATCGGTAATGATGAGTTATATCGTGCATGTGTGAGCATTGTATCTTTTGATTTTTGCACCCCATCAGGATAAAAAGGTGGATTTGAGATGATATAGTCATACTTTTGTTCACTCTCAAAGGCCAAAAAATCTGCTTTATACAATTTGTAATCAAGAGAGTTTGCCTCTGCATTTTTCTTTGCATAAGCAGCCAAAACATCCTGCTTTTCAACAGCTTCAAGTGTCACTTTTTCATTATCACGCGCAACTAAAAGTCCTACGACACCACAACCTGCACCGACATCAAGCACTCTGCCTTTTGGGGAAAAACTGTTGATAAAGTCATATAAAAATATAGAATCGCTATTGTAACAATATCCGGATTCGGGCTGATAAAGAAGCATATTTTGATAAAGCCTTTGATATAATTGCGTAATTATATCTTAAAGGCTTTAAATGATAATTATTCCTGCCCGTTTGGCTTCGACCAGATTTCCACAAAAAGTTTTAGCTGACATTGGTGGTCTGCCAATGGTCGTGCGTACCGCAAAAAGAGTTTCCCATCTTGATGATGTCGTTGTAGCTGCTGATGATGAAAAGATCATAGAAGTATGTAAAGCACATGGCGTCAAAGCGATGCTGACCTCAACGACACATAAAAGCGGAACAGACAGGATCCACGAATGTGCCACAATTTTAAGGCTTGATGATAATGAACTCATCATCAATGTGCAAGCGGATGAGCCCTTTATCGAGCCTGATGTTGTAGAGTCTTTGCTAAACAAGCTGCGTGAGCTTCAAAATGAAAATGCTGATTTTATCATGGGGAGTTGCTACAACTCTATCAATGCCGAAGCGGCACAAGACCCAAATCTTGTAAAGGTCGTTCTTGACGTAGCCGGCAATGCCTTCTACTTCTCACGGGCAAAGATTCCGCACGATCAAAGCGGCGAAGCTGTCTACTTTGGGCATATCGGCATCTATGGATTTTCCAAAAAAAGTCTCAAAGAGTTCTGTTCCCTTAATGATGCACCGATTGAAGATATTGAAAAACTTGAACAACTGCGCGCGATCTATCATCAAAAGAAGATTGCTATGGTAAAAGTGGCAAGTACCGGATTTGGAATCGACACAAAAGAGGATTTAGAACGCGCGATAGAGATATTTCTCTAATCTTTCTCAAACACCTCACGCAGCACAACAACTTTCATAAAAAAACAGGATATAATGCTTAGTAATTTTTAGAAAGGTTGCGTGATGATATATTTAGAATCTTTTCTCGTTCCCATCGTCCCCGATGGGAACGCATACAGTAAAACAAGTAAGCATAAATATACACTCCCACGCTGGAGCATGGGATCGAGCAAAATTTTTTAATAATCTAAATATGTGTTATAATACTTAATAATCAAAAAGGAGAGTCTTATGCTTACTTTAAAAATCGAGAACAAGAAAGTTGAAGAGATTTTTTTAAATGAATTTCATAGCAACAAAGAGAAGTTTTTTGAGTTTATAGAAAAAAGTTTTATAAACGCTCAACAACAATCATCTAAGCTTGATGATTTATCTCATTTAAGCTCTCAAGTTGAAGCAGGATTCAACTCTCCTTTGAGTTCAAAGTCGCATAAAGAAATCTTCCAAGAACTCAAAACAAAATATGCA
>VCAX01000074.1 GCA_013607665.1 Campylobacterota bacterium | reverse complement strand
ATGGCAACGAAAAAACAATGAGAACATTTTATTATGTCCATACGGGGCACAGAATAGGGTTAGATAGATTTCGTCGGGCTGCTGCTATTTTAAATACTTTGCAAGATGAAGATATTACACTCTTAACGAGTGATTATAGAATAGCACAAGTTGCACGTGATTTTGGTATTGAGAAGAGTGTTGGAATTGATGTTGTTCGTAATATTCCTCAGATATCACATAATGGTGATAAAATTATCTTTGATTCTGATGAGGCCAATCCTTTGATGCTTGAAGATATGCGAGACTATTTCTCTGCATTTATTCGTATCAGTGACGATAAAAATGACACGAAAGCCCCGAAAGAGTTTTTGATTTCTCCCTATTTGCAAGGCGAGGGAATATGTAACTGTGTCGCGATAGATGAGTGTTTTTTTGGAGAGTTTGAGAAGAGTGTGGAGCTGACATACTTTTTTGGTGATGATGATTATGAGAAAGATTTGGAGAAGCATTTTGACTTCATTGAAGATCTAAAACCAAATCTTCAGCTAGGATTTTATTATTTTCTAGATTATGAAGATATGTTAAAAAAGAAGTTTACCAACTATTTTGAGTTTGAAGAGTATAAGACGATGATAAAATCTACGAAAGTGCTCCTTACAGCATCACCTCAAGCTGTACTAGACTCACTTGCAACAGGTGCAAAACCAATCTATTTCCAAAGAGAAGATTATACACGAGAATTTATACCTCTTTTTGAAAAATTAAATATACCAATAGTGAATAACTACGATAAAAATCACTTATCTGAGATAATTGCAACAATTAATGACAGAAAATATGAAAAAATTGAACAAAATAGTAACAAAATTGCCCATTTTATAAAAGATAGCTTAAATTTATAAATAATTAAAACTTATTTGGTATATAATAAGACTTTAGAATAAAAAATTTCACAATAAGTGAGTGAACATGAAAAATAGTAGCCGTAGGGGTTTTATGGGTAAAGCATTTGGTACCGTAGCAGGTGTTGGTGCAGTGGCTTCCTTATACGCGATGAAGAGATCTTGGGATCCTTTACCAAGTGTAAAAGCAGCTGGATTCACTACGCTTGATATGTCAGCATATAAAGACAATGAGCTTGTTACAGAAAAATGGAGAGGGGAACCTATCTTTGTTTTGAAGCAAACTGCAGAAATGGTTAAAAAAGCGGAAAGCAATCCTAAAGATATGGATAGACTTATTAAAATAGGAAATGACTATTTTATGGTTTGTCTTGGGCTTTGTACGCACCTTGGATGTATTCCAGGATATGATCCAGATGAGAAGAGTTTCTTATGTGCATGCCATGGTGGTATGTATGATTTTACAGGAGAAGTGACAAAAGCTCCACCACCACGCGGTCTTGATATTCCTCCGTTTAAAATTGATGGAAACAAGTTGGTTTTAGGTGAAGAAGGACCTGAATATAAAAAGATGCTTGAAAACGGCATAACACTAAGAGCATAGGCGAAAGGAAGATAAATGGCACATTTTACAAAAGCTACAAGCCTTCATGATTGGTTAAACCAACGTTTAGGTATTGATACTGTTCGCCGTGTTATGGCAACAGAGTATTGGATTCCAAAGAATATTAACTTCTTATGGGCAATGGGTATGGTTCTTGCAATCACATTTGGTCTTTTGTTGATTTCGGGAATCTTTTTATTGATGTATTATCAGCCAAATGTTGACTTGGCATTTGACAGTGTAAACTATACTATTATGCAAGAAGTTGGCTATGGTTGGTTATGGAGACATGTTCATGGTGTGGCTGCATCAGTGGTTTTCTTGATCATCTACATTCACATGTTTACAGGTATCTACTATGGTTCATATAAAAAGGGCCGTGAGATGATCTGGATCTCAGGTATGCTTCTTTTCGTTGCATTCTCAGCTGAGGCTTTTTCTGGGTATATGCTTCCATGGGGACAAATGTCTTACTGGGCTGGTATGGTTATTACAAACTTTTTTGCTGGTGGTAGCTTGCATGCAGATGGTTTAGTTGAGTGGATTCGTGGGGATTATGTTCCTGCGCAAGCATTCTTGAATCGTTTCTTTATGCTTCATGTACTGCTTATTCCTTTAGCGATTTTAGGACTTATCGGTTTACACTTTGGTGCACTTCGTATTCCACACGTAAACAACCAAGATGGTGAAGAGATCGATTTTGAAGCAGAAGCTGCAAAATATAAAGCTGGTGACAAAGCAAACTCTAAAGTTATTGCATTTGTGAATGACTTTATGTCAAAAGATATGATGGTTGTTGGAATCTACTTGATTTTCTTCTTCTATCTTGTTTTCTATTATTATGATTTTGCAATGGATCCGGTTAACTTTGACCCTGCAAATGGTCTTAAGACTCCAGCACACATCTATCCTGAGTGGTACTTCTTATGGTCTTATGAGATTTTACGTCCATTCTCAACTGATGTTGGTCTGATTGCATTTGCATTTGCACAGGTTATTTTCTTCGCACTTCCATTTTTGGACAAGTCGCCAAATGCAGTGCCTGCATCACGTCGCGGTCTGTTTAAATTCTGGTTCTGGGCAATGTTGATTGATATGATCATTCTTACTGCTATGGGTAAAGTTCCACCTGAAGGTCTCTTCAGTACGATCGGTCTTTATGCAGTACTAACATTTATTGGTCTATGGATAGCACTTCCATTCATCACTAAATTTGAAAAAAAAGTTTAAGGAGTAAAAAGTGAAAGAATTATTTATATTAGCGGTTGTAACTGTTTTTACTCTTTTAACGTACTATTTAGTTGAACCTTTTGCGCACTCTCAAATGCATAAGCATATAGAGAGTGAAGGTTTTGCATATAAAGACCTTCCGGCATTAACGAAAAAAGGTGATGCTGCTCGTGGTAAAGAGTTAGTAATGGGCGCTGGTGCTTGTGCCGGTTGTCACGGTATTGAAGTTGAAGGTATGCCGGCTCCAATGGATCCAGTAACTGCATCACAGTCTTACGGTATAAATCCACCGGATTTATCAAATGCAGGTGCTGTTTTTGATCCTAAATTCTTAGCGGCTTTAATCAAAAACCCAGTACATGCTTTAATGATTGAGCATATATTTGATGCAAACAAAGGTCAAATGTATCCAATGACATCATTCTATGGTGCGGGTGGAGATTTAGATCAAGAAGTTGCTGATATGGTTGCATATTTACAATCAATCGCTCCAAAAGCTGAAGAGTTGACTCCTGCTATGGCATTTGAAACTGCTTGTGGTCGTTGTCACGCAATTCACTATCCATATGTAAAAGATGGTGAAGCACATCCAGCATGGACGCAAATTGGTGAAAAACCAACTTTCAAACATAAACAAGATGAGTTGGCATTTGAAACGAAACTTCTTGATTATCAAGATGCACTTATAAAATATAAAATGGGTGCATTACCACCAGATTTAAGTATGTATATCCGTTCACGTAGTGAGCACTATATTAAAACATTCGTTGAAAATCCTCAGAACTACTTTAAAGGTACCGCAATGCCACGTGTTGGTGTTAATGCTGAGAGTGCTGAGAAAATCATCGAGCATTTAGAAGATGTTGGTGACTCTAAACGTCATATGCGTGAAGAAGTTGGAAAAAATGTAATGATCTATATCATTATCTTTGCACTCTTCGCAATTCTTTGGAAAAAAGAAGTGTGGAGAGATCTACACTAAGCTTTCTTCCTCTTTTCGTCTCCATGCCTTTGGTATGGAGACTTCCTTTCATTACCCTTCTTAAAGCATAGCTTCGATATAATCATTCTATGAGATTCAGAGATATTAAAAAACGACAAAAAAACTTCCAAAAACTACAAGAAAAGACAACTGTCAGATATGCATCTTACCCAGATAGAATAAAAGCGCTCATTACCGATATGTTTATGATATATGCACCTATTTTGTATCTGATTGCCTATGTTGTAATGGGTGGCAAAGATGCCTTTCAATCCTCTCAGTTAGCACCTTTGGTAGGAGTCGCTCTCTATGGATTGATTTACGCGCTTCTTTTAGCTAAATTTGGACAGACACCTGGGAAAAAGGCCTATGATATAAAAGTAGTGGATGATACGACATATGAGAACATTGGCTTTTTCCGTGCTTTTGTTCGTTTTATAGCTTTTTTATTCTCTGCAACGATTCTTTTTGGGCTTTTAACGCCTTTTTATAGAAAAGATAAAAAAGCACTGCATGATATTATCTGCTCAACTGTAGAAATTTATGTATAATGTTATTACTTAATACGAGGATTTATAATGCTGATCGATAGCTATGACAGAGTAGTTGACTATATTCGTGTCTCTGTAACAGAGCGGTGTAACTTTAGATGCCAGTACTGTATGCCGGAAAAACCTTTTTCTTGGGTGCCTAAAGAGAACTTGCTGAGCTTTGAAGAGCTTTTTGAGTTTATGAAAGTAGCTATTGATGAAGGTGTTAAGAAAATCCGTATTACAGGTGGAGAACCACTTTTACGCGAAGATTTAGACAAATTCATTCAAATGATTTATGACTATGCTCCCGATGTTGATCTGGCAATGACGACGAATGCTTTTTTACTCAAAGGTGCAGCACAGCGTTTAAAAGATGCAGGACTCAAGCGTATCAATGTAAGTATCGATACACTAAAACCTGAAGTAGCGCAAGCTATTGCAGGGAAGGATGTTTTAAAAAATGTACTTGAAGGCGTGGAAGAAGCACTCAAAGTTGGGTTGAAAGTCAAGGCAAATATGGTTCCTATGAAGGGAATGAATGCTGATGAGATTTTTGATGTTTTAGAGTACTGCAGGGAGCGTGATATCACTGTGCGTTTTGTTGAGTATATGGAAAATGCCTACGCAAAAGCAAATATTGCAAAGCTCAGTGGACAAGAGGTGCTTGAAGCTTTAGGACAAAAGTATACTTTTACTGCAGAAGGGTATGATGGTGCCTCTCCTGCGAAATATTACAGGCTTGAAGATGGGTATAGGTTCGGGATTATCGAGCCATACGGAGATGATTTTTGTAAACAGTGTAATCGTATCCGTTTAACTGCAGAGGGGCATTTGATACCGTGTTTGTATTTTGATGAAGCGATGAGTATTGCCGAGTCTGTAAAAAAAGGCGATATTAAAACTGCGGCTGCAGTTCTTAAAGAGGTAGTGCGAACAAAACCTGAGAAAAACCGCTGGGGCGGAGAAGATGACGAGGTTTCTACGCGTGCATTTTATGAAACAGGCGGATGATACTGCTTTATGATTTATCTTGTTGAACATTTTTACTCCATTCAGGGCGAAGGCAGATATGTAGGTACACCCTCTTTGTTTTTTCGTTTTGGCGGATGCAATATGAAATGTGAAGGTTTTGGATGTTTAGAGAGAGCACCTGATGGGGTAGGTGTTCTTGGGTGTGATACTGTGTATGCCGTGAACAAAGAGCATTTTGCACAGACATGGATACCGGTACAAGAACATAGAGAGCTGCTAAGTGTATTGGATCTGTATGAGCTGCCCGAAGCTGTAGATATTGTTCTCACAGGTGGTGAGCCGCTCATCTATGCTAATGATGAAGAGTTTGTGAAGTTTTTAGAAGCTTTAATAGCAGAGGGGCATAGAATAACTTTTGAGACCAATGGCTCTTTGGATGTTGATTTTGAAAGATACCCTGTTTATAAAGAGTGTATTTTTGCACTTTCTGTCAAACTTTCCAACTCAAAAGAACCACTTGCAAAACGCCTGCGTGGAGATGTGATTTACAATATTGCATCCAATGCAAAAGATGCTTTTTTTAAATTCTCAATTGATCGTGATTCCATCAATATAGCATTGGAAGACGAGATAGAGAGTATTGTAATTCACTCACCGCAGACAAAAGTCTATTGTATGCCTATAGGCGGTACAAAGGCAGAGGTAGAGGCCAATACGGAGCCGCTCATAGAGTTTTGTAAAGCGAAAGGCTACAATTTCAGTGACAGACTGCATATCCGTATATGGGATGCCAACAAGGGTGTCTAAGAGGAGAACAACGTGATAATACGAAAACTTTTTAAATTTGAAAATGCCCATATTGTACGTGGATGCTCAACTGTGAAATGCAGGAGTTCTCTTCATGGACACTCCTACAAAGTAGAGCCGCTTTTTGAGTCCAATTTTTTAGATAATGGACAGATGATCTATGATTTTGGATTGATGAAGCAAAATATGAAAGATCTTGTTGAGAGCTTCGACCATGCTATTACTCTTTGGAGTCAAGATGAGCCTGAATATCTGCAAGATATGAAAAAACACTCAGCACGTTGGGTGGAACTGCCTGTTTCTCCTTCGGCTGAACAGTTTTCTCGTGTTATATTTTTGATGATAGAGCGACTTTTAGCACTCACATCAACGGTAAATGGGGAAAAAGAGGTGCAACTGCACAGTGTCATCGTTCATGAGACAGCTACAGGCTATGCCCAATGTTTCAAAGAAGATGCTCATAATGAAAATATGGGTGTGATAGCACTTGATACTATATATTTTTCTGAAGCGGTATGCCATGATTTTCATGACAGCGAACTTTTTGAGAAAATGAAACGAAAAGAAAAATTTGTAAATCCTGAGAGTGTTTAGGTGAAAAGAGATAAAAAAA
>VCAX01000073.1 GCA_013607665.1 Campylobacterota bacterium | reverse complement strand
ATGTTACCGTCAAAGCCAGCATTATAAAAAAGAGAAGCTCTTTTATAGTACCTTGAGTTCGCGGATAGACAAAAAACATCACAAAAGATATGGGAATATATATTGCCAAGTCTTTATAAACATCACTCTCAGAAGTAAAGAGAATATCCGCTGCACTCAGTTTAGAAAAAAGTTCCATTCCCTCTGCACTTTTTGCAAGCACCAACATAATTGACGAGATGCCAAGTGCGTACAAAAGTCCAATGAAGGCTTCCACATTTTTGACATTTTTTGTCGCCCACGCAATGATAACAGCAGCACTGACAGCAAAGAGCAGCGTGAGAGCTGTTTGATATGCTCCATCTAAAAATGCCACACTCAGAGCCATTCCAATAGCTGCGACTTGGCCTATCGCCAAATCTGTAAAGATAACCCCGCGGCAAATAATCTCCACACCAAAAATAGTATGGATATAGACCAGTAAAATTGCCAACACAAAGGCCGGCCACAAAAGTTCTACTATTTGCATATTCTCTGTGCTATCGTATTGTAAAAATTCTCTAAAGTATCACTCTCTTTTACAGCACCGACTTCATGTGGAACAACAACTACACTCGCCCCTGTTTTTGCAGCGATGAATTTTGCCGTTCTTTTTTCATGATAAACATCTTGAAGAATCTTTTTGACACTATTTGTTTTTATAGCATTAATAAGTCCTAGAGTATGTTTAGAGCTTGGTGTGATTCCCGGAAACGTTACAATATTACCAATGCTTGTAATATTGTAACGTTTTAAAAAGTAGTTATAGAGTTCATGATACTGCAGTACTTTTTTAGTTTTACACTGCGCCATTTTTGCATCGAAATTTGTCAAGTAAGCCTGCCACTCATGTAAGAACTTCTCTAAATTACTTTTATAGAGCGCTGCATGAGCAGGATCGAGTTGCTGCAGTTTTTTTGCTATGACCTTTGCCATAGTTGGAATTTGATGTGGATCAGTTACGTAGTGTGGATTTCCCTGTGCGTGAATATCTCCAAATGCACGAGAGACCGATACCGGTTTGTCTATCATTTTGATAAAGTGACTCATATCCAAAAAGCCGGCAGCTCCAGGTTGGATTTTTCCATTGTGAGCATTTTGAATAAGCGGCAGCAACCAACCAATCTCAAGCCCGCCGCCATTGATGATAAGCAGATCAGCGCGACGCAGCTTTGCAAGCAGTGAAGGCTTGGGAACGATAAAGTGCGGATCGTACTTAGAACTTCCAAGTACCACTACATGGACATTACCACCTCCAATTTTTTTTGCTACCGCACCTAATGTTGCATAAGTCGTATCGACATTGAGTGTTGCAAAAAGCGAACTTGCTGTAAGTAAAACTGTTAAAAGTATTTTTTTCATCTCTCTTCTCCTTAGTATGCGTGAGCGCCATGCGCACCGGCTGCAATGTTGAGTGTCATCATCACAGTGTCAATATTTTTTCTTCTGTCATTAATCACTTTTGTTCTGTCGTGAGAATATTCGAGTCTCAAACGAGAAAATGGAAATGGTTTATACTGCAGCATTACCGTTGTTTTATCAAGCCCACTTGTATCAATACTCTTATTAGTATAAGCACTTAAATCTGTCTCATTTTTCGTTATTTTCTCATAACGCACACCAGCACTGAAATTGTTATTGTGCTGATAGACAAGTTGCGTGTAAAAACCTGCTTGCTTATCTGTTGGATTCACAGTTGCATTCGTATCTTTATTACGCTCTAAATATTCACTCTGCCATATCACAGCACTGTAACTGCCAAGCTGGTATCGTGCTGTTACGTCAGCGCCATAGACATCACTGCTTTTTTCCTGCGTAGTTTTTCCATGTGCCCAGCTCACGCCGCCTAAAACAGAGAGTGCATCCGTTACATCAAGACTTGACTTGAGATACCCTACATAGAGATTGTTCTCCTCTGTATCTCCAAAACTTCTCTTATTACTTCCCTGCATTCCTTCAACTCCGGCCATAATGTAGGTATCAGTCGGTGCCACCCATTGTACTTGCAATCCCGGATCACTGATAGCATCGGGACCAAAAAGTGCCTTATAGATAACAGGCTGCTCGTCAAAACTCCATGAATGTTGATGTTTTTCATTTATGCGACCAAAAGCACTTTTAAATTTTCCGGCTTTTACTCGCAGGCCTGCAGGCAGGCTCGTTGTTATCACATATGCTTCACCTATCTCGAACTCATCTGGATGGAGATGAAAAATTGCGTATGCTTCAAAATAGGGATCAACCACCGAGTGCATTGCGACCTCTGCATAATTGAGGTTAAATCCACGATCTTTGTTAAATGGTAAATTTGCATCTCCTGCATCTATAAAACCGGGAATAGCAAAGTTTTCATAGTCACTGTTTTTGACATTACGCCCGACTGCCGACATATTTAAAATGAGTGCAATATCAGGCAAGTAAGCATTTTGTGAAAAGCTTGATGATGTATCTTTCGCATAAGCAGTATCAAGCGCTACACGCTCTTTTTGTGCATTTTTCTTCTCTAATGCATCTACTTTTTCAAGCAACTTTTGTGTTAATTTTTGCTGCTCTTGCAACTGTGCCTTTAGCACATCCAGTTCACTGTCTGCCAGCAATGAAATTGCAGCAAACAGCGATAAAAATGTTAATTTTTTATACATAGGTATCCTCTTAATAGTAATAATGATTTGTTTGTTTGATTTATAAAGGGCATCTCTAAAAACCCTAAATTTATTAAGAGATAAAAGGAGGGGTTCTTGCTGTCAGTCTGATTTGTACAGCAGCTGCAATAAGATTTGATAAAGGTGCAACAGGCGTTTGTGCCTGCAGTATAATATCACTAACATAAAGTGTATCTACAGGGGTGTCTGCGTGAGAAAGATTTGACTGAATGGTACAGATTTGACAATCATTATGCTGTTTTAGCTCATGATGATGCATACTGCTAAGCAGCATCGCAAATACAAAAACAACACTAAAGTATTTTTTCAGCCATTTTTTTATCATATACAATTATAGCACTATCTATTTTAAAATTATCAATCTTTTTTCAATAGTCACTTCAGTAAAATTATATGCTTTTTGAATATATTCAAAGGTTTTTGCCGTATAGAGAAAGACATGCGTAGGGTCATTTTTATAGTACCAGGATGCAAAATCGATATTTTCATTATAAATATCCGTCATAAGATAGAGCTTACCCCCTTCACGCAGCATCTCACGCAAGCGTGTAAACTCTTTTTTTGGCTGATAAAAATGCTCTATAACTTCACACGATGCAATGTAGTCATACTGCTGCGTGAGCAGTTGTGGCTCATTATGAAAATAGGGATCATAGGCTTTGATGTCATAACTGTGCTCACGCAACACTGTGGAGATGATGGCAGAAGTCCCTGCCCCAAAGTCAAGACCTTTGTCTTCTTTTGAAAAATCTTTTAAGATGTTGGAGGTTATTGGTGCAACAAAGTTTCTGTATCCTGCATCCTCGGTATCATCATCATGCAGTTCATAGCGCTCTTTTTCTGCATCTGCCTGAGGAAGGTCATCTCTATGGACAAAGACACCCTCACATGTAGAGCATCTATAGTATCGCTGCGTATCTTCATAAAATTTTTCTGCGTGATTTTCACATAATGGACAAACTTGATTCATGGAGTAATCTTAGCGTATCAACCATTGATAAGCAATAAAAAGATATAATATCGAAGATATAATATCGCTGCTAGAATTTTGTAAAATTTTTTTTTGAAGCTCAGACCAAAGGGAGGATTTGTCTTTAAAAAAAGTTTTACAAAATTCTATTTAAAGTTCATTATTAAGGAATACTTTTTGTTAAATCTACCAAATTTTTTAGCATCACTGCGTATTGTACTCGCACCATTGATGTTTTGGGTTATTTTAAACCCGCAAGTCTTTACAGATAACGGCTTTGACATTACATGGAACTACTATTTCGCTTCCTTGCTCTTTGTACTCGCTTCTGTTACAGACTTCTTTGACGGCTATATCGCACGACAGTGGAATCAGATGACACTCCTTGGTGCTATTTTGGATCCGCTAGCAGACAAAATGCTCACACTTGCAGCTTTTTTAGGGCTGATGGTCGTAAGTGAAGCTTCTGCATGGGCGATTTACATTATCATCGTGCGTGAGCTTTTCATTACAGGCATTCGCACAGTAGCTGTGAGTGAAGGTGTCAGTGTAAAAGCAAGCTGGGCAGGTAAAGTCAAAACAGTAGCACAAATGATAGCCATCGGTTTTTTACTGATGCGCTGGCCATATGGCGATGCCCTGCTTTGGTTTGCCGTATTTCTAACGGTTTACTCCGGACTTGAATATCTTTGGGGCTTTCGAAAAGCACTTTTAAAGGATGAGATTTAATGGGTTATTTGATTTCACTTCTAGTCCTCTCCGGACTTATATTTTTCCATGAACTTGGTCACTTTACAGCAGCACGCCTTATGGGTGTTTATGTAGAGGTTTTTAGCATCGGGTTTGGAAAGAGACTCTTTACATTCAAAGCTTTTAGTACCGAGTGGAGTATCTCGGCGATTCCTTTAGGCGGTTATGTCCGTATGAAAGGGCAAGATGATACAGACCCGAGTAAAAAGATATATGCACCTGACAGCTATAACGCTAAAACACCACTGCAGCGTATCTTCATCCTTGTAGCAGGACCGCTTGCAAACTTTGTTTTAGCATTTTTTCTCTACTTTGCCATTGCAATGGGCAATCCTTCTGCACTCGCACCGGTTGTCGGTGAAGTTGTCAAAGACTCGCCTGCCTATGTGGCGGGACTGGAGTCAAATGACACTGTCCTCTCTATAAATGGCAAAAAGATAGCGACATGGAAAGAGATGGCAGAACTCATAAAAGAGTCAAAAGGTGCAATTGCACTTGAAGTGGATAGAAAAGGATATCTCAAACTCATAACGCTCACACCGGAACTAAAAGATGCTAAAAATATGTACGGAGAAGATGTAAAACGCAAGATGATAGGTATCTCTGCGGCCGGTGTTATGAAAAAAATGCAGCTAGACTTTGTTCAGAAGCTCGAGTATGCAACAGAGCAGACCGTTTTTGCCTCTACACTTATCTTTACAGGTGTTAAAAAGCTCATCTTCGGTGAAGTGTCTGCAAGTGAAATGGGTGGTGTTATCAGCATTGTAAAACTCACATCCGATGCAACAGATGCAGGCTGGATGAGTGTACTCTTTTTTGCAGCACTTATCAGCGTCAACTTGGGAGTGCTGAATCTTCTGCCTATTCCTGCACTTGACGGCGGACATATAATGTTCAACCTTTATGAGCTGATTTTTCGCCGTGAGCCGAGTGAGAAAATACTCGTCAATCTCACAATTGCAGGCTGGGTCATCCTTTTTGGACTGATGGGACTCGGACTTTTTAATGACATAAACAGATTAATGGGATAAGGATAAAATATGACAGAAACAGAATATAAATTATATATAGATGATGTAATACGACGTGTTGAAACAGCACGACTTAAAGTAAGTGATCATCATATAGTAAAAATAGTAGCGGTCAGTAAATACTCTACTGCTGATGCAATAGAGCGTCTTTACCGCATTGGTCAGCGTGCTTTTGGAGAGAACAGAGTACAAGACTTAGAGAAAAAAGCAGCAGAGCTTGAAGATTTACCACTTGAGTGGCACTTTATCGGCAACCTGCAGAAGAACAAGATAAACAAACTTCTTGAGATAAATCCATCACTCTTTCAAGGACTTGATTCATTAGAGCTTGCCCATGAGCTGCAAAAACGACTTGCAATGCGTGAGATGCGACTCGATTGTCTCTTACAAATCAATTCTGCCAAAGAGGAATCAAAGCACGGTATATTGCCGGAAAATGCAATTGCAATATACAAACAAATTCAAAAAGAGTGCCCAAATATCAACTTAAAAGGCGTTATGAGCATCGGTGCACACAGTGATGATAAAGCTCTAGCCCGCAAAAGCTTTGAGACCACACACGCAATCTATGAACAGCTTGAGAATGCAACTATCTGCTCTATGGGAATGAGTGGTGATTTTGAGCTTGCCATAGAGTGTGGCTCAAATATGGTGCGTCTTGGCTCTATTATGTTTAAATAATAAATAAAATCTTCTATTTTATTTCCTTATAATAATTATTAGATAAAATTTTATAAAAATTATTATAAGGTACTTGTTATGAAAAAAACTATTCTTATGGATAAATATCCGGTCTTCTCGTTAGAAGTAGCTAAAGATGAAACGACATTTACAACGGTCTCCGATATTATTGCTTATCTAAAAGATAAAGTTGACAACCATCCCATCGCAACATATATAGCTCTTTTTAACCATTACGAACATACTGCGAATCTTGCAGATGGCGAAATCAATCCCGATATTAAAGATGCACAAAACCTCATTTTCTGTTTTGGAAAACAGATTCCAAATACAAAAATCTTAGCAGCACGCCCGAGAAGTTTTGGTGTAAGTGAATTGGAAGATTCTTTTGTGATTGACTTTTTAGAAGCACCAAATGAACAGCTTCACAAAGTTATGGAGGAGTGGGCTAAGTCCATAGCCAACTAGGTAAATCCGATGAAAAATAAAACAAACCTTAAACTCTATATTTCAATTCAAACAGTTCAGCACTAAAATC
>VCAX01000072.1 GCA_013607665.1 Campylobacterota bacterium | reverse complement strand
TAGGTACTTTAAAACCGATGAACTGTGTAGGATGTGTATCCGTTTTTTTCTTTATGACATAATACATACTACTATTATACGATAATATGTTAAACTTTTTAATTAGACTTCACCAAGATTAGGAGCATTGTATGGATCATATTTATGAATTAGCCATTGTCGGAGCCG
This sequence comes from Campylobacterota bacterium, assembly GCA_013607665.1. GTDB lineage: Bacteria > Campylobacterota > Campylobacteria > Campylobacterales > Sulfurimonadaceae > Sulfurimonas. The sequence goes on along the minus strand of VCAX01000072.1, from coordinate 6,517 downwards.
GTCCGGCAGGGATTGCAACGGCAGTTGAGAGTTATTTACAGGGTGTACGTGATATTGTTTTGCTGGAAAAAGATGAAAATCACAACTCTACGATACACAAGTATTATAAAGACAACAAGCGTGTAGATGTAGAGTGGAAAGGGCAGAAGGTCGAGCTTGATGGGAACATCTACTTTATAGATGGAACGAAAGAGACGACACTGGACTTTTTTGATGAGATTTTAGCACACCATTCCGTAGAGCTGCAGACACATGTGGAAGTAACGGGCATTGAAAAAAAAGAGGATTATTTCGAAGTGCATATGTCCGGCAAAAGCATCAAGGCGAAATATGTTGTCGTCACAATCGGGCGAATGGGTAAACCGAACAAACCAAGCTATAAGATTCCACCGGCAATTCGTAAAAAAGTGAACTATACAACCGATGAGTGTGGCAGTGGTGAAAAAATTTTAGTTGTTGGCGGTGGAGACAGTGCTGTGGAGTATGCTGTGGATCTAAGTGCAAATAACGAAGTGGCAATTTGTTATAGACGAGAGACATTCCGTCGTGCCAATCCAATCAACCAAAGAGACATCGCAAATGCTATTGCTCATGATGAAGTACGTCCTATTTTGGGTGTGAACATTGATGGACTTGAAGCAACGGAAGATGGAAAGATAAAAGTACTTTTCTCTGAGATAGAGCCGGAAGTGTACGACCGTGTAATCTATGCCATCGGTGGTACGACACCATCTGCCTTTTTAGCAAGTTCGGGCATCAAAGAAGAGGATGGAAAACCTGTGCATAATGAGCATTATGAGACAAATATCGAGGGGCTTTTTGTCGCTGGTGACATCACGCAGGAGAGTGGCGGAAGCATCGCACTCGGACTCAATCACGGCTACGCTATAGCGTGCCATATTAAACACTCCTGCTAGGCTCTGTGTGAAATGATGCCTTCGGGTGTCTGCAGTGTCAGCTCTATTTCCGCTTCGAGATATTCAGAGAGGGTAAGCGGCTCTGAATTTTCATCTTCAAAAGCCGCTATCTTTGCGCCTACTATTATGTTGTCAATCAAAGTTTTTTTCGCTACATCTTCATAATATCCATATAGTTCACCATCTACAAAAATCTTTAGTGTCATAGGTATGGATTCTTTGAGTGGAGGATATTGTTGCAGCAGCGCTGTTTTATTTATGGTATTTTTTGCCTGAAAGACTTCATTGATGGAATCATGAGCAAGTTGGATAAGAAAGGGACGACTCATACAGGAGCCTTCTCTTCTTTTTTGAGTTTATAGAGATTGATGAACTTGATCATAATTATAACACTGATGACCTGAAAAAGTGCGGCTAAGATAAAGGCGTAGTAGTGTAGTTTGTCTATGGAGTTTGCTGTGTATGCTAGCGTCGCCATTGCGATGAGCAAAGTAAGTGGCATAGAGTGTGAAAGTCCCAGTAAAACGGAGTCGATAAGACCAAGGTCTTTGATAAAGACCAAAGCGGCGAAGAGTCGCATAAGTATCATAACTACGGCAATGATAAGTGCTTTTTCTATGAGACCTGTGATGAGCAGAGCATCGAGATCAAAAGAACTTCCAATGTGAATAAAAAAGATAGGTATCAAAAGTCCAAAACCAAAAGAGGCAAGTTTTTCCGGCAGCTCATGCTTATGCTCAAAAAATGTCGGAATAAAAATACCCGCTAAAAAGGCTCCAAAAGCAAGCTCGAGGTGTAAGTAGAGCATCGCACCGACAAGAAGAAAAAAGATACCCATAGAGAGGCGGATGTCCTGTTCCTGATTGTCTTCATGGGGCATCAATGCGAGTGAGACCTTTGGAAACCACCAAAAGAGCAGCTGCATCGCACGAAAGAGCAAGAACATGAAGAGTATGAAGGCAAGCAGTGCCATAATAGTCTGAAAAAGTCCAAGCCCTATGCCGGACTCAAGCGCTACTGAAGTAATGGTCAAGATGACGATACTCACAACCTCACCGATCCCACCGACCGTCATAGAGAGGGTGATCCATGGAGTCTTTCCATACTCTTTGGCAAGAGATGCAACCAGACCGACGGAGATAAGCGGTAGTAGCACCATAAAGATCTTCCCAAGGTGAAACTGCATCGAAAAGGCGATGGAAAATGCGTATAAAAAGAAGAGATAGAGCGCTACTTTTTTAATGGTATGTGTAGGTGTTTTGAGGACATTTTTAAGGTTGATCTCTGTTCCGGCGATAAACATCAAGTAGAGAAAGCCAAGTTCCGCAACAATATCAAAAAGATGTTCATCGTGTAAAAAACCGACATATCCAAGCAATGAACCTAAAATAATCTCGATAGGCGTCGTTGGGAGTTTGACACTTTTGGCGATAAAGGGAGAGAACATAATGATAAGCGATATTGTAATGATAAGAACAATGTTAGCGCTTACACTCTCCGTCATGATCTTAGCCTGCTACACTTTTTGCGGCATCGAGTCCAAGAGAGCGGAGCATCTCAAGGTCTTTGTTCATTGCCCTGCCGGCAGTTGTTAGATAGTTTCCTATGACGATGGAGTTCGCACCCGCAGAAAATATCTCACTTTGTCGTTCTCCAAACATCAGCTCACGTCCGCCGGCAACCATAATGCGCTGCGCTTTTGGAAGCATCTCTCGCGTGAGCTTGATAAGGGAGAGTGCTTCATCGACTGTCAGCGGATTAGGTTGGAGTTGCAATGCTTCATTATGGTGATAAAAGTTAATAGGTACAGAAGTTGGATCGAGCGAAGCTAAAGACTCCAGCATAGAGACTCTGTCTGCTTGAGTCTCTCCAAGTCCAAAGATAGCGCCTGTAATAAGTACAAGTCCGGCTTCATTGACATTTTGACAGGTTTCGTAACGTTCGCTCCAAGGGTGTGTTGTGCAGATCTGTGGATAAAAAGCTTCACTTGTCTCAAGATTGTGATTATAGGCTTTGATACCGGCAGCTTTGAGTGTCAGAAGCTGCTCGAGTGTTGCCGTGCCGTTACAGGCAATAAGACGAAGTTCGGGTGCAACCTTTTGCACTGCGTGAGCCACTTCGCAGACAAACTTCAAGGTCTTGTCATTTAAGCCTTTATCAGCTGTGACAAGACAAAAACCAAGTGCACCATTGTCACGCGCGGCAATTGCTTCTTTTTGGATATCTTCTATGGGCTTTTGTTTGTAGCGCTCGATGTCTGCTTTATAACGCACGCTTTGTGAACAAAATTTACAATCTTCTTTACATGTTCCACTGTTGATGTTACAGATGGAACATAGAAATATTTTTTCGCTCACTCTTATTGCCTTTTAAATTCATAGCTCTTTTGCAGCTTGAACTCTTTTTTTGATTTTCGTGTATAGTAGTTTACTATAAATTTGTTTGATTTTACTTCAAGCATGGCACACTCCGAGAGCGGCTTGTTTCGAGCACAGACTTCACCGGGGTTGAGATAGAGTGTACCACCCTTGAACTCCACTTCAAAAGCATGGGTATGTCCAAATATAACGACTTGGGCATCATTGCTCATATAAAAAGGAAGATGCATTAACTTGAATTTCGTATCTGCTATCTTAAAGTAATAAGGTTCTTGGACAAGGTTATAATTGTTATGATACTGCGTGAGGTGAGCATCATTATTTCCATAGACTGCGACATACCTTTTCCCACAATGCGCAAGAAGCTCCAATATCTCAGGCTCTACGACATCCCCTGCATGAATGATAAACTCGGCACCCTCATTGATTAAAAAATCAAGCGCTTTTTTGGCTTTTTTCACTTTTGAGTGTGTATCTGAGAGTATGCCTTTTTTCAATTTTCTAGCTCTTGTAAAATATTTTGTAATTTAATTTTCAGTGGTGGTAATTGTTCCCGAATGATCATTTCAATGATATGCTTGTTGACACCTTCGTAATCATGTGCAATATAGTTACGGGTAAGGTAACTCTCTTTGATTGGCAACTCTGAATGCCTTTGCTGAAGTTCTTGACTGAGTTTGTTGAGAGTCTCTCCAATTTGCATAATACACATATTTGTTGCATCAAACCCAAGTTTAGAGTTTAAAAGAGCCTCAATTGTTTTATATTGGTTTTTATATTCAAAGATATCATCTATCTTTTCAATAGCAAAGAGAATTCTTGCATAATCACTTTTTTCAGACATAAATCATTTCATCTTTTAATGTTTTTTTGAATGTGGTAGAGTGATTATCTATTGAAGCTAAATCAACATTAATCTTGAGTATAGCTTGAAGTTCTTGTTTTATTTTTTCAATCTGTGTTATAGCATCCCATCCGTGATATTGTTGTAAAAATTTCTGATCTATGTCATATACAATATCAATATCACTCTCTTTTGTGGCATCTCCACGGGCTTGTGAACCAAAAACACCAATAATCAAAAAGCCAAGTGTTTGATATTTTGCTTTTAACATTTGTAATGTTTGTAAAATATTTTCACTCATCTTTTGCACCTTTGATTTTTATAATTATAACCTATTTTTGCCCGTCTATCTCTTCGCGTGGTGTACGTGCTTTACATTTGACACACTCATAGACCTTTTTGTTTCTGTAGGTTCTTGGTGCAAGAACACCCGTGCAGCCTTTTTCTTTACACTTGATGGTTGTCGGCTCGAACTTGGAGATGAACTTACAATCAGGATAGTTCTCACATCCCCAAAATGGTCCTCTGCGTGAGTTTTTAAGGCTTATTTTGCCGCCACAGTCAGGACAAGGCGTATCACTCACTTTCTCTTCGACATTGATGCTTTTTGTGTTCTTACACTCGGGGTAGTTCGAACATGCCAAAAATTGCCCGTTACGGCCATTTTTGACGATCATGTCGCTGCCGCACTTCTCACACTTGTCATCGCTTGTCTGCTCTTTTTTCTCTACAGGGTTGCCCTCTTCGTCACACTGTTCAGTGTACTTACATTTAGGAAATCCGTTGCAGGCGATGAACTGTCCAAAACGACCAGAGCGAAGCAGAAGCTCAGAAGCACATTTAGGACAGTTTCTTCCAAGCGGTTTGGCAACTTTGAGTGAGACTATCTTCTCTTTTCCCTCTTCTATTTGCTTCATAAAGCTCTCATAGAAATCTATAAGGAGTTTCTGCCAGTCCTCATGCCCCTCTGCTATCTCATCGAGTTTCTCTTCCATCTCTGCTGTGAAGTTGATATCTACAATGTTTGGAAAATGCTTCTCTAATATTTCCGTTACAGTAAAGGCAACCTCTGTTGGAATGATCTGCTTCTTCTCAATTGTTACATAGGTACGGTTTGAGAGTGTCGCAATAGTTGGTGCATAGGTAGATGGACGCCCGACACCTTCAGCTTCGAGTTTTTTAATGAGACTAGCCTCTGAGTAGCGTGAAGGTGGTTCAGTGAAGTGCTGCTGCGGTTTTACGCTTTGAATTGTCGCTTTGTCACCCTCTTTGAGTGCCGGGAGGAGCTTGTCTTTGTCATCTGTTCCCGTTACTGCATAAAAACCATCAAAGATGAGTTTTCGTCCACTTGCGCGGTACTCGTTTTCGTTGCCTTTGAAGATGATGCTTTGTTGCTCAAAGATCGCATCTTCCATCTGACATGCCATAAAACGCTCATAGATAAGACGGTAGAGCTTTATCTCGTCAGGCTTGAGATATTTTACTGCCACTTCCGGAGTGAACTGCAGCATAGTAGGACGGATAGCCTCGTGCGCCTCTTGGGCTCCTTTTGCTTTTTTCGTATAAACTTTCGGTGATTTTGGAAGATATTTTTTGCCGTAACGATTCTCGATGATGCCGCGAACCGCACCTACAGCCTCTTGTGCTAAATTGAGTGAGTCTGTTCTCATATAGGTGATAACCCCTGATGTACCGTCTGGAGTTTTTACTCCCTCATAGAGTGTCTGTGCTATCATCATCGTCTTTTTCGGCGTGAAACCGAGTTTGCTTGAGGCAGTTTGCTGCAAGGTTGATGTCATAAATGGCGGAGGCGTTGAACTTTTTCTCTGTTTTGTCTCGATCTTTGCAATGGTAAAATCATCACTCTTGACACTTGCCGTAATGGACTCTGCCTGCTCTTTGTTCTCAATAGAGAGTTTAGAGAGTTTTTTGCCTTTGTGTGCGATGAGGTTTGCATCGATGTTTGTTTTAAAAACGGTATCAATCGTCCAGTACTCTTGTGGAATGAAAGCTTTTATCTCACGTTCACGGTCAACAACGAGCTTGAGCGTGGAGCTTTGAACACGCCCGCCTGAGAGCCCTTTTTGGATCTTTGAAGCCAAAAGTGGCGAGAGTTTGTACCCGACGATTCTGTCAAGCAGACGGCGTGCCTGCTGAGCATTGACCATTTTCATATCTATCTTGCGGGCAGACTCGAGAGCATGTTTGATAGCCCCTTTTGTGATCTCATGAAAGACGATACGCGGCAGCTCTTGGGGATCTTTTTTGATCGCATGCGCAATGTGCCAGCCTATCGCTTCTCCTTCGCGGTCCTCATCGGTCGCGATGTAGATAGTGTCTGCTTTTTTCGCTTTTTCGCGTATCTCTTTAACGGTTGG
>VCAX01000071.1 GCA_013607665.1 Campylobacterota bacterium | reverse complement strand
CTTAATAAAATTTAGCTGTTTCTTTAATATTAATTTTTTAGTTATATAATCTAGTTATATAAAAAATAAGGATAACTAATGTCAAAAAGTATGTCATTTGAAGAAGCTTCTCTTCACTATCATAAAGCTAAGGGAGAGTTCGATACAAACGGTAAAACAGCGACGCTTTTAACAAAACCGTGTAATACACAAGAAGAGCTCTCAATGGCCTACTCTCCGGGCGTTGCATATCCTTGTCTTGAGATTCAAAAAGATTCTGACAAAGCGTATGAATACACCAACAAAGGCAATCTTGTAGCAGTTGTAAGTGATGGAACGGCGGTTCTTGGGCTTGGAGATATTGGCCACTTGGCCGGTAAGCCTGTTATGGAGGGCAAGGGCGTCTTATTTAAATCATTTGCAAATGTCGATGCTGTGGATATTGAGTTAAACACGAAAGATACAGAGGAAATTATAAAGATAGTGGCTGCGATGGCGGATAGTTTTGGTGGTATCAATCTTGAAGATATTTCAGCTCCTAGATGTTTTGAGATTGAGAGTCGTCTCAAAGAGATCTGTAATGTTCCTGTTTTTCACGATGATCAGCATGGAACAGCTGTGATAACAACTGCAGGGCTTATGAATGTTCTTGAGATGAGTGGAAAAAAGGCCGAAGATTTAAAAGTCGTGGTCATTGGTGCCGGTGCTGCGGGTATTGCCTGTGGTAATATGTATAAAGCGCTTGGCGTGAAAAACATTACAATGCTCGACTCTAAAGGTGTTATTCACAGCGGTAGAGATGATCTCAATAAATATAAGCAGCAGTTTGCATTTGATACAGCCGACAGAACACTAGAAGATGCAATGAAGGGTGCTGATATGGTGCTTGGACTCTCGAAAGCGGATCTGATCACGCCAGAGATGGTTCAGTCCATGTCTGATACACATCCTATTATTTTTGCCTGTGCAAATCCAAATCCTGAGATTTTGCCGGACGTTGCAAAAGAGGCACGCAGAGATGTAATTATTGGAACAGGAAGAAGTGACTATGCAAATCAGGTAAACAATGTGCTTGGTTTCCCTCAAATTTTCCGTGGTGCTTTGGATGTGCGTGCCACAAAGATCACAGAGCAGATGAAACTAGCAGCTGCACGCGCGCTTGCAGCACTTGCAAAAGAAGAAGTTCCGGCACATGTAAAAGCGGCACACAATAGAGAAGATATGCACTTTGGACCTGATTATATCATTCCCTCTCCATTTGACAGACGTGTCCTTGTCTATGTCGCGTCTGCTGTAGCACAAGCTGCCATTGAAGATGGTGTAGCGCGTGTGAAGGGTTTTGATATGGATGCCTATAGAGTTAAACTCCAGCGTTTAGCCGATCACTTAGACGGTAAAATCTAGCAAGGCCTTTTTTGGCTTTGTAATCGAGTTTGTAGGAGATAAGGCGCAAGTAAGCGCGAATATCTTCAGGACTTACACCGCTTTTTCTCGATGCTTGCTGGAGCATATAGTAAGGGATTTTCTGTTTTTTTTGTAAAAATCGCTTCCCAATCTTTTTATAAACTTTTTTTTCTTTATGGTAACACAGCAGGGCAAAGACAAAAGGAAGCTGCTCTTTTTCATGCCAAAGCGCTGCTAAGTCAATATAGTCACTGTTTTGCAGGGCATATTTGAGTGCTCTGTCTCCTATGAGAATCTCTCCCTTTTGTCCGAGAACTTTTGCTAAAACATTTGATGAGGCAGAAGCTTTGTCCTGCTTATCTTTGCGTGAGGGAATGGCAAGCACGCTCATAACCTCTTTTTTTGCAATGATGCCAAGTTCTACATGTGGGTATTTCTTTGCCGCGATACTAGAGATAAACGCCGCATCTACGCGTCTGCCTAGAAATGCACGGTTCACCTCTGCCGGTACATTCTTTTTGTAATTCATGATGGCTTTTGCTTGGGAGTTTCGTGTAAAGCGCTTCATAAACAGATGAAAAGGCAGAAGGTTGAGATACTCTATTTTTCCAAAAATCATTTTGCAATTATACACGACTTAACTTATCTTTAGATATAATTAGCATAATTATAAATGAGGATATTTTCTATGGTAAGAGTAGAATTTTTAGGACCGATTCAAAAAGATCCTTTAGAACTTGACATAACAAACCTAAATGAACTGGCAGTCTTGCTACAAAAAGACAAAGAGCTTGCGGAGTGGTTGACAAATTCTGCTGTGGCAGTAAATGACACTATTGTCTCTTCTTTGGATGTTGCACTAAAAGATGGAGATAAGATATCTCTGTTGCCACCTGTGTGTGGAGGGTGAGCCTTGCTGAGTCTATATGATGGTGCTTTGGATGTACCAAAGATACTTAAAGAGTGGTATGAAGCAGAAGCAACAAGTAACTATGGCGCTTACATTCCGTTTGTTGGTACCGTTCGCAGTGAAGATGGTATTGACGGGCTTAGTTTTGACATTTATGAGCCGATTTTGGAGTCATGGTATAAAGCTTGGGAAGAAAAAGCGGCACAAAAGGGTGCTATCATTAAAATGGCACATTCACGCGGTGATGTAATGCTGCATGAATCTTCATACATTGCAGCGGTATTTTCTCCAAAAAGACGCATTGCTTTAGAATTTATAGATGCGTTTGTAGAAGATTTCAAAGCAAGCGCACCCATATGGAAGTATGATTTGAAAAATGGCGAGAGAGTCTATGCAAAGGATCGCTCAACGGCTATTAGAGGCAGTGGAATTTTAGGAGCAAAACAATGAGTATAACAGGAGTGGATTTTATCTCTTTTGAGACAAGCCAAAATATGCTTGATCTTCTGCAGGTCAATAATCACCGATATGAAAGAGTTCCGCTGAGTGATGCGCTTGGGCGTGTTTTGGCGCAGGATATCGTAGCTAAATATAATGATCCACAGTTTCCGACAGCTTCCATGGATGGCTATGCCGTGCGCCATGTTGATCTGCAAAAAGGTGAGCTTGTTGTTCTTGGAGACAATCCTGCAGGACATGATGAAAAACGTGTTTTAGGTGAAGGTGAATCTATTAAAACCTTTACAGGTTCGATGATGCCTGTAGGCAGTGATACACTGATTCAGATAGAGAATGTCACATTTTCAGATGCTAAGATCACTATTAACGAGATGGTGGAAAAAGGCAATGCCGTACGACCTGTCAGCGAGGGGTATAGTGCCGGTGATGTCCTTATTCATAAAGGCACAAAAATAGGATTTGCTGAAATTGGTGTGATGGCAGGGCTCAATCAGGTAATGGTAAAAGTTGCCCTTCGTCCTCGTGTAGCCGTTATTGCAACAGGAAGCGAGATCCTTGATCTTGGAGAGAATTCTGACAATCCCGCACAGATCAGAAGTTTGAACAACTACACACTAGCAGCACTCTTTGAACAAGCAGGTGCAGAGGTGATTCAACTTGGAACAGCGCCTGATGACAGAGATGCCATTATGAAGACCTTTGAGAATGCCTTAGAGAGTGCAGATATTTTAGTCAGTACCGGTGGCGTGAGCGTTGGAGATTATGACTTTGTCAAAGATATCATCCCGCGTTTGGGTGCTGAGGTAGTATACAAAGGTGTAGGCATTAAGCCCGGTCGTCATATTTTAGTAGCACAGCGGGGGCATAAGTTTATATTAGCTTTACCTGGATTTGCTTACTCATCGACGGTCACAGCTATCTTATATGCACTGCCGCTTATTGCCAAGATGCTAGGTGAAGCACGCCCTTATAAAACAGTAGCGGCAAAACTACAAGAAGATTTTACAAAGCGCAGCAGATTTACCGAATTTACAGCCTGTAATGTCGTTGTGGAAGATGGAGAGTATTTTGTCAACTTTAAAGGCAAAAAGGTAGGAAGTTCGGCGATATTAACAAATATGCTTGAGAATTCTGCTTTAATGATAGCAGGGGAAGAGGATAAGTTCCTTGAAGCAGGCACCTATGTCAATGTTATACTTTTGGAGTCTTTTTAATGCAAGCACTCACTATTAACCCACTCACGCAGGAGATAGAAGAAGTCGATATCGAGATGAAGGCCAATACACTCTACACCTTTTTTAGCTCTATTTTGATAGATGAACTTGAATCGATGAATGAACATGTCATCTATGCAGATGCAAATGCCTTGAGCGAAAAAAAACCGGCTTATTTTTTAGGTGAACAGCTCATTATCGGGGATGCTTTGATTTTAGGGCGATTTGACTTTGATGATGTTGATGTCAAGATCACAAAAGAGGAGCTCGCTTCACTCCTTAGTTATGAAGTCAATGCATTTTACACAGCAGTGCTGGAGCTGCTTGCAACTACAGATATTAATCTTTACAGAACGTTTATAGTAGAAAAAAATGGCGAGAAGATAGCCCTTAACACGGAATGGGTACTCTATATGTTTAACATTGCAGATGAGCGAACGAAAGAGTACTTCATCAATGAACTCAAAAAAGTTTTAGATACCGGAGAGAGAGTCGAGGATTATATGCAAAAAATGGCACAGCTTGCGATGAATGTGGCAGGATAGAGATGGTTCTTGTAACAGGAGGAGCAGGTTACATTGGTACACATACCTGTGTTGAGCTCGATAAAGCGGGATATGAGTTTATAGTCTATGATAACTTCTCAAATGCTTCTAGGGAGGCTATAAAACGTGTTGAGCAGATTATCAATAAAAAGATTACTGTCATTGAAGGAGATATCCGCGATAAGCTAAAACTGCAGGAGCTTTTTGAGACATACAGCATCGATTCGGTCATTCATTTCGCAGGTCTTAAGGCAGTCGGCGAATCCGTTGAAAAGCCTTTGGAGTATTATGACAACAATGTATATGGTACGATAGCCCTTTGTGAAGTGATGCAGCACAATAGTTGCAAAAAGATCGTTTTTAGCTCCTCGGCAACTGTCTATGGAGATCCTCACGCAACACCTATTAAAGAAGATTTTCCGCTTAGTGCTACAAATCCTTATGGACGAAGCAAGCTCTTTATCGAAGAGATACTGCAAGATCTCTTTGTAAGCGATGCTGCATGGAAGATTATTCTACTGCGTTATTTCAATCCTGTCGGTGCTCATGAATCAGGACTTATCGGAGAAGATCCAAACGGCATACCAAATAATTTGATGCCGTATATTGCGCAAGTTGCTGTTGGCAAACGAGAGCATCTGAGTATCTTCGGTAATGATTATGATACGCCTGACGGTACAGGTGTACGTGACTATATTCATGTTGTTGATCTGGCGCAGGGGCATGTCAAAGCTTTAGAGAAGATCAATGAAATAGATGAGGTGCTTGCTGTAAACTTGGGAACAGGTAAAGGCTATTCGGTTTTGAATCTGATATAAAAGACCAAGAGAGATCATATCTTTCTTTCCTCCGATTAAAAGCTGTGTGGATTCATCGGCAGTGATGTTCTTGGCAGCTTTGGCTTTGAGTGTAAAATAGCTGTTTAGAGTATATTCTGCATAAAGAGAAAATCGATAATAAGAGTCCATACTCTCTGCATAACCGCCTTTGAGCTCTATTTTTGCTTTATTGAAGTGTTTTTTGAGCCCAAAATCGATGCCATAAGAGTTGTTTGGTGTATACACGAGAATAGTATTATCGAGTGTAGAATTTTTATAATACGCAATATGACTCAGTAGTGAATAGCCGTCATTGATATATGTGTCATTGTTTACTGTGATATATTTTCTCAGTAAGGGGTCACGGTTGTAATAAGAGAGTTTTGCATCAAAAAGGTCAGAGCGTTTTTTGACAAGATCGCGCCACGAAATGTAAGCATTTTTGTTTTTTGAGTTTGTTGCTAGGGATTCATAGGTGAGTGATTGTCCAAGAGCGATCTGTCCATCATTGTGCGCGGCGTAGCTCGCATCATCAAGAGGGAGTGTTGAAAGATAAGAAAAGAGCATGTCTTCTATTTTAGAGTGCTCTTGTTGCATAAGCGCATTGGAAAATTCAAGCCAGAGTTCCTTTGACTTTGTTTGCAAGTAAATTGCATGGGCTTTTTCATCGGCATTGTTTTTAATTGCCCATGCGTACTGTAAATCATCATAGTGTGCTTTTGAGAGATAGGCTTTTGCATTTAAGAGCTTGTGCTCAAAGCTGTCTGCCTGCAGAGTCTCCATCGAGACACGAAGATAGTCATAAAGATATTTGTCACTTTTGAGGCTCAGAGGATTTTTTTCTGCCTCTTGGCGTAATAATGATTGAACCGCTCTTGTCTCACGCAAGGCGGCTGTTTGATTGCTTTGTGCTTTATAGATATCACGACGTAAGAATCTATACTCGATTGTTTGCGTAAGAGATGAATTGGTTCTTTGGAGCTTATCGGTATAAAAAGCAGCAGCATCAATATCATGAAGTGTATAGTAAAGAGAGGCGACAGCTAAATAAAGTGAAGATGACATAGAGGAGTTTTGCACTATGTCTTGGAGTGTTGCTTTTGCATCTGTCGCAAATCCGTAGCGCAAAAAGAGGTCGATGGCAGTAAAGGAGATTTGAAGATTATGCTGATTTAAACGTAAGGCTTCATGTAAGGCATAGCGTGCTTTTTTGCGTTCTTTGAAATGTGCATAGAGCTGCGCTTTTATGAGCCAATAGTTTGCTTCATTTCTTAAGCTGTGCTTCTCTTTATCTATCTTTTGTATTGTTTGTTGTTTTTTTGATAAAAATTGACCCACTTTTTTGAAAACTTTTGACCCACCTAAGTAGTGAAATTTAACTACACTTA
>VCAX01000070.1 GCA_013607665.1 Campylobacterota bacterium | reverse complement strand
GAAAGTTGAGTAAGATTAATCTTTGCAGATAGGTGCGTAAAGAGAAGCAGAGAGATAATTATGATAAGTTTCATACTTATCTCTCGGTGATAATATTGAACTTATCTTCTGTAAGTTTTACAATAAGAACCTTATTTCCATTAAAAGAAAAACTGTTTGATTTATACTTTTCTTTAAAAGCTATTTTAAAGATATTGTCTGTATCTGGATAGGGAATGACATTGATGTCTTTAAAAATAATAGTTTTTTGCTCTTTTTTATTAAAAATTCTTGTTTTGTATTTTCTGAACTGTTTGAGGTTCATTCCATTAAAACGTCTGAACTCCGGTGCATAAAAACTTAAATATTTATCAATATCATTATAGATCCAGGAATATCTCCAGGCAAAGAGATTGGCAAGAACCTTAGCAAGAACAGCCTTGTTCGCCTTATCCTTTTTAACGACATCCTCATCTATGATTAAAATGGTTTTATCAATATCTATATTTTTATCAAGGCACTTTATACTTTTGTTATTGATTGCAATACACCCTTTTGTAAACTCTTCACGTTCTTGATTTATTGGAAGGCCGTGTATCCATATTCCTTGACCTGTTTTACCTCTGTACTTGTCAAAAACATTCGGGTAGGAGGTGACAAAAGCCATTGGTCCGTAAAAAGAGTCTACTTTTGTTATTTTTTTTACAATATTGTAAATACCAATAGGTGTTCTTAAATCTCCCTCTTTTTCTTTATCGCCTTTGAGCTTTCCTGTATAGGCACTGTACTCTTTTTTAAGCTGGTAACTGTTATTTGCATCTCGTTTGTAGATGCAAAGCTGTGATCTTGATTTGTCACATGCAAGGATATTGTCATAAGTCTCAAAATAACCAAATCTTGTGTCAATATTTTGCAGATACTCCTTCCAGTAAGTCTCTTGGGTAAGTTTTTTGTCGAGTTCTTTTTGTATATCTTCAATGCCGTTATTTCTGTAATGTGTCAAAAGGTTGACATCAGTGGCAAAAAGGAGTGATGCAAAGGAGAGTAATATGATTGAAAAAAGTACTTTATGAATATTGCTGTGCATTGTCGTATCCTATCTCTTTTAAGAAGTTTTTGTCTTTTGTCCAGCCTTTTTTAACAGTTACTTGGAGATTCAAATAGGCTTTTTTCCCGCTAAGCTCTTCAATTTTCAAGCGGGCAGCTTTGCCTATACGCTTAATTGTCTCTCCCTTTTTACCGATGATAATTCCTTTTTGCGACTCTTTTTCAATGATGATGGTTGCATAGATTTTATCAATATGGTTATCCTCTTCTATGGAATCGATAATAACATCAGACTCATAAGGGACTTCATCGCTGATGTTCTCAAAGATGGCTTCACGAATAAAACCGGCGTAGATATCACGAACAAGTTCGCTTGTCAGATCTTCAGGATCATATAAAAACGGTGATTCTGGAAGGTGCTTTGCTATGGTATCAAGCAGATCCTTATGACCAACTTTTCTAGGGATTGCTACTGGAATGAGTGCTTCAAAGTAATCAGAATATTTGTTATATTGTCCTATGGCTTTAAAAAGCTTCTCTTGCGAGACTTGATCGATTTTAGAAAGCGCAATGATATGAGGAATATTTTTTTTATTGAGCTCTAAAAATCTTTCATAATGCTCTATTGTATCCGTTACGGGAGCAAGGTAAACAATAAGGTCACAATCTCCCATAGCTTTGAGTGCTTCATCGAGCATGAATTTGTTCAGCACTTTTTCCTTTTCATGCAGGCCTGGAGTATCTACAAAAATAATCTGCGCATTCTCATGCATAACAATAGCGTTGGAACGTTTCCTTGTTGCATTTGCTTTTTGGCTTACCATTGCTATTTTTTCACCTAGGAGTGAATTCATAAGTGTACTTTTTCCAGCATTGGGACGCCCAATAAGTGAAACGAAACCGGCTTTTGTCATATTTGTTTACCTTTTTTATAATATATAGCGTGAGAGGTCATCATCTTCGACGACTTCATCAAGTTTTTCATGTACGAGCTCTTTTGTTATAGTGAACTCTTTGTCTTTGTATTCATCTGCGTGAAAGCTTACCTCTTCGAGAATTCTCTCAAGTACCGTATGCAAACGACGTGCTCCAATATCTTCAGCAGTTTCATTGGCACGGTGTGAGAGTTTGGCTATGGCATGAATCGCTGCATCATCAAAACGAAGCTGCATTCCCTCGACTTTAAGGAGTGCCTCATACTGTTTAAGCAGTGAGTTCTCAGTCTGCGTGAGAATCTGGTAGAGTGTCTCCTCTGTCAGTGATTCAAGTTCAACTCTAAGTGGAAAACGCCCTTGCAGTTCAGGAATTAAGTCGCTTGGTTTGCTTACATGAAAAGCGCCAGCTGCAATAAAGAGAATATGGTCCGTATTGATTGTTCCATATTTTGTCGAGACGCTTGATCCTTCTACTATTGGAAGCAGGTCACGCTGTACTCCCTCTTTAGAAGGGTCATTCCTACCTTGCGATTTCTCTGAGAGTGCTATTTTATCTATCTCATCAAGAAAAATAATACCACCGTTCTCTGCGCGGCGCAGTGCCTCGGCAGTTACACTGGACATATCAAGGAGTTTACTGCTCGCTTCTTGTCGCAGTAGTACTTTTGCATCTTTGACGCTGAGCTCTTTTTTATTCTCTTCTTTATTTAAAGTAGAGAAAACTTTTGAGAAGCTCTCTTGTACTTTTGCCATCTCCGGTGGTAAATTTGTATCATTGAACTCTACGGTCATATTTGGCTCAAGGTCGATCTCTATGATCTTTTCATCCATTTCACCAGACTCAACACGTCTCTCCATCGCTTCAAGCAGTCTTTGATAATCATCTTTCTTGCTTTCACTTGCTCCTGCTGGAAGAGGTGGAACGAGCTTTTCTGTGATACGGTTAATAATGTAGTTTTCGATTTTTTCTCTATTTGCCTCTTCCTGCTCTGCTTTTACAATAGAGATAGCATTGACAACAAGATCACGAATCATAGATTCTACATCACGACCGACAAAACCGACTTCTGTATATTTACTCGCTTCTACTTTAATGAAAGGGACTTTCATCATTTTTGCAAGTCTGCGTGAGATCTCTGTTTTTCCAACACCGGTCGAGCCTATCATTAGAATGTTCTTTGGCTTAATCTCCTGCTGCATCCCTTCGGAGAGCTGCATGCGTCTGTAGCGTGTTCGCAGGGCTAGAGCAATCGTTTTTTTTGCATCTTTTTGTCCAATGACATATTTGTCTAAATAGGCAACAATCTCTTTTGGTGTCAAATTCATGCTTTTGTATCCTCTAAAACAAGGGTTTTTATATTATGATTTGTATAAATACACAAATCTGCTGCAATATGAAGTGACTCTTCTACAAGTGCTTCTTCATTAAGTGCGGCATGTTTTTTGAGCGCTCTTGCTGCTGAAATTGCAAAATTTCCACCACTGCCGATAGAGGCAATTTCGCCATCTTCAGGCTCAACAACATCACCGTTACCCGTAAGTATAAAAATGTGATCTTTGTTTAAAACGATCATCATCGCTTCTAATCTGCGCAGCACCTTGTCTTTTCTCCATGCTTTAGAGAACTCGACAACGGATTTTAAAATGTCGCCTTTTTTATTCTCTAAAAACTCTTCGAACATATCAAAAAGATTAAAAGCATCTGCTGTACTGCCAGCAAATCCTGCTAAGATTTTGCCATGATGGAGTGTGCGGATTTTGGTTGCATTGCCTTTTAGAACGCTGTCTCCAAAGGTTACCTGCCCATCTCCACCGATGACAGCTTTGTTCTTTCCTTTATAGGCAAGTATGGTAGTAGCGTCAAACATCGTTGTTTCTACTCGCCTTGAACGTCAACATGCAGTGTTGCATGAATACCGTGACCGAGTTTTAAGTCTACGTCGTGCTCACCGATTGTTTTGATGGCAGTTTTGTCTGTAATATGCTTTTTATCGATCTCAATGTCATGCTCATCTTTAAGGGCATGTGCGATCTCATCTTTTGTAACAGCACCAAAAAGGTGTCCGTTGTCACCTACTTTTTTAGTGATGATGATCTCGAGTTTGTCTAGTTTTTCTGCAAGTGCTTTGAGTCTAGCGATCTCAGCGGCTTCTTCCTCGGCCTTTCTTTTTAACTCTGCTTCATGTTCAGCGATAATCTCCGGAGTTGCCGGTTTTGCGAAACCTTTTTTAATTAAAAAGTTTTGACCATATCCCGGTTTTACCTCTTTGACTTCACCTGCATTTCCTAAGCTTTTTACATCTTTTGTTAAAAGTACTTTCATTTATTTATCCTAAAAATTTATTATTATCTTTCTATCTCACCTGGATATGAAACTATCCCATGTGTTAAATTTCCAATTTTTGTGTATCCGCTATCTGTTAAGATTCTTGCAACATGTGCTGAGCGGCTTCCTACATGGCAGTAAAGAATAATATTTTCATCTTTGCTTAAGTTTGCCTCTTCCCAAGTTTGGAAAAATGAACTTGTCGGTACAAGTTTGTCAGCACCTTTGATGTGACCCATTTGCCACTCCATATACTCACGTACATCGACAAGTGTAAATTTGACCATGCCAAGCTCACGTGCCTCAAGAAGTGAAACAAGTTCATCTCCATCGAGTTCATCTTTGTTTACAAGCATTTCACACTCTTCTTTGCTAAGACCGCGTGAGTGTGTATGTGCTGCTTCTTCCATTCCAAGTTCTACTCTTTTGTTCGCAGCAAATTCCGGTGTACAAAAGATTCCACAATGGCAAACGCCGTTCTCTGGAATTTCTCTCTCGATAGCCGGTTTACAAGGACAGATTCTGTCATCTGCTGATTTTGGTTTTCCATCCTCTTCGATAACCATGAAGCAAGGACAGAAACGTTTTTTGTACATCATCTTGTTGCGGGCAAGCCCCATTTGCACACCTTCGTTTACCTCTTCTTGCGGGTTGTAAACCCAACCAAACTGTGCATTTACCTTGTCAGTAAATTTTATTGTCTTTTCTAATTCTGCTTGAAACTCAGGAGAGTTCATATCTATTTTAATTATGCTCATTGTTTTTCCCTTTTTATTTTTTGTTTTTACGAGCTTTACCCTCTATGATAAAGCGAAGTGCATTGAGTTTGATAAAACCTTCTGCATCTTTTTGGTTATAGACTTCATCTTCTTCAAAAGTCGAGTATTCCGGATTGAAAAGTGAAACATCAGAGCTTCTTCCAACGACCGTTACATTGCCTTTGTATAGCTTTAATCGTACAGTTCCTTCAACCCACTCTTGTGTTTTGTCAATAGCCGCTTGGAGCATTTCACGCTCCGGTGACCACCAAAAACCGTTGTAGATGAGTTTTGCATAGCGTGGCATCATCTCATCTTTAAAGTGAGCTGCTTCACGGTCAAGTGTGATAGACTCGATAGCGCGGTGCGCTTTAAGCATGATAGTGCCACCCGGAGTCTCATAACAACCGCGTGCTTTCATTCCGACAAAACGATTCTCAACGATATCTACACGACCAATACCGTGTTTGCTGCCAAGTTCATTC
The DNA here is from genome assembly GCA_013607665.1 of Campylobacterota bacterium. Lineage (GTDB taxonomy): Bacteria > Campylobacterota > Campylobacteria > Campylobacterales > Sulfurimonadaceae > Sulfurimonas. Next base: position 1,374 of record VCAX01000070.1, on the reverse strand, counting down.
AATGTTTTAAGCATTGTCGCAGGGCTTAACGCTTCACCATTGAGTGTTACAGGGTCACCGTTTTTATAGCCTATCTCAATATATTCCGGTTCATTTGGTGCACTCTCTGGAGAGTTTGTCCAAAGCCACATAGACTCTTCAGGTTCTGCTGCAGGATCTTCTAAAATACCACCTTCATAAGAGATGTGTAAAAGGTTTGCATCCATTGAGTATGGAGATTTTTTCCCTTTTTTCTCGATTTGGATACCATGCTGTGCAGCGTATGCTAAGAGTTTCTCACGAGAGTTTAAGTCCCACTCACGCCATGGTGCGATGATAGTAAGTGTTGCATCTTGTCCAAGATACCCCATCTCAAAACGCACTTGATCATTTCCTTTTCCTGTAGCACCGTGGCTTACACCATCGGCACCCGTGATCTTTGCGATTTCAGCCTGACGTTTTGCAATGAGTGGACGAGCGATAGAAGTACCTAAGAGGTACTCTCCTTCATAAATCGCATTTGCACGAAACATTGGGAAAACAAAATCTTTTACAAACTCTTCACGCAGGTCGTCAATAAAAATATTTTCAGGTTTAATACCAAGTTCAAGTGCCTTTTTACGAGCAGGTTCAAGCTCTTCACCTTGTCCAAGATCTGCTGTAAATGTAACAACTTCACATTTGTACTCATCTTGTAGCCATTTTAAGATAACACTCGTATCAAGTCCGCCAGAATAGGCTAATACGACTTTTTTAACACTTTTTTTCATCCAAAAAACCTTTTAATTGTAAAATAATTGACGCGATTATATCGAAAAATATGTGATGTTTTGCTTATAGTAAAGTAGTGTGAAATGGAAGATAAGAAAATCTGAAGTATTGATGTAAAGTGCGCAGGAGTAGGTTTATGCTCTTAGGAGCATAAAATTACCCTTTTGAATCAAAAAGTATACCTGTGACCTCTCGCATTTTTGGTAAGAAATCTTGTGCTTGTTCAGCAGGAAATCCTCTAATCATCTTATTTGTTTTTGCGTCAATTGCTGCAACATAAAAGATATCATTACTATCAACTCCAAATTTTATATCAGTACTAAGTGGAGCCATTGCTTCGTTTAATTTTTTAACTAACTCTTCAACATCTTTTTGGGAATTTATTTTTTCATTTGAAGTAGAAGAAGATTCTTGCATTTGTTTGACAATATTGTCCTGCTTCGTTCGTGTTTGTGCGACTTGTTGTGTTGTCTGCATCTGCTGTTCTACTCTTCCTTGAGCCTCTTGTGAACTTACTTGAGACTGTTGCTGTCTTGCAACATTAGCTATTCCATCCATGACCTACTCCTCCATTACAGAATATAATTATTAATGACAATATCGACAAGCCAATAAATAACTTTA
>VCAX01000006.1 GCA_013607665.1 Campylobacterota bacterium | reverse complement strand
ATATATCAGCACTAATTTATAAGTTTTGATAATCCATTTAAATTTCTATTGCATAATTTGGGTTGATTGATTTATCTATCTCATCGATTGCAGTTTGAAATTTTCGTGATGCTAAATCGTAATTTTTTCCAAATGCATTTTTAAACTTCTCAAGATCACTCTCAAAGTTTGTTACATCTATATTTTGCTCTTTTACTAATGCTAACTCTCTTTTATACTCCAAAGAGTTAGTTGCTGCATTTCTTAGTAGTGTAATCATAGGAATAAAGAACTGTGGTCTAATTACATACATCTTTGGATATTAATAAGCTCTTCATAGCATAATTGATATAATTTGCAAGTTCCATAAAATAAGCCCTTTATAATGATGTTGTGGTAACAAAATTATACTCAAAAGTGCCTATTTATGGGCTTTAATACTCAACTTAAGTTCGTGGATTTAGTGGAATTTATGTGCGAAAGTTGAGTTATTTATAAAAATTTTTGATAATTTTTGCATCTTTTTGGCTTAAAACAGTACTAATTTCCTCAACTGTAAGCTTTTTGAGTGCTTCAAAAGTTCCAAAATGATTGAGTAGTTTTTGTACTTTTGCAGCTGAAATTCCATGTAAACTTAAGAGCTTACTCTCTTGGTCACGTTTGAGCTTGGTTTTTTTATGGAAGTTTATAGCGCATTGGTGTGCCTCATCGCGCAGATTTTGCACAAACTGCAGTCGTTTATCACTCTCTTTAAGACGAAAAACATCTTCTTTTGTGTAAATGATATCTTTTGCCTTTCCTTTGGCTCGATGTGCTTTGGCATCGATCTTCTCTTTGGAGATAGCAATAACATCTAAACTAAGGCCAAAAGATTCCAAAATATCCAAGGCAAGTTGCAGTAGTGTTGCTCCGCCGTCAAGTATCCAAAGGTCCGGTGGAGGATTTTTACTAAAACTCTCTGCTCTGCGTGAGAGTGTCTCTTTCATCTGTGCATACTCATCTTTTGCCTGCAAGTGGTAAGTGCGGTACGACTTTTTGTGGAACTTGCCATTGTCATAGACTATCATAGCACCGACTGTTGCAATACCTGCCATGTGAGAGTTGTCAAAGACTTCTACTCTGTAAGGTGTTTTTTCAAGTTGGCACAACTCTTGAATCTCAAGAAGTGTTTTGAAATCTTTTTGTTTGGAATCTTTTTTCAAAAGCTCTTTGGCATTGAGCTGTGCAAGTGCGATGAGATCTTTTTTCTTACCTCTTTGTGGAATGGTGATGTTGGCTTTTTTCTCAAAAACTCGGCTTAAATGTGTTTGAATAAGTTCTAAATCTTCAAATTTCTCAGCAATAAGAATAGGAGCGACAATAGGAGGTTTGTCATCTTTATAAAAATCAAGCAGTGCCCGTGAGTAGAGCTCATTTGCATCAAATCCCTCACGCAGGTTTATAGTATCATGTGAGGAGGAGATGATCTTGCCGTGACGCATAAATATACGTACAATAACAGCTCTGCTCTCATGATGCTCAATGGCAAAAATATCGAAGTTTTCATTGGATGCAAAATCGATTTCACTTTTTATTTCCGAACGGCTGATTCTCTCCATTCTGTCACGCAGCTCTGCTGCTTCTTCAAAGCGTAGAACCTCAGCATAGAACTCCATTTTTTTTTGCAGCTCTTGCAGCAAAAGTTTTTTATTTTTAATGAGTTTTGTCGCAAGATCTACTTCTTGTTGGTAACGCTCCTTAGTGATGGGAAGTTCACAAGGGCCAAGGCATTTGCCTATTTGATGGTAGAGGCAGAGTTTTTTAAATTTCAGACAGCCTTTTTTTTGTACAAGTTTGGCTATTTCATAAATGGAGTTCAAAATGTCGCGTGCACCTATACTGTAGGGGCCATAGTAGCTGATATTGTCACTTTTGATGATTTTGCGTGTAATGTCAAATCGAGGATACTTTTGAGAGTTGTCGATGTAGATGTAAGGGTAGGTCTTGTCATCACGCAGCAGAATATTATATTTTGGATGCAGCTGTTTAATGAGGGAGTTCTCCAGAATAAGTGCATCATGCTCACTATTTACGACAATATACTCCAGAGATGCCGTTTGCTCGAGCATCTTTGTAATTCTCGTGGAAAGGTTTGTATTTGGGCGAAGCTGTGGTGTGAAAAGCCAGTAATTTTTGACTCGATTTGCAAGGTTTTTTGCCTTACCGATGTAGAGGAGTTGCCCGTTTTTGTCGAGGTACTGGTAGATTCCGGGTGCATCAGGAAGCTGAGCAATTGTTTCTTTAAGTTGCATTTTTCTCTTTTATAAGGCTGCGAATGGATTCTAAAAGGTTTCTCAGATTTTCATCTTTTGTTGTGATCTCAAAGGATCCTGTGGCCCTTTCAGGATAAGTTTGTGGAAGTTTTGGTGCTATTGTCTGCTCTGTTTGTCTGTTAAGCGTATGGCTGACAAAGGCTTTGATATCTGTGATGGAGAACTCTTGGCACTCTTTTGGTTGTACGAACTTTAAAGCGCTTTTAATGCTTTGTATATTATTATCAAACTCTTGTTTGGCACCGGGATGATTAAGAACGAAAAAGAGTGTGTCATTTTTTATATAAGCGAACTTTATCATCTTTTGCAGAGGTCTGCTAAAACTTGAGCGTATTGTATCGATGCACTTATAACGAGATAATTTAGAAAATTGAGGTCTATTTTGAATAGAATGAATAATATCATAAGCGTTTTTCATATGGCAATTATAACAAGCTTTTTATTAAGTTTGAGTGCTTGCGGCTATAAAGCAGCACCGCCATATTACCAAGATGAAGCGCCACAAGGTGATAAAAATGTCGAATTTCACTACAAAGAGAAAAGTTTTGAGAACAATGAAACCAACACGAGTTGTAACTAATGTTTCACTATGATGTCATAATTATCGGAGCAGGTGTAGCGGGGCTCTATGCCGCGATGAAACTGCCTCGAGATAAAAAAGTACTGCTTATAAATAAGCGTCAGACCTTTAAATGTAATACCTTTTATGCACAAGGTGGCGTAGCCCTTGCAAGAGATGAGGCTGATGTTCCTGCGCATATTCAAGACACACTTGCTGCAGGCGATGGGCTTTGTAACACTGAAGCGGTGGAGCTTTTAAGCAAGCATTCCCGTGAAGCGATCGATGATCTGATTCAAAACGGTTTTGAGTTTGATAGAGACGAAGAGGGGAACCTTCTCTATACAAAAGAGGCAGCACACTCCTGTGAGCGCATTCTTCACGCAGGCGGGGATGCAACAGGACGTTATTTGCATCACTTCTTACTTGCTCATAATCCTCACGCAATGCTCAGTGATGCTCGTGTTGTCGATCTGCTCATTGAAAATGGGGAGTGTTACGGTGTAACGGTACTCGAGCATCGTAAAAGTTATAATCTTTATGCCAAAGATGTTATCATTGCAAGCGGCGGTGTGGGCTCTCTTTATGAGTACCACACAAACGCACCGTGCATCAGTGCGGATATGCAGGGGCTTTGTGCACTGAAGGGCATCGCACTTGATAGAATGGAGATGCTGCAGTTCCATCCGACTGTTTTTGTAAACTCAACAGGTGCGCAAAAGATGCTCTTAACAGAGGCGCTGCGTGGAGAGGGTGCGACCATAGAAGATGAGAATGGCAAGCGCTTTTTGTTTGAGTATGACCCAAGAGGAGAACTCGCTTCGCGTGATATTGTCTCAAAATCTATCTATAAGTATAAGAAAAAGACAGGCTTGCAGGTTTACCTGAATGTTGAAAATTTTGATGAGGAGTATTTCTCCCATAGATTTCCAAATATATACAAAAATTTACGCGCACTCGGTTACAAAGTACCAAAAGACAGAGTGCCGATTTCGCCAGCTTTTCACTATGCTATTGGCGGTATTAAGACAGATTTACATGCAAGAGTGCCGCATGTGAAGAATCTTTATGCGATTGGGGAAGTGGCTTCGACACGGGTACATGGGGCAAATAGACTGGCATCAAACTCTCTTTTAGAAGGCTTGGTCTTTGCAAAGCTTGCAGTCGATGATATCTTGGCAAATCAAGAAGAGAAAAAATTTAAAGAATTTCTTGTGAGTGACGAGGTGATGAGCTACAAAGAAGATAAAGCAAAAAAGAATCAACTTCGTCATATAATGTGGGAAAATGTGTCAATTATTCGAACAAAAAGTGGATTAAATGATGCTTTGGAGACGATTAATGCTCTTTTAAATGAAAAAATTGGTAAACTACTAAAATTTCGTTTAATAACGGCAAGAGAAATCGTGACCGCAGCATTAAACAGAAGTGAATCGATCGGGGTTCATACAATACAAGAGGAGAACTAATGGAACATAGTGCAATCGCAGGAGTGGCGCAGGCTGCAGAGCATACTACAACACACATTAACCTAGCTACAACATGGGTAGGGTGGCTGAGTTTAGCTGTATTTGTTGTGGCATATTATTTTATCGCTACTGAAGAGCGATATGAGGTAAATAAGGCAAAACCGGCACTTTTTGCCGGTACATTCATGTTTATGCTTATCGGTATCTATTTTACTATTAATGGCATGAGTCCTGATGGACTGCATGATGAGCTAGAGAACTTGATCTTGGAAATCGCTGAGATATTCTTCTTCTTGCTTGTGGCAATGACCTTTATTGAGACGCTTATTGAGCGCGGTGTTTTTGATCTGATGAAGTATAAGTTGGTTTCAAAAGGCTATAGTTATAAAAAACTTTTTTGGCTGACTGGATTTTTAGCTTTCTTCATCTCGCCTGTTGCAGACAACTTGACTACAGCACTTATTCTTTCAACTGTTCTTTTTACAATTGACAAAAAGAATATGGCTTTCTTGGTTCCGGGTGCTATCAATATTGTTGTAGCTGCAAATGCCGGTGGTGCATGGTCGCCATTTGGTGATATCACAACGCTTATGGCATGGACGGCAGGAAAGGGAGAATTTGTTGATTTTCTTTACCTCTTCCCTGCTTCTTTCTTAGGCTGGGGTGTAACTGCATTTTTACTCTCAATGAGCGTTCCGGCAGGTGAACCTGCATTTGATGCCGCAACAGAAGAGAAACCTGTTGTGCAAGACGGTGGTATGGGTGTAGTCTATTTAGGTGTCGGCACGATCACAATCGCCGTACTTGGGCATCAGTTTTTCCATTTCCCTGCTATGTGGGGTATGATGTTTGGTCTGGCACTGCTTAAACTCTATTCTGTCAAACTTGAAAAAGGTGGAAAAAAGAGTTTTGACATCTATGTAAATATGCAAAAAGTTGAAAACGATACACTGCTTTTCTTCTTTGGTATCCTTTCTGCTGTTGGCGCGCTTCACTTTTTAGGATTTTTGGAGTATATTCATGACCTTTACGGCATGATAGGCTCGACTGCAGCGAACATCGATGTCGGTTTTCTTTCTGCTGTTGTTGATAATGTACCGGTAATGTCCGCAATCTTAAAATCTTCTCCAAGTATGGGTATTGATCAATGGATGCTTGTTACAATGACAGCAGGTGTGGGTGGTAGTCTTATCTCTTTTGGTTCCGCTGCAGGTGTTGGTGTCATGGGTCGTCTTCGTGGTATTTATACATTTGGAAGCCATATGAAACATGCTTGGACGATTTTAGTCGGTTATTTCGTCTCTATTGCAATTTGGTATGTACAGTTTGAAATCATGGGGCTTTATTAATTCCTCTTTCATAGGCTTAGAATTGAATTCTGAGCCTATATCTTCTAAATAAATCAAATCTTAATCTTGATTTTGCTATCCTTTTACACTTATTTATATTTTTAAAGGCATTTCAATGACAAATGTTAGCATCATCGTTCTCGATTTTGGTTCTCAATACACACAATTAATAGCGCGCCGTCTGCGTGAAGATAAAATCTACTGTGAAATTCTTCCTTACCATACAAAAGTAGAAGATATTAAAGCAAAAAATCCTAAAGGAATCATTCTCTCCGGTGGTCCTTCTTCTGTTTATAATGAAGATGCTTATGAAGTAGATCAGGGTGTTTATAAGATGGGTATTCCTGTACTTGGCATCTGCTATGGTATGCAGAGAATCGCTGTTGATTTCGGCGGCAGTGTTATTCGTTCAGATCACCACGAGTATGGAAAAGCAGAGCTGAGTATTGTCGGTTATCCTGATAATGTCTCCCCACTTTTTGAAAATTGTGATAACAATAGAATCGTTTGGATGAGTCACTCAGACAGAGTTGAAACGCTCCCTGAGGGTTTCAAAGTTATTGCAACATCTGACAACTCGCCGCATGCTGCTATTGCAAATGATGAAAAACGTGTCTATGCAATGCAGTTTCACCCAGAGGTACAGCACTCAGAAGAGGGCTACCTAATGCTTCGTAACTTTGCGAAAAACATCTGTGATGTTACAGAAAAATGGAAGATGGAACATTTCTTAAAAGAACAAATCGCGAAAATTCGTGAGCAGGTCGGTGATGGAAAAGTGCTGTGTGGACTCAGTGGCGGGGTTGACAGCTCTGTCGTTGCAGCGATGCTCTATGAAGCAATAGGTGACCAACTTGTCCCTGTTTTTGTAGATAATGGGCTTTTACGAAAAGGTGAGAGAGAACAAGTTGAACAAGTGTTTAAAGTTAATTTGAAAGTTCCTCTCGTTGTTGTTGATGCAAGAGAGAGCTTTTTAAGTAAGCTTGCCGGTGTGAGTGATCCTGAGAAAAAACGTCAGATTATCGGACATACATTCATAGAAGAGTTTGAAAAAGAGGCGAAAAAGCATGATGGTATCAAGTTCTTGGCACAGGGAACACTCTATCCGGATGTTATTGAATCCATCTCTGTCAATGGTCCATCAGAAGTTATCAAGTCGCACCACAATGTCGGCGGGCTTCCTGACTGGATGGATTTTGAGTTGATTGAGCCATTGCGTGAGCTTTTTAAAGATGAAGTGAGAAAAATCGGTCTTGAACTCGGTCTTCCGGAGTCGATGATCAATCGCCATCCATTCCCTGGACCGGGTCTTGCGATTCGTATTATGGGAGATGTGAATCCGGCGGATTTAGATCTCTTGCGTGAGGCAGATGTGATTTTGCTCGATGAGTTAAAAGCAAGCGGATACTATGCAAAAACTTGGCAAGCGTTTGCAGTGCTCTTAAATGTAAAATCTGTCGGTGTCATGGGTGATAACCGCACCTATGACAATACAGTCTGCGTGAGAGTTGTTGAAGCAGTTGATGGCATGACAGCAACCTTTGCACATCTTCCACATGATCTCTTAGAGAGAATTTCTAGAAGAATTATCAATGAAGTTGATGGAATCAACCGTGTAGTTTACGATATATCTAGCAAGCCACCAGCAACAATCGAGTGGGAGTAAGCAAAAGCTTCTCCTATGCGACCTATCTATCTCTTTTCCATCTCTTCACATCCCGATGCTATCAGTATCAATTCCCTTGATATTACTTTTTTCAAACCCGAGATTGATTTTTCACAATATGATGCTTTGATTATTACCTCTAAGCAAGCCTCCAAAGCGCTCACGCAGTATGATAAAGCTGCTTACATACATCTCCCGGCACTTTGTGTTTCTGTGACAAGTGCACAATCATATGAGGAGCTAGGCGGAAAAGTTTTAGATATCGGCGGCGGATATGGCGATAATTTAGTCGATAAAATCCAATCATACCCAAAAGAGAAGAAGTGGCTTTATCTGCGTGCAAAAGTTGTAGCATCTGACTTTGTTCAAATATGCAAAAAAGAGGACTACAACATAGATGAGCGTGTAGTTTATGAAAGTGACTGCTCAGAGGCTATAAAAGAGGTGCAGGTTGCAGATGATGCAATACTCATCTTTACTTCTCCATCAAGTGTAAATTGTTATTTGAAAAATCATACCTTCACGCAAGAACAAACTATAATCGTCATTGGAAAAACAACTGCAAAAGCACTGCCCTCCGATGTAAATTATGTTTTATCCGATAAAACAAGTATCCAAAGCTGCATAACAATAGCAAAAGAGCGGTTTCTAAAATAATTTCAAGCAAAAGTTTAGTATAATCATCTTGTTAGTCTGAGTAGTACGTGTCAGCACGTATATGAGGGTTCTACATATTCATATTGTGAACTAGTAGAGCTGTCGTGTGTCGATGGTCTCGCTTGAGGTACGTTTACTCTGCCGATGAGATTGTCGCCGTCAGACAGCCCTCTCTTCACCCAAATTCGGCTTTTAGAACCAAGCCAATTGTGTGACGGCTACTCAGGCTACATAAAAAGTTTACTTACTCCACGGTGGTGGGATAAGTAAACTTTTTTTATTTATATGGAGATTTGATGAAGATATTGATACTTGGCAGTGGTGGTCGTGAATACTCAATAGGGCTGGCAATTGCAAATGATAATGCAGGCCATGAGCTTTTTTTTCAACCCGGTAATGGTGCTACAGATGCATTAGGAACAAATTTAGCCATTAAAGACTACAATGATTTGGCAGCATTTGCAAAAGAGAATGCAATTGATTTGACAATTGTAGGCCCAGAAGCACCGCTTGTTGATGGTGTCGTTGATATCTTTAAAGCCAATGGACTGACAATCTTTGGACCAAGCAAAGAAGCGGCACAGCTTGAGGGCTCAAAAGTTTATATGAAAAACTTTTTGGCAAAGTACAATATTCCGACTGCCCGTTATATCGAGAGTGATTCAATAGAGGAACTTTTTAAGTTTACAAATTCACTTAATGCTCCAATAGTCGTTAAAGCAGACGGACTTTGCGGTGGTAAGGGTGTTATCATTGCGCAGAGCCATGATGAAGCGAAAAAAGCCATCTCAGAAATGCTGAGTGGAAAAAGCTTTGGTGATGCCGGTAAAAAGGTCATTGTCGAAGAGTTCTTGGATGGGTATGAACTCTCAATGTTTGCTGTATGTGATGGGAAAGATTACATTCTTTTACCTGCTGCACAGGATCATAAGCGTGTTGGTGATGGTGATACAGGGCCAAATACAGGTGGTATGGGGGCTTATGCACCGACACCTTTGGTTGATGAAGCATTGTATCAAAAGGTTAAAGAGAGAATTATCCGTCCAACTTTAGATGGTATGCAAAAAGAGGGAGCACCGTTTGAAGGTGTGCTTTTTATCGGCATTATGGTTGTAAACGGCGAGCCAATTACACTGGAGTTCAATGTGCGTTTTGGAGATCCTGAGTGTGAGATATTGATGCCGCTCATGACTTCCCCTGTTTCAGATATGTTCTATAAAGCAGCAACAAATCGTCTCTCTGAAATTAAAGTGGAATTTTCCAATCAGTATGCAGTAGGGGTGGTAATGGCAAGTGAAAACTATCCTTATGGTGCTTCAACACCGGCTGAGATTATTTTAGATGAAGTGCATCATGAAGAGATTGCACAATATACGCACATCTCTTTTGCCGGTGTGAGCAAAGAAGATGGAAAACTAATGGCGACTGGTGGTCGTGTTCTGGTTTGCGTAGGAGTTGGAGAGAGTATAAAAGAGGCACGCGACAGAGCTTACCTTCGCTGTGGTCAAGTTCATTTCGCAGGAAAAAAATTCCGTAGCGATATTGCCTACCAAGCACTCTAGGGGGCATTGGTTTTGAATGAAGATATAGAGAATGTATTGCATCGTGAAGGTTTAGTACTCGCTGATATAAAAAAGCGTGCTATGGCCTTTTTTATTGATGAGATGCTGCTCTCTTTTCTTCTTATTATTGCAATGTCAGACTCTTTTTCCAATGCAAAAACGGTTGAAGAGATGATTATTTTGACAAATAATTTTCTGTGGGAATATCTTTTGATGAAGATTGCTTATCAGACCTTTTTTGTCTGGCAGTATGGAGCGACTCTTGGAAAGATAGCGATGAAAATTCGTGTCATAGAGATTGCAACACTGCAAAACCCTGCTTTTGCAGTTGCACTCAACCGAGCTGTTTTTCGTGTTATCAGCGAGATGCTTTTTTATCTTGGGTTTTTATGGGGAATGATGGACCCTGCACGTCAAACATGGCATGACAAAACTGCTCGAACTTTGGTGGTAAATGCGTAAATATCTTCTTTTTCTTTTACTCTTTGCATCTCTTTATGCCGGTGACAAAGTAGAGATTTATGCTTCCAAGCTTACTTCCCATAATGATATTATCAATGCAGCAGGCGGTGTGTCTGTTATCTACAAAGATTATGTTATAACCGCAAATAGAGCCCATTATGATAAAAAAACAGGAGAGTTGGAACTCTTTGATAATATTCGTGCAAACAGTGCCGGTAAATATAAGATTTTAGGAAAATACGCAAAACTTAATCTTGCAAAAAAAGAGAAGCTTTTTCGTCCTTTTTATATGATAGACAATAAATCCGATGTCTGGATGAGTGGGGCTGAGGGCAAAGCAGATGATACAGAAATAGATATCGACTCAGGGGTCGTGAGTGGTTGTAATCCGATCGATCCGCTTTGGACGATGGAGTTTTCCTCTTCAGACTATGATACGGAGTCAATGTGGATCAACCTCTACAATATGCGTCTGTATATTTATGATATTCCTGTACTCTACACTCCTTATTTTGGTTACTCTTTGGATACGACTCGAAGAACGGGGCTTTTAAAACCATCTGTCGGGCTCTCTACTGATGAAGGGTTTTATTATCAACAACCTATCTATATTGCTGAACAAAATTGGTGGGATCTTGAACTCTTGCCTCAAATACGAACAAGCCGTGGATCAGGGCTTTATACAAAGTTTCGTTTTGTTGATTCAAAAGTTTCATCTGGTGAAATTAAAATGGGTTACTTCAAGGAAAATGAGAATTATTTCTTGAATAATAATCTTCAAAATGATTCTCACTATGGTTTTAACATCAAATATGATAACAGGGATTTTTTAAATCTGTGGAGCGGATATGATTTCTCCGGACAATCAGGTCTTTATGTTGATATTAACCATATGAACGATGTTGATTATATCAATCTGGCATCCAATGATACTGAAAATCAAACAATATCAAAGCAGGTACTCTCTCGTATTAATATGTTTTACAATACCGGTGATCAATATATTGCTACATACTTTAAATACTATCAGGATCTATCCCTTGAAAATAATGACAATACTCTGCAAAAGCTTCCGACCTTACAGTATCATTACTATCTTGATACACTTTTAAAAGATCATCTGCTTTACTCCTTGGATGTAAAAAGTAATAACATTCAAAGACAGATAAATAAAAAAGTAGTACAAACAGATATAAACCTTCCAGTTACACTGCAGACGTCCCTTTTTGATGAGTTTTTAAATATTTCATATACCGCAAACCTTTACATGCAGCACTCTGCATTTAGAGGCAATGACATTAACTCGACTACAGAGTATAGAGATGGCTATTATGCGCGGAACTATCATACTTTTAAAGCTGGCACGCAGTTGACAAAAGCGTATGAGAGTGTGAGTCATGTTATAGGGTTTGATATCGTATATAATAAATCTGCATGGAATCAAGAGATGGGATTTTATGCAGATGAACAGGAATACTGTTCAGACATAAATAATAAAGCTAGTCCAGAGTGTGAATTTTATAATATTACAGATATTGACAATGCGGCACAACTGCAGTTTACTCAGTATCTTTATGACAAGAAAGCACAGCAGATATTTTATCATCGTCTGACACAGAGAGTCTCTTACTCCTCAGAGACAAATCGTTATGGAGAGTTAGAGAATGAACTTGATTACAAAATAACATCTTGGCTTTCATTTTATAATAATATGTTTTATAATTATGATCAAAATGCTTTCTCGAAGCTCTTTAATAAGGTCTCTTTACACAATTATGGTGTGGATCTGCAACTTTCACATTTATATAAGGATAATTTTATAGCAAATGATACACAACGCTATACAAGTTATTTAACATCGAGTGTGGAGTATAATTATGATAGGCACTACTCTTTTTCGGCACTCTATAATTATGATATAGAACTTCAAGAGAAAAAAAGTATGTCCATTGGCTTCATGTATAAGAAAAGATGTTGGGATTTTGGTATAAAATACAGTGAGAATAATAGACCTGTTCTAACAACAAACGGAGGAGCATCTTCCATTTATGATAAATACATCTATGTAACGATTGTACTTAAACCGTTGATGCAGCCAAGTAAAAACAGTTCATTTATTACATATAAACTGCCAAACAAGCAAACAAATTAGGAATGTCTTATGCAAAAATATAAAAATATGCTTGACAACAGAGAAGATGCGGCAAAGAAACTCATAGACATTATGCCTATGCAAAAACTCAAAGAAGAAGCATGGAGTATTGTGGCTGTTTCCAAAGGTGGTCTGGATTTGGGTCGCCACATTAAAGGCAAACTCAAAAATCCTTTGGAAATTCTTTTTCTTGAAGCGATTATGGCACCGAATAATTCCGAATGTGAGGTAGCAAGAGTCAGTGAGACAGAAGAAATCGTACTCAATGAGAGCCTAATAGAAGCTTTTGAAATTCAGTATGATTATATCTATGGAGAAGCTCATAGAAAGCATGAAGAGGATATACTTAGCTATATATATCGCTACAGAAAAGGACAGCCTTTTCCTTCAATGCAAAATAGAGTCGTTTTGTTAGTGGATGAAGGAAGTGAAACAGGAACGAAGTTTATGACAGCACTGAAAACTGTGCTCAATCAAAAACCAAAAGCTGTCTATATTGCAGTTCCGGTCTTACCAAAAGATGTGTTGGAAGTTTTAGAGACTTTCGTGGATGATATCTTCTTTTTGTATGATATAGATGATTATGTCGAGACTGATCTTTATTACAAAAATTTAGAAATCATTGACGATGAAGAGATAGAGAAAATTTTAGAGGAAAATAGATGAAATATGATGTAAAGTTAAACTTAGAAAACAGAGAAGAAGAGTACAGTTTTGGATACGTTGCAAAACAGGCAAACGGGAGTGCATGGATAAAGTCAGGTAAAACTGTTATGCTCGCAACAGTTGTCATTGACGAGACAGAAGTTGTCAAAGATGACTTTTTGCCACTTACAGTACAGTACATAGAGAAAACTTATGCTGCAGGAAAGATTCCGGGTGGATTTTTCAAACGTGAAACAAAACCGAGTGATTTTGAAACGCTTACATCACGTACTGTCGATCGTAGCTTGCGTCCACTTTTTCCAAAAGGTTTTGGACATCCGACACAGATAACGATCATGGTTTTCTCTGCAGATGCAGAATCAGATATGCAGCTGCTTGCACTTAATGCAGCATCAGCAGCACTCTATGTCTCAGATATTGACATTAACAGAAGTGTCTCTGCTGTTCGTGCTGCAAAAGTCGATGGAGAGCTGATTTTAAATCCAACGCTCACGCAGCTGAAAAACTCTACGCTTGATCTCTATCTTTCAGGAACAAAAGAAGAACTTCTGATGATAGAAATGCGCTCTATCGGGAGTGAAAAAATTGATGTAGAAGAGATTCCAGAACCTGTTTTAGATCCGATTATGGATCCTTCCATTGGAACAGTAGTGCTCTCAGAGCATATTTCCAATGCAATGAGTGAAGATGAACTTATAGAGGTACTTGACAAGACACAAAAGGTACTTTTTGCATCGAATGTTGAGTATGAAGTGGCGTTTGGTCCATACCAAAAAGATATCAAACCATTGGAATTAAAGGCACACCAACTAAACAATGAGATGCTTACTTATGTCAAAGAGCATCATTTGGCAGATATTGAACACGCACTTTCACAAATGGCAAAATCAGAACGCTCAACTGCATTGCGTGAGCTTCGTAAAAAGATCATTGCTGCTAAAGAAGAGTGGGCTGAAGTGGAACTTGAGTTAGAGCTAAAAGATGCCATAGAGGCTGTAAAAAAAGAGTTTGTACGCTCACAAATCCTAAATGACAGAGTGCGTGCCGATGGGCGTGCTTTAAATGAAGTAAGACCTATCAGTATCGATACAAATGTATTGCCGGCTGCTCATGCTTCTTGTCTCTTTACTCGTGGGCAGACACAAGCACTCGTGGTGCTTACTATGGGTGGACCAAAAGATGCGCAGATGTTTGAAGGTTTGACAGATGAGGGCACTCAGAATGAAAACTTTATGGTACATTATAATTTTCCAGGTTTCTCAGTTGGTGAAGCAAGCCCAATCATGGGAACAAAACGTCGTGAACTCGGACATGGTAACTTGGCTAAACGTGCACTGGAACCTATTATCAATCTTGAAGGGCAAACTGTACGTCTCGTTTCAGAAATTTTAGAGAGTAACGGTTCTTCTTCTATGGCAACGGTATGTGGCGGCTATTTAGCCCTTAAAGCTGCAGATATTGAGACAAGTGATACAGTTGCCGGTGTTGCAATGGGAATGGTCAGTGAGGGTGATAAATATGCGATTCTAATGGACATCATGGGGCTTGAAGATCACGATGGAGATATGGACTTTAAAGTAACAGGCCCAAAAGAGGGTATCACTGCTATGCAGATGGATATCAAACTCGGTGGTATTTCGCTTGATATCTTAAAAGAGGCACTCTATCAGGCAAAAGAGGGACGTGCACATATCATTGATATTATGCTTGAAGCTGAGGAGAAGATAGAGTTTAATGACGGTGTACTGCCTGTAGCAGAGCATTTTCACATCGACCCGGGATTTATCGGTGAGATCATCGGTCAGGCAGGAAAAACGATTCGTGAGATCATAGAGAAGTTTGAAGTTGCAATAGACATAGATAAAAAAGGCGGTAAAGTAAAAATTACCGGTAAAAACAAAGAGGGGGTGGAGGGTGCAAAAGAGCATATTCACTCTATCATCAATGCTCCTAAAAAAGAGAAGATTAAATATGAAGTCGGTGGTGTTTATGATGGTGTTGTAAAACGTATTGTGGACTTTGGCGCCTTTGTGGAGCTTCCTGATGGAACTGACGGACTTTTACATATCTCTAAAATTTCAAAAAAGCGTGTAAATGATGTCAAAGATATTTTACATGAAGGGCAAAAAGTAAAAGTAGAGATCCTTGAATTTAAAGGAAATAAAATCTCTTTAGGGATGGCAGAGTAGAACTCAGCACTTTTTTAGAAAAGGCTGTGTATAATTCGGCTATCAATTTCTAGTAGGGAAATCGTGGCATTTATGTTACGGTTGCTTCATGATAATGAGGTTACGCTATCCGAACGGATTGTAATAATTTTAAGGAACATATTATGAAAAAAATTCTTTTTCTTTTAGTAGCTCTTTCAGCTGCTGCATTCGCTTCTGATGGTGAAGTTGCAAACCAAACTCTTAAAGCATACTCTACGCTTGCTGCTGGTTTAGCGATCGGTACTGCTGCACTTGGCGGAGCTATCGGTATGGGTAGCACTGCTGCTGCAACTATTGCTGGTACAGCTCGTAACCCAGGTTTAGGTGCTAAACTTATGACTACAATGTTCATCGCTCTTGCAATGATCGAAGCACAAGTTATCTATGCACTAGTAATTGCGTTAATCGCACTTTACGCTAACCCTTACTTAGGTTAATCGTTCACACGATAAAATAAGTTAAAACCTCAGTCCGACTCTTTTGAGTCGGACATTTTTAGACCACTTTTTATATGCGCAGGTGGTGGAATGGTAGACACGCAACGTTGAGGTCGTTGTGCCTTCGGGTGTGGGGGTTCAACTCCCCCTCTGCGCACCACTAATCAATAATTTTCAATTAAATTTCTTCAGCCTTCCACGCTTTTATGGCATCGTTCAGTGTTTCAAACTCATCGGACTTTCCAATGATGAATATCTCATCGAAGATGTAACAGATTACACATCTGCTTAGCGGTTCAAGTAGAAAAACAGCATACTCCTCAATACTTTTCATATCGACAGATAAAACTCGCATACCATCGATGATATCATTGATCTGCGGGATGACATCATACTCTACATCAAGCAGTTTCTTGCCGTCACTTTGATAAATAGCCACATTGCAACCTTTTTTAGTATAATTCTATCAAAAAAAGCAATATTTATGCACTCTCTTCTCTTTGTCTGTTTAGGAAATATCTGTCGTTCATCGTTGGCAGAAGGAATAGCAAAAGCAAAAGTACAAAATATGGGTGTAAACATAGGAGTCGATTCTGCCGGAACAGGTGACTGGCACCTAGGAGAGCCTCCATGTGAGAACTCTGTGAAAGTAGCAGCAATGCATGGAATAGACATCTCATCTTTGCGTGCGCGAAAAGTAGATCCCAAAGATTTTGAAAAATTTGATCTTATAGTGGCACTTGATGAAAGCAATCTTGAACATTTAAAGCAGATGGGTGCTCAAAATCTCGTCAAACTTGGAGATTTCGGATATGATGGTGCAGATGTACCAGACCCTTACTTTTTTGATGGTTTCGATGGTTTTATAGAGGTTTTTAAGATGATAGAAGTTTGTGTAAATAATCTTTTTAGTGTAAAATTTGAAAAATTGACGCAAGAGCAGGAATAATAGAATGAATATAGCAAATGATGTATCAGAATTGATTGGCAATACCCCTTTAGTGAAACTTAATTTTCCTTCACGAGAGAGCGGCGCGACTATTTTAGGAAAGTGTGAGTTTATGAACCCTACTTCCTCCGTCAAAGATAGAATAGGTTTTAATATGATACGGCGAGGTATGGAGTCTGGAGCAATTACGCAAGAGACAACAATCATTGAGCCTACAAGTGGTAATACCGGTATTGCTCTGGCTTCTATCTGTGCGGCAAAAGGCTTACGCCTTATTTTGACCATGCCTGATTCTATGAGTGTAGAGAGACGCAATCTGCTTAAAGCTCTTGGTGCCGAGCTTGTGCTTACACCGGCGGCAAAAGGGATGAAAGGCTCTATAGCAAAAGCAGAAGAGCTGCGTGAGGCTACACCAAACGCTGTGATACTGCAGCAGTTTGCCAATCCTGCCAATCCTGAGATTCACAGGCTTACAACGGCGCGAGAGATACTGCGTGACACGGGTGGAAATCTCGATGTTTTTGTAGCAGCAGTGGGAACGGGCGGAACATTGACAGGGACATCAAAAGTGCTGCGTGAGGAACTTGAAAATATTGCCATATTCGCAGTAGAACCGGAGGCTTCAGCTATTCTCTCAGGAGAAAATCCTGCACCGCATAAAATCCAAGGTATAGGTGCAGGTTTTGTTCCTGATATTTTAGATACATCTGTGTATGGTGAGGTGATAAAGGTCAGCAATGAAGATGCAATGAATACATCAAAAATGCTTGCTAAAAAAGAGGGACTGCTTGTTGGTATCTCTGCAGGGGCAAATGTGTATGCTGCGATGCAGGTAGGCTCACGTAAGGAGTTTCAGGGTAAGACAATCGTTACTATTCTTTGTGACACTGTAGAACGCTATCTCTCTACAGAACTTTTCAGTGAAGATTGAATTTTTAGAGACGATAAAAGTAGTTGATGGCTTAGCCTCTAATCTAGAGTACCATCAAAGACGCTATGAGGCTGTTTTAAACTCCTATGGCATAAAGCAGTTTGCAGAACTTAGCACGCTTATAGATGCACCAAAAGAGGGTCTGTACAGATGCAGGCTTGTTTATGATTTAAAGGGTAATATTGCGTGCAGTTACCATCCTTATGTCAAACGAAAAATAGCCTCTTTGAAGCTTATTACAGCAGATAAGTTGGAGTACTCTAAAAAATATGCCGACAGAGAAGCACTTGATGCACTCTTTGCAAAACGATCAGGATGTGATGATGTCTTAATTGTCAAAAATGGACTGCTTTATGATACAACCATTGCAAATATTGCTCTGTTTGACGGTAAAAAGTGGGTTACACCAAAAAAGCCGCTTTTAACTGGAACAACGCGAGAGAGACTGCTTGAGAGCGGTTTTTTGACACCAAAAGATATTAGCGTATCTGACCTCAAAGAGTATACGCAAATAGCAGTGATGAATGCAATGATAGATTTTGATATAATTGCAGATAAAAAGATAGAGGAAATAATTTGTTAGAGAGTTTAATAGAAGATAGAGATTTTGCAAAATTGATGAAAAAGAGTATGCAGGAGTTGCTTGTTCTGCTTTTTGAAAAAGAGCAAAATTTTGGAATCTTATGTAAAATTGAAGATGTCTCTTTCAATCCTGAACTCCCTGATAATATGCATGCAGAGTTCCGTCCTTTGACACTCTTTTTCCTTGCCGGATATACTTTTGAGACAGCTCGCATAGAAGATGAGATGTTGATTTTTGAAGCAGGCTTTGGCAGTGACAATTTTGGCAGTGTTGTCTCTGTGCCTCTTTTAAGTATTTTACAGATTATTGTAGATGAAACACCGGTTTTTATTAATATTGCCGTGGAGAAAGAGCCACAGGAAGAAATTGCTGTAAAAGGGGTAGATGAGCGAGGGGTCAAGAACTCCATGGCCTCTTTTCTATCTAACCCTGAAAACTCAAAGTTTATAAAAAAGAAGTAAAAAAACGCTTTTTTAGACTTTGTTTAAAGAGAGTAGATAGTTGACGACATTATCAACAAAGGCATCGTGTTTTCTGTCTTTAAGGTAAGCAATGTAAAAATGTCTCACAATCTTATGGTTTTTGAGTCTTGCTTCATAGAGCGTACCATTTTCAAGCTCTGCTTTGATAACATGGCGAGACATAATGGAAACAAGCGGACGCTCTGCATTTTTATCTGCGTGAAGAATGGACTCTTTAATTGCAGTAGGGCTTGCAAGTACACCGATGACATTGAAGTTGTTACACTGTACACCAATCTCCTCGAACACTTCTGAAGTCAATTTTCTTGTATGTGAATCTTCATTTCTACAGATCCAGTCAAAATCAAGCAGATCATCGGCAGAGAGATGTTTTTTTATCGGTTGATTTGAAAAGACAACGAGTTCATCTTCTACCCATTCTTTATAGATAACTCCCTCTTTAAAAACAGGTGACTCAATGAGTGCTACATCTATTTTTTTATCTTCAAGCTGTTCGATGATGTTAGCTGAAACATCGACATTCATAAAGACTTCATTATCGATGCGCTTTTTAATTTCGCCAAGATAGTTTGGAAGTACATAGTTTCCAATTGCAAAAGAAGAACCCATAACAAACGTGAACTCTTTGTTAATGATTTTTAAAAGCTCTTTTTCAGAGTTTTGAATCGCTTTTTCAAGTCTCACAGCGATACGATAAAGATCTTCACCTTCTTTGGTTAGCACGATACCATTCTTTTTACGCTCGACTATTTTTGTATCTAGATAGTCTTCGATAAATTTTATCTGTTGTGTAACAGCAGGCTGTGAAATCCCCAGTTTAGCGGATGCTTTAGAGAAACTCTTTTCTTTAATGACCATTAAAAAGGTTTGTAATTTTGCGAAATCTTTTAACATAATAATTCCCATAAGTTATAATAATATATGAAATTATAACTCAGAATTATAATTATTGCAATAGTTTTGTAATAATTTTCAGTTTTTTTTGTTATAATAATATTACTTTAGAAAAATAGTGGACTTTTATGGAAAAAATATTTAAAAATTTAAACGAGTCACAAACTGCTGCAGTTAAGCAGACAGAAGGGCCTGTACTCATCCTTGCCGGTGCAGGGAGCGGGAAGACAACGACGATCATATCCCGTTTGGCGTATCTTATAGAAGTAGTGGGTATTCCGGCTGCAAACACGCTTACACTCACTTTTACCAATAAGGCAGCACGTGAGATGAAAGAGCGTTCTATGGCTATGATGGAAGAAAATGGTGCCTATCCTCCACTTTTGTGTACCTTTCATAAATTTGGTCTGCTTTTTTTAAAATTTCATATTCACCGTTTAGACAGGGAAAATAATTTTGTCGTTATTGATACGGATGACAAAAAAAGAATCATTAAAAAGATAAACTCAGAGCTGCCGACTCCACTCATTGCAAGTGAAATATCTCGTTATAAAAATTCTCTGATGACTCCTGATGATGCCTATAAACAAGTAGAGCTTTTTAACTATCAACAGATTGCAGAAGTTTACAGAGAGTATGAGGCCTACCTTAAAGAGAATAATCTTGTAGATTTTGATGACTTGATAGCACTTACCTACAAACTGCTTGATGAAAATCCCGAGCTTGCTCAAGAGACTTCACAAAAGTATCAGTATATTATGATCGATGAGTATCAAGATACAAATGAGTTGCAATTAAAGCTAATCCAAAAACTCTGCAGTGCACATAATAATATCTGTGTCGTAGGTGATGACGATCAGAGTATTTATGGCTGGCGGGGTGCACATATTCGAAATATTATGGAGTTCGATGAAGATTTTCAAGGAGCCAATGTCTTTAAACTCGAAGAGAACTACCGCTCTCGTGCATCTATCTTAAAAACGGCAAATGCCCTTATCGAACACAACCGTTCCCGCTTAGGAAAAAAACTGCTTGCAACGCGAGGTGAAGGCGATGAGGTAGTAACACTCAATTCAAATGATGAAAATGAAGAGGCGAGAAAAATTGCAATAAAGGTACAAAAACTTTTAGACTCAGGTGTGTGTGCAAGCGAAATTGCAATTCTCTACAGAGTCAATGTACTTTCGCGCTCCATTGAAGAGGGACTCAATCGTGCGGGTATTGCCTATAAGCTTGTCGGTGGATTGCGCTTTTATGACAGAGCGGAGATTAAAGATCTTATCTCCTATATTCGTGTGATCACAAACCACCATGATGATTTTTCTCTTAAACGCATTGTTAACAAACCAAAAAGAGGTGTCGGAAAAGCGAGTGTCGATAAGATTGAGATGGCTGCTCACGCAAAGGGTAGTTCTATTTTCGAGTATCTTAAAAACGTTGATTTCACAGAATTAGAGTCGCTGGTGAAGAAAAAAAATGCCACTACACTCAAAAAATTTGTTACAGATATTGAGAATGTTGCACATGTGGCAAAAGAATCGACCTATGAGTTTATAGATCTGCTTGAAGATACTTTTCATCTCAAAGATATCTATCTCAATATGCAAGATGCTCAAGAGCGCATTTTGAATATGGATGAGTTCTATGGACTTTTCCGTGATTTTATAAAAAACAGTCCTGATGCCTCTTTAGATGAGTTTTTAAATGAGCTGACACTGCAGAGTGAACAGGATCAAGTTGAAGGGGAGTCTATCTATATGATGAGTATTCATGCTTCCAAAGGTTTGGAATTTGAGCATCTCTTTGTCATCGGAATGGAAGAGGGCTTTTTACCGCTTGTAGGTGATGGCAGTGATTTAGAAGAGGAACGCCGTCTTGGGTATGTTGCCTTTACTCGCGCAAAAGAGACGCTGGCACTCTCTCACGCAGCGAGCCGATTTTATAAGGGGCGCAGAAGCGATCTGGCAAAAAGCCGTTTTTTCAATGAAGCTGGTCTTTGTGACGGCTCTTTGATAGTAGAGAAAAAAACAGCCTTTAAAAAGGGAGACCTTGTCCGCCATAAGCTTTTTGGTACAGGACGTGTAACAGGTGTGAGTAAATCCGGACGTGAATTTAAACTGCAGATAAACTTTGCGGGGACGAAGCGGGATATTCTCGCATCTTTTGTAGAGAGATTATGAATCGTCTTTTTGTTGCTTATAAACCGAGTGGAATCACCTCGAACAGATTTCTCTCTACATTAAAAAGAAAGTACAATGACAAAAAGGCCGGTTTTTCCGGTACTTTGGATCCATTTGCCAAAGGGGTTTTGCTTGTCGGTTTTGGGAGTCATACAAAACTGTTTCGTTTTTTAAATAAAACGCCTAAAAAATATAGAGCGACACTTTGGCTGGGAGCCAAGAGTGATTCTTTGGATATCGAGATGATAGAGAGTGTTGCAGAGACTACAGAACAGCAATTTTTTAAAGTGCAAGAGGCTGTTAAATCACTTGAAGGCGAATTGGAGTATGAACCGCCTATATTCTCAGCAAAACGCATTAACGGGCAGCGTGCCTATGATCTCGCGCGTGCCGGAAAAAAAGTAGAATTAAACAAGATACACTCAACAATTTATGAGATGCAGCTGCTGCATTACTGTCACCCTTTTGTTACCTTTGAAGCTACTGTGAGCGAGGGAACATACATCCGTTCACTCGGTCGGATGATTGCGCGGCATTTAGGTGTAAAAGAGGGAAGCCTCTCAATGCTTGAGCGGTTGTGTGAAGGGCAGTTTGTCTATGAAAATAAAAAAGCGCTCGATATCAAAAAATCTTTGTGTATCCCGCAAAACTATTATCATGGTAATCCTGATAATGTAAGATATGGAAGAGTTCTTGCTTTAGAAGATTTACAGATACAAAAGTCCGGTACCTATTGGCTCGATAATGGTGAGACTATCTCTATTATTAGAGTAGATGAAAATAGTGTAAAATATGAATTAGGAAAAATCAAATGTTAGTACTTGCAAGAAAATTGGGAGAATCTATCATTATCGCAGATAATATTACGGTTAAGGTTGTCTCTGTTGAAAATGGCGTTGTGAAGCTGGGTATCGATGCTCCGCGTGAGATCTCCATTATTCGCAGTGAACTCATAGAAGAGGTGAGAGAGTCCAATAAAGCGGCGGTACAAGCACATGGTGTTGATAAAGACGACATCGATTCTCTGAGTAAACTACTGGGTAAATCATAACGTTATGAAAAAGTATAAAGCCTTTGCAAAAGTCAATATCTTTTTAAAGATCACCGGAACACGGGAGAACTATCATGAGATAGTTTCGCGTTTTATGCAAGTGCAAGATCTCTATGATGAACTCTCTTTTGTTTCTAAAGAGCATGTCGGATCAAAGGCGAACGAGTTTAAAATCATAGGTGATTTCTCTTGTACTACAGAACAAAATACCATCTATAAGGCTTATGTAGCCCTTAGAGATGCAACAAAGTCAGAGGCTTTGGAAAAATTGATGCAGACGCATGCGGTGCAGGTTGAAAAAGCCATTCCGGCCTTTGCAGGTCTTGGCGGAGGCAGCAGTGATGCTGCGACTTATTTGAAAATGTGCAATGAAGTGTTGCATCTTAATCTGAGTCTGAATGAATTGGCTGCCATAGGGTTACAGGTGGGAGCAGATGTTCCTTTTTTCATTTATGGCTACAAAAGTGCCAATGTCAGTGGTATTGGGGAAGTCGTAGTACCTTTTGATGAAGAGCCGCTTGCATTTGATGTTTTTACCCCTAACGTGGAAATTTCCACACCGAAGGTCTATAGAGCATACAGAGAGAACTTTTATGCACCGATTGATGGTTTTAGGGCACAACAACTACTCCAAACACCTTCAAAAGAGATTTTACAAACAATGAACGCAGAGGAGGCAAATGATCTTTTTGCTCCGGCAATGCAAAGCTATAAAGAGCTTAAAGATCATTACAGGCAAGGCTACTTCTTTAGTGGAAGCGGCAGCAGTTTTTTTACAACAAAGGATAAAGAAGTAGCAAATGGGTGAGACAATAGCAAAGAACAAAAAAGCCTATCATGATTATTTTATAGAGGATAAGTATGAAGCAGGACTGGTACTGAGTGGAAGTGAAGTCAAAGGGATTCGCGCGCACCGAGTCAATCTCAAAGACAGTTTTATCCGCTTCATAAAAGGAGAGGCGTACCTTTTTAATGCGCATATTGGAAGGCTGGAGACAACACACCATTTTTACGGGCATGAAGAGCGTGCACCAAGAAAACTCCTGCTGCATAAAAAAGAGCTGCAAAAACTGCAAAAAGCGGTTGATAGAGACGGCTATACGGTTGTTCCTCTACAACTCTATTTTAACGCACGCAACATCGCAAAACTTCAGATCGCTTTGGCAAAAGGAAAGCATCTGCATGACAAACGCCAAGATCTAAAAGAGCGGGACCAAAAGCGTGACATTGCAAGGGCGATGAAGGATTATTGATGCTGCGTTATCTTCTTTTTTTTCTCTGCGTGACATCTCTTTTTGGATTTAACTTTGAGATTGTCAATCCTGATGTTGCCAATGGAAAAACAGCGCTGATTCGTTTTGAGAAGCAAAAGGGTGTCATATTCAAAGATATTCGTGTAGGGAAAAAGAACTTTCCTATATTTGAAAATCCCCTCAAAAAGGGTGAGTACTGTGCCCTTGTAGCTTTTTCATATTATGACAAACCTGCAACAAAAGAGCTTTATGCAGAGTATGAAGAGAACGGGCAAAAAAAAGAGACCTTACTCTTTTTGCATCTTCACGCAGGAGCATATAAAAAAGAGACGATTCAAGTCGATCCTTCTAAGGTCAACCCAAAAGCACCGGCTGTGAAAAAAAGAATCGCGCGTGAATACGCCCAAGCGATGCAAATCTATAATCATGTGAGTTCCAAGAATTATCTGCGTGAGCCTTTTATTTTACCCATAGAGAGTAGCATTACGAGTGAGTTTGGAAAAGCGCGGGTGTATAACGGTTCACTCAGAGGCTACCATAGCGGAACAGATTTTCGCGCAAAGGTAGGCACTCCCATTAAAGCGGCAAATGACGGCAGAGTTGTGCTTGCGCAGAAAAGATTTTACTCCGGAGGAACGGTTGTTCTTGATCATGGCAAAGGAATTTATACCTGCTATTTTCATATGAGTAAATTCGATGTGAAAAAGGATGCGCTTGTCAAACGAGGAGACATTTTGGGACTCTCAGGAGAGAGCGGACGAGTGACAGGTCCCCATTTGCACTTTTCTGCTAGAATTAACGGAGTACAGGTCGATCCGCTGCAACTAATAACACTGATGAACAACAATATACTAAAAGGCAATAACTTATGACAATTTTTCAACTACTGATGCTTGGAGCATCGGCATTTTTTGCTTATAAAATCTATGAGCATATTCAAACATTGCAAGATACGCAAGAAAAAGATGAGAGTCGGAGTGCCAATGATTTTTCAACTTTTGATGCTACAGATCTGATTCAAAAAGCTGATGAGGCATTGGAACAGGGGCATCTTGACAAAGCACTGGCAATTTACAGTGAAGCCAATATTAAAAGCCCAAAAAATGATGAGGTTCTCTTTAAGATGGGTTACACACTTGCAAAACAGCAAAGAGATGATGAAGCTCTGGAATATTTTGACGAGGCACTTCAAGAGGATGCAAACAATCCATTTACATATTTAGAGATGGCAAAGATATATCTCAGAAAAGATGATAAAGAGAGAGCACAAAACTATTTGCAAAAAGCCTTGGCATTAGAGCCCAAACTGCAAGAAGCAAAAGAGTTTTTAGAAGGGGTTAGAGCATGAAAATCTTAGAGATATATGAATATCTAAATGAACTCTCTCCTTTTGAAATGCAGGAGTCTTGGGATAATTCGGGGCTTTTAGTAGGTGATTTTAAAACAGATATCACCACTGTGGCACTCAGTATTGATGTTGATGAAGCTTTGATTGACTCTTTAGAAGAGGGGAGTTTGCTAGTTACGCATCATCCTATTATTTTTGGCGGATTAAAACAGCTGGAATTTTCAAAATATCCGGCCAATTTATTGCATAAAATGATTCAAAAAAATATATCAAATATCGCAATGCACACCAATTTTGACCAAACACACCTTAACGACTATGTCGCTACAGAGATTTTAGGTTACGAGATAGCACAAAAAGACGGTTTTGTTGCATACTTGGATGTCAATGAAGCCTTTGATAGCTTTGCAAAAAAAGTGGCTTTGGCTTTTGGGCTGCCTCACGCAAAGTGTGTAAAAGCGAACTCTTTTGTAAAAAAAGCGGCTTTGACAACAGGAAGCGGCTG
Organism: Campylobacterota bacterium; assembly: GCA_013607665.1. Taxonomy (GTDB): domain Bacteria; phylum Campylobacterota; class Campylobacteria; order Campylobacterales; family Sulfurimonadaceae; genus Sulfurimonas. Next base: position 8,635 of record VCAX01000006.1, on the reverse strand, counting down.
TTCTTTGATGCGGAGTTTGGATGCGGACTGTTTTTTGACCGGTGATGTGAAATATCATGATGCAATGGAAGCAAAAAGCATAAATCTCTCTGTAATTGACATCGGTCATTATGAAAGTGAGCGCTTTTTTGCGCAAATTTTACAAAAGCATTTGAAAAATTTAGGTTTAAAAGTTATAATTGCGTCATCAGAAAATCCATTTACATATATTTAAGTATATTTAAAGCGAAAATGGATCACAGTAAAACCCCAAAGGACTCCAATGAACAAGCACTTAAAGCAACTAATTGACCTCTCTATCGTAGATAAAGAGATAGATGCGTTTGAGCCTCAGATAGAAGAAGCAAACTCAAAATATGAAGCAGCCCTTGCAAAAACGAAGAGTATTGAGTCAGATATTGAAAATTTAACGAATGAAATTAAAGAAGAAGAAGTTAAAAAAGCGAAAAATGAACTTCACTTAGCAGAACTCTCTGCGAAACTCGAAGAGAATGCAAAAAAATCTTCAGAAGTAAAAACTGAACGTGAAATGAAATCTCTGCAACTCGAAGAAGAGATTGCAAAAGAGCAGATCACATTTGCAAATGAAGAGATCGAACGACTTGAAAAGATCATAGAAGCAAAAAAAGAGCAGATAGAAGCAGCAAAAACAACTCTGGAAGAACTGACTGCAAGTTTGGAAAGCGTAAAAGCAGATGTCGATGCAAAACTCGAAGAGATCAACAAAGAGCGTCAAGAAGTTTTCAAGAAAAAAGAGAAACTTTTAGCAGATGTCAATCAAAAAGGTTTGGCATTCTATCAGAAGATTCGTAGATGGGCGAAGAACACAACAGTCGTTCCTGTAGAAGACCAAGCGTGTATGGGATGTCATATGGTTATTGGCGATAAAGTATATGCAGATGTCATTAAAGGTGAAGATATTACAACATGTCCTCATTGTGGACGTATCTTGTATGTGAAAGCCGGCGAAGAGTAGGCTTTGAGCCTCTTTAGTATTTTTTACTATCTTTTAAGTGTAGTGCTTTTTATTGTAGCGCTACCACTTTTGATACTTTTGTCTTTTAAAAAAAAGTATCGAGAGTCGATTCCCGCAAGATTTTTTCTTTTTAAAAATCCTCCTTTTGAAAATTCTGATGCTCTGTGGTTCCATGTTTGCTCTTTAGGTGAAGCACGTGCATTAAAACCGATACTTAAAGCATTTCAAACAGAGCATGTGCTGATCTCGACAATCACGCATACAGGATATGGCGAGGCAAAGAAGTACAATGCCGAAGTACGCTATCTGCCCTATGAGATGTATCTGCCTTTTTGGATAAAGCGTGAGCGTGTACTTGTCGTCTTAGAGGCGGAGTTTTGGTATTTGCTCTTTCGAGTAGCGTATGCAAAAGGGGCAAAAATAGTTTTGCTTAATGCCCGAATCTCTGACAAGAGCGTTGATAAATATTTGAAATTTGCCTGGTTTTATAAAAAACTGCTTGCATCTGTAGCAATAATCTATGCACAGAGTGAAGCTGACAAAAACAGATTTTTAGCCCTTGGTGCAAAAAATATCGAAGTCATTGGCAATATAAAGCTTGCCGGTGAGATTAAAAAAACAAAAAGCTATGAAAAACCTCAAGATGTTGAGCTTATTGTTGCAGGCAGTACGCACCCTGATGAAGAAGAAGCGATACTTAAAGCGTTTGTGGAGTATAAAAAATTACATCCAAAAGCACGCTTGATTGTTGCGCCAAGGCATCCAGAGCGTTTTGAAGTTGTTTTTGAACTTATGCAGCAGTATGCAAAAGCCAATTCTCTTTCACTGGAAATGTTCTCTCTCACGCAGCGTCTTGAGGGTGACTTGATTTTAGTTGATATGATGGGTGAGCTCAATAATATTTACGCTGTAAGTGACATAGCCATTGTAGGCGGTGCATTTCGCAGTGATATCGGTGGACATAATCCACTTGAACCTGCTTTTTTTGGCTGTAAGATAATTACAGGAAAACACTTCTTTCACCAAAAAGAGCTTTTTAAGTATGTGCACCATGTGCAGTACGTTGCAACAGATGAAATTAAAGAAGCATTAGAAAATGCAAAAGTACTTCCGCCTTCAATGGTAGAAGAGACAATAGATCTCGAACCAGTGGTTCAAAAATTAAAACAATATATGAAATAAAGGAAAAATATTTATTATGGCAACAGAAAAAGCATATAAACTATTGGCAATTCAGGAGGGGATATCAAACTCTGCTGCAAAGTCGATGATAGACAGAGGACTTGTCTATGTCGGAAATAAAAAAGTGATGATAGCGCGCGGTGAGATCGATGAGAGAACTGTTTTTCGTGTAGAAAAAGTAGAAAAAGTAAAACCGATCTTTGAGAATGATGACATTATAGTGGTGGATAAATCTGCCTATGTCAATTCTGATGAGATTGAGCGACAGTTTAAAGGAGCACGTCTTTTGCATAGACTTGACCGCGAGACAAGCGGTGTGCTGATGCTGGTTAAAAATGAAGAGTTCCGCGAGAAAGCTATCAAAGAGTTTGCGCAAGATAAAGTTTATAAAGAGTATATTGCATGGGTTGAAGGTATTATGACTGAGCCTGTTGAAGTAGATAAGCCAATTCTCACGCAGAAGAAAAATAACCGTGCAACATCTAATGTCTCTCCAAAAGGAAAACCGGCGAGAACAGAGTTTTTTCCTGATATTGTCAGCGCGAAAAAGACAAAAGTCAAAGTAATCATTCATCATGGAAGAACACACCAGATCCGTACACATGCAAGATATATCGAGCATCCTATTATTGGTGATGAACAGTATGGCGGTCGCCGTGCAAAGCGTGTAATGCTACATGCACATAAGGTAAGACTGCTTGGCATGGAATTTGTCGCACCGGAACCGAAATCTTTTAAAACTTTTGAATAAAAAAAGTTTATGATAAATTAATTATCTTCGCACTACAATAAAAGATTCTTATCAATTGGAAAAGACTATGTCATTTAGAGTAAAACTATTTTTTATATTTTTAATGTATGGTTTACTGCTGGCTGTTGCTGCGCAGATTCTTATGATAAAAATCAACAAAGAGGTTGTCAGGCAAGACAGCTTAAAAAAAGCGGCATTGTATGCAAAAGATATACAAAAAGATTTTCAACGAAATCTCAAATCTTCAAAGACGAAACTGAAAGCAATTCGAGAGTCGAAGATTTTTCAGAAAAACTTTCAAGAGAACAGAGTCCGCAAATGTTCAGAATTACTCTTCTTGGATATAGCAAAAACATCTCCATATATTATGCAACTTCGATATATTGACAAAAACGGGAATGAACTTATACGTGTTGAGCGAAACAATCCCGGACAAGAAGCATATATTATTGATAAAATATATTTACAAAACAAGGCGAAAAGGTACTATTTCGAAGAGATTATGAAGCTTCGGGACGGGGAGTACTGGTATTCAAAACTCGACCTTAATATTGAACATGGCAAGATAGAGAAACCTGTAAAACCTGTAATTAGGATTGGTACACCATACTATTATAAGGGTGAAAAAAAAGGAATTTTGGTTATTAATATTTTTATGAAGGATTTTTTGCACTCATTGGTTGAGAGTGATATTTATAATGTTTTTTTAGTTGATAAAGATAATTATATATTAGTCAATACAGCACATGAAAACGAATGGAACAGATACCTTGAAAAAGAAACTAGACAAAATTCGGGGCATTTTTCAGATCTTAAAAGTGAACATTCCTATGTCCTTAACCTTAAGATTGCAAACAATGAAGGATTAAAAATAATTCTTGTTCCAAATGAGCACTATATTGCAGCGGAAGTGAAGGAAAACTTTTATCAATTTTTATGGGTTGTGCTTATTGTGCTTATTCTCTCTTTGCCTCTTTCATATTTTATGTCAATTTTACCAGCGAAATTAAAGTCTAAAGTAGATGCTTTAAATAAAGAGCTTGAAAATGAAGCCAAAGATAAAGATATTTTACTCTCTTTATTTGATTTAAGTGATGCTGTGCTTTTCAAATGGAATAATGATGCAACATGGAGTGTCAGTTTTGTATCAAAAAGTGTTGAGAATTTACTCGAGTATTCATAGAATGATTTTGCTTCAAATAAAGTTGCCTATGCAAACTGTATTCATAGTAATGATATCGCAAGAGTAGAAGAAGAGGTGCAAGCAGCTATCAAAGCAGAAGTCTATTTTTTCACACATGAACCATACAGAGTAGTTACGAAAAATAAAAAAATTAAATGGATTCTTGACAATACGGTTATTGTAAGAGATGAAAATGGTGAGATTGTTAATTTTGTTGGTTATTTGACAGATATTACAGAACTCAAAGAAAAAGAGTTGGAGCTGGAAAATCTGGCAAGAATCGATCAGTTGACAAAAATAAATAATCGCCTCTATCTTGATGAAGTCCTGATGCAGCAGTATTATCGATTTAACAGATACTCTGAAGAGTGTAGTATTGTTCTTATAGATATAGATTACTTTAAAGCAGTAAATGATGAATATGGGCATTTAGTAGGTGATAAGATCCTTATCGAGTTTGCTGCATTGTTGCAAAAATCAATTCGTACAGATGATATCGTCGGACGATGGGGTGGTGAAGAGTTTTTAATTGTTTTACCACATACCTATCTTGATAAAGCAGCCTTTTTAGCTGAAAAGCTTTGTAAAATCGTAGCAGAGCATGAGTTTAGTGTTGTAGGGCATAAAACAGCATCTTTTGGTGTAGCTACATTTGTACATGGAATGAGTGTCGAACAGTGTGTAGATATGGCTGATGCTGCTCTGTATGAAGCTAAAGAGAGCGGTCGAAATATGGTAAAAGTAGCAAAGCAAGCATAAAGCAAAAATAAGATAATATTGCGTACTTTTTACAGGAGCTTATATGTTTGCTACATTAACAGATTCATTTACAAATGCAATAAAAAAGATTCGTTTTCACGATGATGAAAAAGCACTCTCTAAAGCATTAAATGAGTTAAAAAAGAACTTACTCAAAGCAGATGTAAACCATAAAGTTGTTAAAGAACTGATCCGCAGTGTTGAGCTTGAAACAAAAAAAGCAGGTATTGGAAAAGACCAGTTCTTAGAAGCACTTCGTAAGACCCTTCATGATCTTTTAGATGTTGGCGGCAACAAAGGTTTTGTTTTTGCCCCAAATCCTCCTACTGTTATTTTAATGACAGGTTTACAAGGATCAGGTAAGACGACAACAACGGGAAAACTTGCTACATACCTGAAAAATAAAGGTAAAAAAGTCCTTATCGTTGCAGCTGACCTGCAGCGTTTGGCAGCAGTAGAGCAGCTTCGTCAAATCACTTCACAAATAGAAGTAGAACTTTATGAAGATGAAGCAACGAAAAATCCTGTTGATGTCGTTAAGGCCGCACTTGAATATGCAAATTCAAAAATCTTTGATGTAGTGCTTATTGATACAGCCGGTCGTTTGGCAATCGATGATGAATTGATGCAAGAGCTGCACAGTGTTAAAGAAGCAGCCAAGCCTGATGAAATTTTTTATGTGGCAGACTCTTTGACAGGGCAAGATGCCGTTCGTACTGCAACGACCTTTAAAGAAAAGATAGGCATAGACGGTGTTATCCTTTCAAAATATGATGGTGATTCCAAAGGCGGGGTTGCATTGGGACTCTCTTCTCAAGTAGAAGTACCACTTCGCTTTATCGGTATGGGTGAGAAGATGGAAGATTTAGAGGTCTTTTTACCAGAGAGAATTGTCAACAGATTGATGGGCTTTGGGGATATTGAAGGACTAGCAGAGAAAACTGCCAACGTCATCGATGAAAAGCAGGCAAAAAAACTCACCAAAAAGATTCAAAAGGGTAAATTCAACTTTAATGACTTTTTAGAGCAGATGGAACAGATGAAAAAGATGGGCTCTATGAGCTCACTTATGGGTATGATTCCTGGCATGGGAAATATGTCCAAAGCGATTAAAGATTTTGATTTTGAAAATTCTGGGGAGTTAAAAAATATCAAAGCAATGGTAAGCTCAATGACACCAAAAGAGCGAGAAAATCCTGATCTTTTAAACAACTCACGCAAGCAGAGAATCGCCAAAGGGTGTGGACTTGATGTCGTAGAGATCAACAGAATGATAAAACAGTTTAAGAATGCAGGAAAAATGGCGAAAAAATTCTCTGGCAAAAATGGTATGAAACAACTGCAGTCCATGATGGGACAAATGGGTGGTCCTGGCGGTGGACTTGGAGGAGTTCCTCGCTAGCCATTGTGCTTTAAGAATTATTTAGCTATAATTCCGACGAAATTAAAATCTTCTTAAACAATACCTCTGTGATAAGAAGATTCTTAGCCTGTATTACTGGTTAAATGTGTACATCCAACTATAGAGATGGTAAGAGGGAAGCAAAATTATATAAATTTAGTTTATATCTTCATTTTCACTTCCCCTATAACTTTCTACAGATGAATAGACTTAACCAGTAACAGGTACAAATTAAAAAACAGGAAATTAAATGACAGTAATTAGACTTACTCGTATGGGAAGAAAAAAACGTCCATTTTACCGTATTGCGGTAACAGACAGCCGTAAACGTAGAGATGGTGGTTGGATTGAACTAATCGGTTACTACAATCCGATGACAAAAGAACTTAAAGTTGATAATGAAAGAGTAGATTATTGGCTAGGTGTCGGTGCTCAAATGAGTGACCGTGTTAAAAAGATAACTGGTCGCTAATCATGATTGCTGATTTTGTCGCACAATTTGCAAGACTGATAGCATCCAATCCGGATGATATAAGAGTTGAAGTTCAAGAGGGCGACGAAATAACCCAAATAGTTCTCTACGCAAATCAAGCAGATATAGGAAAACTGATTGGGAAGAGCGGAAAGATGATAGGTGCTATAAAAACCGTTATCTCAGGCTGTAAAGCTAAAGATGGTGTGAGTTATAGAATCAATGTCGAACCAATCTAACAAACCTCTGCTGCATATCGCAACGCTCGGCAAAACTGTCGGGATAAAAGGTGATATGAAGCTGCACATTAAGTCTGATTTTCCAGAGCAATTTATTGCCGGAGCATCATTTCTTATAAATAAAAAAGATACAATCACTTTAAATGATGTGAACCTTGAACGCGGACTTGTAAAGATAAATAATATTACAAATCCCGAAGATGCAAAAAGATTTACAAATGTGAAACTTTTTACAACTTATGAAGAGACACGAAAAAATTGTCATTTAGATGAAGGTGAGTATTTTTTCTTTGATTTAGAAGATTGTGATGTTTATGAGGATGGAAAACTGCTTGGCCGTGTAAAAGAGGTAGAGAGAATTACAGTAAATAACTATTTGAGTATTGTGACAGATGCGGCTTTAGTAAAAGAGGGTTTTTCCAAGAGTTTTTTGGTTCCTTTTATTGAGCCTTTCAAAGTTGCTGTTGATATTGAAGCAAAACGCATTGAGTTGCGTGGGGCTATGGATATTTTAGAAGCATCATAACGATGAGATTTACATTTGTCACACTTTTTTCTAACCTTATTGAGGGTTATTTTAAAGACTCAATATTAAAAAGAGCGATTGAAAAGGAACTTATTGAGATAGATTATCTCAATCCTAGAGATTACTCAAAGAACAAACATTTTAAAGTCGATGATACAGCTGTCGGAGGCGGTGCAGGAATGGTGATGAATCCGCAACCGCTTTTTGATGCACTTGATGACTTGAAAATGCAAGATAGTGATGTTCACATTGTTTTTGTGACTCCGGTTGCCAAAACGTTTGTGCAAAATGATGCAAAACGTCTAGCAAAAAAATCTCATATAGCGTTCGTGAGTGGACGTTATGAAGGGATTGATGAACGAGTCATTGAAAAGTATGCCGATGAAGTCTTTTCTATTGGGGATTACATCTTGACCGGAGGCGAATTGGCCTCTTTGGTTATTTGTGATGCAACAAGTAGAAATATTGAAGGTGTACTTGGAAACAGTGAATCTTTGGAAGTGGAGAGTTTTGAGACGCCACTTCTTGAAGCACCATTTTTTTCAAAACCACAGGTCTATGATGGTTTAAGTGTTACATCAGAATACTTAAAGGGAAATCATAGTAAAATTCGCTCACTAAAATTAGCCCTGTCTGAATGTAAAACAAAATTTTTCAGACCAGATGAGCTAAAAAAGCATAAAGCTGAAAAACATTTATCTTAAGAGATAAAATAAAATTAAGGACTTAGTTTTGAGAAACAAGTATATTGAAAACTTTGAAAAAGCACAAATCGCTGAGAAAAATATTCCAGATTTTCGTGCTGGTGATACTGTAAATTTAGCAGTAACAATTAAAGAAGGCGACAAAACTCGTGTACAAAATTACGAGGGTGTTTGTATCGCTAAGCGTGGTCAGGGTACTGGTCAAACTATTACAGTACGTAAAATTGGTGCCAATGGTGTTGGTATTGAAAGAATTTTCCCAATTTATTCTGACTCAATCAACGAGATTAAAGTTATTCGTCGCGGTCGTGTTCGTCGTGCAAAACTTTTCTACCTTCGTTCACTTGCAGGTAAAAAAGCTCGTATTAAAGAACTTAGAAGAAAATAATTCTTCTAAGAGCCACTTGCAGATTCCCACAAAAGTAGGCAATTTAATTTTTT
>VCAX01000069.1 GCA_013607665.1 Campylobacterota bacterium | reverse complement strand
TTATAATAAACATTACTTAATCTTAATTAGATAGAATTTCGTAAAATTTATTCAAGGAATTCTATCTATGCTTTTCTATCTTGCTCTCTTTCTTGCGTTTTTGTACTTTAAAATCGCCCGTGTTTACAAAAAAGAAGAAAAATCAAACCTCAATATGCTCGTTCAAAATGTCATCGTCTTAGCTGCTGTGATAGCGCTTTTTGCATATGGTTTTATGCATAAATCTTGGTATATCGTGCTTATTGTATCTTATCTCTTTTTTATAATGGCATCTTTGTTGGTCTCAGCTGTGCAGCTTGGTGTTTTCATAGATGGAAAACCTTTTATAAAGATCTTTCATCTCTATAAATTATCCGCTTTTTTAGGTATGTTCATCGCTTTTATCGATCTCTCTTTATGGGGTGTTTAATTCCAAATAGGGTATAATCGCCTTAATTTACACGAAGGACTATTTTAGATGAAAACCCATACTCTTTTAATACCGCTTGATATGCACCTGCACCTGCGTGACGGTGTAATGCTTGAAAATATCGCACCGCTTACTGCCTACTCTTTCAGCGGTGCTCTCGTTATGCCAAACCTTGTTCCGCCAGTTACAAGTAAAGAGGATGTTATCGCTTACAAAGAACGTATTATGGCTGCTGTGCCAAATGATTATTTTGAACCATATATGACACTCTTTTACAAAAATTATGACAAAAGTTTTTTAAATGATGTTGTAGAAGAGATTACGGCTATTAAGCTCTATCCGGCAGGTATTACGACAAATTCCGAGGGTGGCGTAAGCTCATTTGACATTGAAGAGATGCGACCGACACTAGAGGCTATGAGTCAGCTTGGTATTCCTTTGTGTGTGCATGGTGAGACAGATGGTTTTGTTATGGACAGGGAAGCAGAGTTTATGAGCATCTATGAACTTTTAGCGAAAAACTTTCCTGATTTAAAAATCGTAATGGAGCACATCACGACAAAAGCGGCTGTCGATATGCTGGACAAATATCCAAATCTCTATGCAACCATTACTGTACACCACCTCCTTTTAACACTTGATGATGTCGTTGGCGGTATGATGATGCCGCATCACTTCTGTAAGCCTATCGCAAAACGTCCTGAAGATCTTGATGCGCTTTTGAGTGTTGCACTTGAAGCACATCCAAAAGTAATGTTTGGAAGTGATTCTGCACCACATCCAAGAGAGAAAAAAGAGGCATGTGGCTGTGCTGCGGGTGTCTTTACTGCTCCAATTGCCTTACAGCTTCTATGTGAGATATTTGATCAGTTCGGTAAACTTGACAACCTACAGGCATTTGTCAGTGACAATGCGCAAAGTATCTATGGCATATGTCCTGAGTTTAAAGAGGTTACACTAGAAAAACGACCTTTTGTTGTGCCTGAGAGTTACTTTAATGTAGTACCGATGTATGCGGGTGAGACAATTAATTGGGCTATTGAGAGTGTCGATTAAAATCCTGCTTTTAGAAGATGATCTTCTCTTTGGGGAGACGATTGTCGATCTGCTTGAAGAAGAGGGTTACAGTGTAGAGCACTTTACCAATGGGCAGGATGTGCTCGATGCTACTTTTAGCAACAAGTTTGATCTCTATCTTTTAGATATTAATGTCCCCCTTATTAACGGACTCTCTCTTTTAAAAGAGCTGCGTGAAGCAGACGATACAACGCCTGCGATCTTTTTAACCTCACGCAAGGACAAAGAAAGTCTTGAAGAGGGATTTTTAAATGGCGGCGATGACTACATAACCAAACCTTTTGACATGGATGAGATGCTGCTACGAATAAAAGCGGTTTTGCGTCGCAGTAACAAGGACGAAGCGAATTGCATTGGTAATTTTTGTTATGATGAGGCGCACAAGACCATTCGTTATAAAGGAGAAGCACTTGAGCTTTCACAAAAAGAGTATGGACTTTTGCTTCTGTTTTTGAAAAATATAAATGAAACAGTGCCAAAAGAACTCATAATCGATGCACTTTGGAGCTCTTGTGAAGGTGGTAGTGACGGTGCTCTGCGAGTCTATGTCAATCGTCTTAAACAGATGCTTCCAGAGCTTTGCATCGAGAATGTTCGAGGCATAGGGTATAAGCTTGTTTCGTAATCTTCGCATAAACATTTTTGTTTTTTATCTGCTGACGGTTGTTGCATTTTTACTGCTTGGGTATTACGCTTTTGCAGTGCTTCAAATTACGAACCTTTCTCTTTTAGCAGTTGTCATGCTTGCTCTTGTTGTGCTTTGCGGTATTTTTATTGCAAAACTTGCAGTTGATCCTCTGCAGGCGTATGTTAAAAACCTGCAAGCACTCTCAAAAGAGACACTCCATGAGCTCAATCTCCCAATAAGTACCATTACGACAAACACGCAAATGTTGCAAAAAAGTTTGCAAGATGAGAAAAATACAAAGCGTGTAGAGAGGATCGAAAGTGCTTGTGATATGCTGCAACAGCGATACAATGAGCTTGATTATCTCATAAAGATGCAGACAAAGCAGGAAATTAAAGAGAGGTTCTTTTTAGATGAGTTAGTACGAAGCAGGGTAGAATTTCTACAAAAGATATATCCGCATATGGAGTTTCGTATGACATTAACCAAAAAGGAACTTTATCTCGATAAGATTGGTCTTGCAAAAGTAATTGACAACCTGATAGATAATGGGGTGAAATACTCACGCAATTCAAAAAATATTGATATTATCATAGAAAAGAACAGCCTGTTGATCCGAGATTATGGAATTGGCATGGATGAAGTAGAACTTTTAGCGATATTTGACAACTATTATCAGGTAAATAGTGAAATGAAGGGTTTTGGTATCGGTCTTGCAATGGTCAAGCGTTTTTGTGATGAAAATGGGGTTGAACTTCTTTTTGATTCCACACCAAAGATCGGAACAACAGTAAAATTAAATTTTAAATAGGAATAATCATGTCAATGATAGATTATGCAGAAAAAGCATTAGATTATGGAGTAATGGGTATACTCGCTTTAATGAGTATTGTCACGCTGTGGCTTTTTATAGAGCGTATGATGTTTTATAAAAGTGTGCGCATAGAGGATTATAAGCACAGAGATGAGCTGGAACTCGATCTTACAGACAACATAGGCATTATCAGTGCTATTGGTTCAAATGCTCCTTATGTCGGGCTTTTAGGAACTGTTGTTGGTATTATGATTACTTTTTATTCTCTGGGTGATATTGGTGCAGTTGATGCGAAGAAAATCATGATGGGACTCGCTCTCGCGCTGAAAGCTACAGCAGCAGGGCTTATTGTCGCTATGCCTGCTATTGTCGCTTATACTATGGTACTGAGAAAAGTCGAGCGCATACTGACAAAATTTGATGTGGCACAGGAAGAAGTGAAATAATGTCCAAGTGTAAAAAGAGTTTCAAGCGTTTTGATCAGATAAATGTCATCCCTTTTATCGACATTATGCTTGTACTGTTGGTTATGGTGCTTACAACTGCCACATTTATAAAGCAGGGTGTTATTCCTGTTGATCTGCCGGATGCAAAAGCAAAAGAGAAGCAAGATGTTCAAAAAGAGGTAACGGTCTATGTCAATGCAAAAGGGGAGATGTACTACGAAAAAGAGAAAGTAAATCTCACACAGCTAGAGCAAAAACTCTCTACAATCTCTAAAAAACAGACAGTAGTGCTGCGTAGTGACAAAAACTCGAAGTTTCAGGATTTTGTCTCTGTTATGGATATTCTCAAACGCTTAGGACATGAGCAACTCTACATCGTAACAAAAGAGTAGCTGATTTTTTAGTAGGCTTCTTTTAAAAGCTTGAACTTTGCTTCTGCTGCGTGAGGATTTTGTTCTTTTTCTTGTTTTTCCTCTGCTTGTGATGCTTTTACTTCTGTGTTAAAGACTTTCTTTGCTATTTTGGTTTCCTCTTCATTGAAAAGTGATGTAGCAATGAAAAACAGCACCATGATAACAACGACACTGGCATAGAGCAGTATATAGTTTTTTATATGCCCATTTTCAAACGGATTTTCCATTATACTCCTTTAGTTCTGCATTTTTTTGGCAGAAATCATATCCATATTCGATAAGCTCTTTTGCTCTGTTAAACTCAAATGTTCCACAAAGATTCATAGGAATGTCCAGCTCAATATCAGAAGGGTATGCCGCAAGCTTCATTCGTGCAATACTACTTTGCATTGTCTCAAAAGATTTATTTGCCACCGCATACATGCCACTCTCTTTCGCAAAGGAGTCGGGAATGGATATTTTATTAAAGTACTCTTTGATTTTGTTTTGAATGGAGTTAGATGTGATGACATCCTCTTTTAAAGGTGTTTGCGTGAGAGGCTCTCCACCTAAATTGACAGAAATGATAAACTCGGTATTGTCATGAAATGTTGGTGCAATAGGAACAGGGTTTAAAACTCCTCCATCAACTAAACGTCTGCCTTTATACTCAAAGGGAGTGAAGAAAAGTGGGAGTGAGATAGAAGCGCGAATGGCATCAAGCAGTGAGCCTTCATTTATCCATACCTCTTTTTGTGCATCGATATCTGTTGCAACTGCCGTAAATTTAACGCTAAGGTCTTCTACGTTTACATCACCGACAAGTGACTGCAACTTTTTCATTAGTTTTTCACCCGAAACAAAACCGCCGCTTCCTTTAAAATCAAGGAGTTTAAGCATATCGAGTATATCTATAGTCTCGAGCCACTGGGCATAGGCATCAAGTTTTCCTGCCGCATAAAAACCACCGACAAGTGCTCCCATAGAACAGCCTGAGATAGAGACTATTTCATAATTATGTTCTTCGAGCCATTTTATGATGCCTATATGGACTATGCCGCGTGCACCACCACTGCCTAGGACAAGAGAAATTCTTTTTTTTAGTCACGAACAGTGCTCCTCTATTTTGTTAGAGGAATTGTAGCATAGATATAGTTTTAAAAGATAATATGGACTTTGTAGTGTGCAGAGGTGTGTACATTTTTCGCTTTATTACATCATACCCGGCATTCCCATTTGTGGAGGCATTCCTGCCCCCATATCTGGTGCGGCAGCTTCTTCTTTTGGAATTTCAAAAATTGCCGCTTCTGTTGTAAGAAGTAAGCTTGAGACCGATGTCGCATTTGTAAGTGCAACACGTTCAACTTTAAGCGGGTCAATAATACCGGCTTCAAACATATCTACATACTCACCAGTTGCCGCATTGAAACCGACTGTTTCGCTGTCTGCATTCTCGATTGCATTGACAACAACACCAGTGTCATAGCCTGCATTGGAAGCAATCTGTTTAACAGGTGCTTTAACAGCGCGTAGAATAATCTCAGCACCGATTTTTTGGTCACCTTCAAGGTCGAGGTTTACTTTTGCAGCAGCACGAACAAGAGCAGCACCGCCACCGATGACGATTCCTTCTTCAACTGCAGCTTTCGTAGCTGAGAGTGCATCATCAACACGATCTTTTTTCTCTTTCATCTCAGTCTCAGTTGCAGCACCGACTTTAATGACGGCTACACCACCACTAAGTTTTGCAAGACGCTCTTGAAGTTTTTCTTTGTCATATTCACTTGTAGTTGTTTCCATTTGTGTTCTAATCTCTTTTACACGTGCCTCTACAGCCTCTTTACTTCCAGCACCATCAACGATGACAGTGTTGTCTTTATCAATAACAACGCGAGAAGCCTGTCCGAGCATATCGATGTTTGCACCTTCAAGTGTAAGTCCTGTCTCTTCAGAGATTACCGTACCACCCGTAAGAATTGCGATATCTTGAAGCATCGCTTTTCTTCTGTCACCAAATCCTGGTGCTTTGACTGCAGAGATGTTAAGTACACCGCGAAGTTTGTTCACAACTAACGTAGAGAGTGCTTCACCCTCAACATCTTCAGCGATAATGAGCAGCGGACGGTTTGTTTTTTGTACTTGCTCTAACACTGGTAAGAGGTCTTTTAGTGAGTTGATTTTGCTGTCAACGAGTAAAATCCAAGGATTTTCGATCTCAGCCGTCATTTTTTCAGTATTTGTAATGAAGTATGGACTTAAATATCCACGGTCAAACTGCATACCCTCAACAACATCAAGTTCATCGACGATACCTTTTGCCTCTTCAACAGTGATAACACCGTCTTGACCGACTTTCTCCATCGCTTCTGCGATCATATTCCCGATCTGCTCATCAGAGTTTGCCGAAATAGTAGCAACCTGTGCTATCTCATTTTTGTCTTTGATGGATTTTGAAGCAGCTTTAAGGTTCTCTAAAATTGCCTCACATGCTTTGTCCATCCCGCGTTTTACTTCAACAGGATTTGCCCCTGCAGTGATGTTTCTAAGCCCTTCAGAAAAGATAGCATTTGCTAAGACAGTCGCAGTTGTCGTTCCGTCACCCGCTTCATCAGCAGTGTTTGATGCAACCTCTTTTACAAGTTGTGCTCCCATATCTTCTAGCTTGTCAGCAAGCTCCACTTCACGTGCAACGGAAACACCATCTTTTGTGATGATAGGTGAACCGTATGATTTTTGAATTAAAACATTGCGACCGCGTGGTCCCATTGTCACTTTTACTGCATCTGTGAGTTTCTCAACACCTTTTGCCAATTTGTTTCTTGCGTTGTCTGAAAAAATTATCTCTTTTGCCATATCTGTTTTCTCCTTTTGAAAAATTGTTAAATTATTACGCTACGATACCTAAAATATCTGATGTATCAAGAATTAGGTAGTCTTTACCTTCAAGTACAAGTTCAGTACCAGAGTATTTACCAAAAACAACTTTATCTCCGACTTTTACATCTTCAACTTCACTGGAAACAGCAATAACCTTTACTTCTGATGGTTTCTCTTTTGCATTATCCGGAATGATAATCCCACTCGCAGTTGTATTGGTCTCTTCGACTCTCTCTACTAATACTCTATCCCCTAGTGGTTTGAAATTCATTTCATTATCCTCCTAATATTTTCTTATTAATTACAAATGGGATAATACAGAAAAAAAAGTAAAATGTCAATAGTCTTAGTCATAGTGACTAAACTTTTCTTAATATTATTATGAAGCTTTATTTACTAT
>VCAX01000068.1 GCA_013607665.1 Campylobacterota bacterium | reverse complement strand
TCTCCGTATGATTTTTAGCAGCCTCTGTCCCTTTTTCACGCAAAAAAAGAAGTGTTGTTGTAATGTTGAGCAGTTTTGTTTTATTCTCATTGAAAAAGAATTCACCATAGGTAAAAAACCCACTTGTAGGCGCACTGTTTTCTAAAATATGGAAATTTTTCTCCAGCTCTTTACCCAAAAACATCTTCCGTGCAATACAGGAGTATAGAAAACAGGCCTGTAGCGTTTCACTCTCTTTAAGCTGCTGGTTTGGATAGTACTGATTGACAAGTGTTCGGCTGCCAAGACCAAAGCGAACCACTGAACCCTCTTGTATGTTACCTCCGTAGAGAATACTGCCATCCTTTGCAATACTCAGCATTGAGCGCGCTATCTGCATATCTTCTTCTTGCAAAATAAGAGGGAACTCTATAGTAGATGCCGGCATATTCTCAACAGCAAAACTGCCAAGAACCTCTTCGTAAAGTTCTTTTACAGGCCTGTGGTCTATTTCATAAACTCTTGCTCCATCTGATTTTGTCACTGTGAATGTAGGTCCAACTGCTCTCCAGCCAAGATTGTAATCCTGCAATACTTCCAGATCTTCGCCTGAAATTGCGACACAAACAGCACCTCCGCTAAAAACATGCTCTGCACAGATCGTATACGTTCGCTTAAAATTGAGCATATCCGCAGCCATACCGCCGGCAATGACTGCATGCTTATAGTTCATTGCATTGAGTCCCTGCAAATACTCCTGTCCGTTATGTGCCAAACCATCTAAAAAGGTGATGACACATTTTGTATCGGAATCAAAGACCTTTTTTGCAAGAGACAAACCAAGTGCATAGGAATCATCCCCTTGGCTCTTCAAAAGACGCAGAGAACTTTTTTCAAAAACAGAAATACTTAAAACTGTACTTCGCTCAATGATTTTACCTGCGATAATCTCACCAGCCGTAGAAGCACCTATGAGCGTTGCGTGAGGTAATGTTTGCATCACTTCTACCGCAATAGACTCTACCCGCTCTTGCTGTGCTTCTGAAGAAAACATCTGAATAAGAATGTTTTGTGTCTCTTTATGGATTTCTACCTGCTCCAAAAAGTTACAAAAAGCATCTTATGTATCGTAAATATGGCTGTATTGTTTCATTAAAGAATTATACTCAAAAGTAAATTAATGAAATTTTTAGTAAAATTGTTTCCAACACAAGGACAGCTATGAAATGAAACTACTCACTTTACTGATACTGGCACTCCTTTTGAGTGCATGTAATATTGGAGAATCAAAAGAAGAACTGGCAGCAAAAAAACTGCAGGAAAAGAAAGCTTTTGAAGAAAAAATAGCAAATGCAAAAGAGGTACAACTAAAAAAAATAGATGCACAAAAAGAGCAGGAACTCGCCAAGATAGAGTCACAAACGACATTGGCAAAACTTGAAAAAGAACAACTTTTAGAAAAGATAAAGCTTGAAGCAGAAGCTGAAAAGCAAAAGATTCTGCTCGCTCAGGCAAAAGAAAAAGAGGCCTTTGAAGCAAAGCTGCGTGAGATAGAGCATCAAGACTCTATGGAGATCAAGCGCTATCTGCTGCTGATACTCTTTGTTATCCTGCTTATTGCAAGTTACTTTATCTATCTCTATTTCAAACGCCGACACGATGACAAGCTCCGTGCCTATCAAGATAATCTTGACAAATATTTTCATCAACAGGAAAATATGGCAAAGATGCGTATCGCTGAGAAGATCATCGACACAGTAGCCAGCGGAAAACTTGAAAAAGAGCAAGAGAGAAAGCTTATAAAAGCACTTAGCGGAACCATGGCTCCACAGCAAGAACCTCCGCTTCTTAACACTATAGAAGATGAAGTTGCACTCATAGAAGAAGAGAAAAAACCGTAGCATGAAACAACTTGCCATCATTGGACCGACTGCTTCTGGAAAAAGTGATCTAGCCATCAAAATCGCTAAAGAGATAGATGCTTACATTCTCTCTATAGACTCACTCAGTATCTACAAAGAGATAGATATCGTGGCCGCAAAACCTTCAAAAGAGGAACTGCGTGAGGTAAAACATTTTGGCATTAACGAACTCTGGCCAAATGAGCACTTTAGTGTGGAGATTTTTATACAACTCTACCGAGACGTTGTGCAAAAATGTAAAGAAGAGAGTAAAAACCTCATCATTGTCGGCGGCACTTCATTTTATCTGAAATCTCTACTTGATGGGCTCTCACAACTTCCAGATATCACCCCTCTCACGCAAGAGCGCGTCAAAGAAAAACTGAAAAACCTCACGCAGAGTTATGAACTCTTAGTAAAAAAAGATGCAGCCTATATGCAAAAGATTGCCCCAAATGACAGCTACCGCATTGAAAAAGCACTGCTTATCTTAGAAGCATCAGGAATGGCACCTAGTGAGTGGTTTGCCAACAATCCTACCAAGCCAATTATAAAAGAGCTGCCAATTTTTAACATCGATGTGGAGCGTGAAGTGTTGCGTGAGCGTATTGCACAAAGAACGCAAAAGATGTATGTCATGGGGCTTATTGATGAAGTGGCATACCTCGAGCAAAAATACAGCCGTGCACCACATGCAATGGGAGCTATTGGCATCGTTGAAGTGCTCTCTTTCCTTGATAGTGAAATCACAAAAGAGAAGATGCTCTCTCTTATCTCTACACACACTGCCCAACTTGCCAAGCGGCAGCAGACCTTTAACTGTACTCAGTTTCAAGAAGTCACTTCTGCACCTCTACAAGATTTAGAAGATATTATTGTAAAGAGTCTCTAGCAGATATCTTTATACACCTCGGGGCGTCTGTCACGCAACAGTCCCCAATACTCTCTTTGTTTTGCATTCTCCTGCAGATCAAACTCAGCGTAGAGAACGCACTCTTCGTTGCGTGAGGCTTCGGCAATTTTAGCACCAGTGTAGTCTGTGATAAATGAAGAACCGTAAAAAGTAAGTTCACAACTCTCGCCCACTTCTCTGCCATATCTGTTTGCGACAACAACAGGCACGGTATTTGTCGCGGCATGTCCCATCTGCACTCTTTGCCAATGCTCTTTGGAATCCAGATGAATTTCAGGCTCGCTTCCAATGGCTGTGGGGTAAAAGATAATCTCTGCACCTTTTAATGTAAGCGCCCGCGCCGTTTCACAAAACCACTGATCCCAGCAGATACCGACACCGATTTTTCCAAAACTTGTTTCATAAACTTTAAAACCTGTATTGCCGGGTTTGAAGTAGAATTTTTCTTCATATCCCGGGCCGTTGGGGATGTGTGTTTTACGGTAGTTATCCATCACACTTCCATCACTGTCAATGACCACTAAAGAGTTAAAATAATCCTCTTGGGCTTTTTCAAAATAAGAGACTAATAAAACGACACCAAGCTCACATGAGAGTTCACTGAATTGTTTTATGAGTTTGTTATCTTTTAGCGGTGCTGCCCATGAAAAATACTTCTCATCCATATCTTTGCAGAAATAAAGCCCCTCAAAAAGCTCAGGTAAAAGTATGATATTTGCACCGTTTGCCGCCGCCTCACGCACAAGACGCTTGGCTTTTTGCACATTTGCATTTTTATCTTCGCCCATGCTCATCTGCACAGCCGCCACTTTTACCTCACACAACGCTCTAACCTCTGCCTGTCACTTCAAGTAAGTGATACCCAAACTGTGTCTGAATCGGTCCGTAAACCACACCCACATCACCGTTAAAGACAGCCTTGTCAAACTCAGGAACCATCTGTCCCGGTCCGAACTGCCCTAAATCTCCGCCATTGCGTGAAGAGGGACACGTTGAATACTGTTTTGCAATCTCTGCAAAATCTGCTCCGTTTTCTATCTCTGTTTTTAACTCATTACATTTTGCTTCGCTATCTACAAGTATATGTCGTGCTGTTGCCCATGCCATAATTTTAATTCCTTAATTTTGTTTCACAAAATGAAGAGAACCTCTTTTTTTTATTTATTACGCTAATGGAAGTAATTCCATTAGCTACGTTAACACTTGGTTTCCTTCAGCAGGAAGCTCATCGTACTAGTACGATTATATCTGCTTTTGTTGAGAGAATTTTACACTAAGTTTCATTACTTTAAAATTTATTAATATGGTTAAGTAAATCTAATTAATATTATAATCTCATCATTAGTTTTGTACTATTAGTAAAATTAAAAACGGAGATATTATGAAAAAAATTCTTTTAGCCCTTATCTTTGCTTTTGCTTTCATAGGATGTAGTTCAAGAAGTGATGAAAATACAGATAAAAATGTAGAAGCGAAACTTGTTGTGGGCAAAAACCTCTCAGGTGTCAAGCTTAAAGACCAAAATGAAAAACCACAAACAGTGACAGCAGAGACTAAAGTCATCTTTTTCTCATTTTCAAAACCTACAGGACACGCCTGCAATGATTTTTTAGAGAAAAAACCTGCAAACTTTTTAGCCGAACATAAAGCACTCTATGTTGCAGATGTAAGTGCAGCACCTTCACTCATTAAAAAGATGTTCATTCTTCCTGATTTAAAAGAGCTTAAATTTCCAATTCTTCTTATCAATGATGATACACTCTCTGCAGCATATTCAAAAGGGATGAACAAAGAAAAAATCGTTGTTGTACTACTTAAAGACGGAATTATCACAAAAATAGAAAACCTTGATGATACACAAGCCTTAGAGGAGTTTTTTGCTAAACTTTAAGCATAAATCGCTTTGTAAAGAGTATCAAACTCCTTGAGCATTTTCTCTCAAGGAGTTTTTGAAGGGCTCTAAACTTCTCAATGCCCTTATCAAAAGCCTTTACAATATTTGTTTTAATGTCATTGTCATGTATTTGAAAGTCAAAGGCAGAAACTATCTCTTTTGCAACAGGCGTATTTGGCGCATCTTCACTGAACTCTTGCAAAAATTTATCTTGATAATATCGGAAAAACCACTAAAAGTTTATGCTTTTAGCTCCAACAAAACAGTATCTCTGCGTGTCACATCAACGCGGCGGCATGCAGACTCAAAAGCGCCACTCTCCCCAATGATGACACAGCGATGTTTTGCCCGTGTAATGGCAGTGTAGATAAGCTTCGTATTGTGCATAATGAAGTGCGTGAAACTCATCGGAATAATGACAATGTCATACTCCATCCCCTGCACTTTGTGAATCGTCAGAGCATACGAGAGCATCAGATGCGATTTTAGCTCTTCGTGCTCATAACGTACCACGACATCCTCATTGGGGTAAAAGACATAGGCCTGCTCCTCATCCTCATCTATCTTAAAAAGCAGTCCGCTCATCCCATTAAATATACGCCGCTGATTGGCATCTTCGCCCTCTTTAAAGAGATCAGGATTCCATGCAGGCATATTTTCATTTTTCGTATGCACAACCTTATCCATCAAACGAAACTCCATCTCCCCTCGTTTAATGCACTTTTTAGAATTAGGATTAAAGTACTCCTGCAACACTCTGTTGAGATTATTACTCCCAAGCGTACCCCCTTTCATAGGAGTAATAACCTGAAAATAGTTCAAATACTCTTTTATAAGCTTATTGTTCAGACGATAACGCGCTTTTTCAATGGAAGCGACCACTCTGTGGAGAATCTCGGCGATAATATCTTGCGAATTTTGCTCACGCAGCCCTTTGAGCTCCTCTTGCGTGAGCTGATTTTTAAGCGCATAGTAGTTGGCAATATTGACATCAACAAACTCAAAGTCCTCATATTCGCTTCGATACTGCGGTACTTCTCCCTGTCGAATTTGATTTGCTATGAGTGTGATTGCCTGATCTTCACTCTGTCTGTATATCTGCGTGAGCTTGGCAATGGGGGCGAGCTTGAGCGTTAAAACATCACTCAGTACATTACCCGCTCCAATAGGCGGCAGCTGCGCATCATCTCCGACAATAATAACTATGGCCTTGTTGGATATCTTGCTCATCAGACGGGCAAAAAGAGAAGAGTTTATCATCGAGGCCTCATCAATCAGTACGACTGAATAGGGAAACTTCTCTGCCTCTTCATGTTTTACCAAAAGTGACTGAATCGTAGCAGACTCAAAGCCTGTTGTATCACTGATGCGCTGCGCTGCAATGCCGCTAAGTGCACAAGTCATAATCTCTTTGGAGTCATAACGGGTATTTAAAAGTTCTAAAATCGTCTTAGAGGTCGTACTCTTCCCTGTTCCCGCATAACCGACAAGAAAAAGGATAGAAGCACCGCTGTTTATCATCTCCGCCGCCGCTCTTTGCTGCTCTCCCAGCTTTAAAGAGGAGGAGTCCAAAAACTTCTCAAGATTCTCAACATAGCCGCCGCTGTCCTGTTTGGCACGCTTTGTAAATGTCTCATACAAAAACTTCTCAGCATCATAGAGCCGTGCGGGAGAGAGGCGATCATTCTTCATCACGACAATGCTCCCCTCCCCCACGCGCTCTACAAGCGCCGCCTCATAGAGGTATGATTTTTCAAAAAAACCCAATAGCTCATCGAGTCCGCTAAAAAGCTGCTCTTTTGCAATGCAGGAGTTTCCGTTTGCCTCACAATAATCCAGCAGCAGATAATCCATCGCCGCGCTGATGCGATTCTCATCCTCAGCATCAATGCCCATCTTCATAGCAAGCTCATCCGCACGCTTAAAACCGATGCCATTGATACTTGTCAAAATATAGGGATTGTCTTTGATCTTCGAGCAAGGCTCATCGACATCTTTCATAGCCGTAGCAATGATAGTCAGCAGTGTAGGTGAAACATTAAAAGGGCTTAAAAACTCTCCAAGATTACGCATAGAACGAAACTGTTTCCAAGAGGCTTGAATCTTTTTAAGACGCTTCTCTTTTATACCCTTGACCTCTAAGAGCCGCTCAATGTCATTGTCCAAGATATTTACAAGTTCTTCTGAGCCAAACTGCTCAATAAGATCAGCCGCGAGTTTTTTTGTAAAACCCTTAACAACTTTTGTAAGAAAGAAAAAGAGTTCATTTTGATTGACTTTGATAGCGGTAAATTTGAAGGTCTTGCCATATTTTTTATGCTCATGCCACTCACCATCGAGTGTGATGGCAGAGCCCTTGATGTTTTTTATATCGCTCTCATAGTAAGTACCGCTTATCTTCTCACCCGTTTTTAAAACAGCAATGAAAAAACCATCATCCCCCTCAAAAAGAATCCGATCGATCTGCCCTATAAGTGTCTCTGCCATACCCTACCATTTTGTTTTTATATGTTCTAATGTTTATACCATATTTTTTCAAATATCTCCCTTTTTTGGCAACTGCAACAATATA